>DASSAD010000144.1:0-34833 GCA_035685725.1 Amycolatopsis sp. | reverse complement strand
CGGGCGGCCGTGCCGGATCCTGCTCGGGCACCAGCTCACCGCGATCGACGAGGCGGCCGCCGGGGTGAGCACGACCTGGCGGGCCACCCACGGCGGCGCGCGGGTGCGGGAAACGGTCGACGCGGTGGTGTGTGCCACCGGTTACCGGCATGCCCTGCCGGAACTGCTGCACGGGGTCGCGGAGCGGCTCGTGCTCGACCAGGGACGCCCCGTCGTCCGGCCGGATTTCAGTCTCGGCTGGACAGGACCGGAGCGGAACCGGATCTACGCGCAGAACGCGGCCCGGCACGAGTTCGGTGTGGCCGACCCGAACCTCAGCCTGCTGGCCTGGCGGAGCGCGGAGATCGCCAACAGCGTGCTCGGCTACGAGCGGTTCGACACCTCGGCGGTGAGCTCCGCGCTGGAGTGGGACACCTTGTCGGCCGAGCGGAAGGTGCACATCACCTCATGATCATAGGTCGGATTCCCCGCACCCCCGGCGACCTGGCGTCGCCCGGCTTCGTCCGCAGCGCGCCGCCGGCCTGGGCGGAGCGGGACGGGCTGCCGTTCCACATCCGCCGCGTCACGCTGCGGCCCGGTGAGGCGACGGCACCGCACAACCATCACGACACCGAGGTCTGGATCATCCTGGACGGTCGTGGCGTGCTCGGCTGGAACGGCGCGGACGAGCCGGTTCAGGCCGGGGACAGCGTCGAGCTGACCCCGCTGGGCGTGCACACGCTGCACAACACCGACCCGGCGAAGCCCTTGACCTTCCTCACGCTCTGGTGGGAGGACATGGCCTCCTTCGCGCGGGCGCACGCCGACCGGCTGGCGGTCGCGGGCCGCGACGAACGCCCGGTGGTGCTGCTGCCCTCGTTTCCCACCCCGAACGGCGAACTGCACCTCGGACATCTCGCGGGGCCTTACCTTGCCGCCGACACCAGCCGGCGTGCGCTGATCGCGCGGGGCACGCCGGCGCACCTGCTGCTCGGCA
Source organism: Amycolatopsis sp. (assembly GCA_035685725.1). GTDB lineage: Bacteria > Actinomycetota > Actinomycetes > Mycobacteriales > Pseudonocardiaceae > Amycolatopsis_E. The sequence continues at coordinate 33,857 of DASSAD010000144.1, read as the reverse complement.
CCGTCGGTCACCAGAGCCAGGTCGCGGTCGCGGCCGGGGCGGCGGGGATGTCGTTCACCGCGCTGGCCGAACGCAACACCGATGCCATCGTCGAGGCGCTGGCCGCGGCGGAGATCGGCTGGGACGTGTTCGTCCGGCCTTCCGCGCCGGAGTACCCGGACGTGGCCCGGCAGGTGTTCGAAAAGCTGCGGCGCACCGGGGCGGTCGTCGCCAAGCGGGTGCCGGCGAACTACTGCGCCGGGTGTGCGCGCTACCTGTTCGAAGCGTTCGTGGCCGGGGCGTGCCCGCACTGCGGATCCCGCGACACGGCGGGAATCGAATGCGAGTCCTGCGCACGGCCCTTCGCCGATGCCGAACTGGTCGAGCCCAGCTGCACCACCTGCGGGGCGGCGGCGCAGCAGCGCGAGCTGACCCGGTACTTCCTGCCGTTGGAACCGCTGCGGCCCTGGCTGACCGGTTACCTCTCCTCGGTCGCGATGAGCGCCCGCCTGCGCTCCTACCTCGACCGGGTGCTCGCGGAGCCGTTGCCGGACCTGCCGGTGACGATCGTCGCCGAGGACGGCATCCCGGTGCCGGTGGGCCCGGACGAGCCGGAGCTTTCGGGGCAGCGGCTGTACTCCGCCTTCGAACTCGTGGGGCGGTACCTGACCGCGCTCGGCCGGCTGGCGGCCGGGCAGGGCTTCGATGACTGGGCCGCCTACGCCGCCGCGGAACGCCCTCGGACGGTGCTGTTCTTCGGCTACGACAACGCATATCTGCGGGCCGTGGTGTTTCCCGCCGTGCTCTCGTCGTTCACCGACACCGTGGCGCCGCCCGAAACGATGGTGTGCAACGAGTTTTACACGCTCGACGGGGCGAAGTTCTCGACCGGCCGCCGGCACGCGATCTGGGGCCGGGGCGCCTTCGCCCCGCACACCCGGGACCAGCTCCGGCTCTATCTGGCGCTCACCCGCCCGGACATTCGCCGCCGGGACTTCTCCGTCGGCGAGTACACCGGGTTCGTCCGGACCACCCTGCTCGACTGGCAGGACTGGCTCGACGACGTGGGCCGGCGGGTGGAGCGCGCTTTCGGCGGCGTGGCACCGGAAGCCGGGGCGTGGAACGCCGAGTGCGAACGGTTCTACCAGCAGATCCGGGAACTGGTCGCGACGGTCCGGCCGGCCTGCCTGCCGGAGCGGCTCGATCTGCGCGCGGCCGCGGAAGCACTCGTCGTCTTCGTGGCCCGGGCGCGCCGGTTCGGCGAAACCTGCGCGGATCTGCTCGGCTCGGATCCACCGCCCGGCGTGGCACGCACCGGGATGGCGCTGGAACTGATGGCGGTGCGGGCGGCCAGCGCCGCGGCCGCGCCGCTGGCGCCGGGGCTGGCCGGCCGGCTCGCCGTCGCGCTTGGACTGTCCGAAGAGGACATCCGGAACGCGGAACCGCGGTGGGTCGAGCCGGGTACGCGGGTGCGCCTGGGGGAGCGGTTGTTCGCCCCCGACGCGGTCCTCGACGCGGCGCGGGCGGTGATCGCGTGAAGCCCGCGAAGTTCGGTTACTTCCGGCCCGAAACGGCCGAGGAAGCCGTCGCACTGCTCGGTGCCCACGCCGGTGCTCAGGACGGTGCTCAGGACGGCGCCCGGGTGCTGGCGGGTGGGCAGAGCCTTGTCCCCCTGCTCAACCGCCGCCTGGTCCGGCCGCGCGCGCTGGTCGACGTGACCCGCCTACCTGGACTGCGCGGCCTGGCGGTCACCGAGGACACCCTGCGGATCGGGGCGCTCACCCGCCACGCCGACATCGAAACGGTGACCGATCCCGCCGTCCACACCGGATTCCCGATCCTGCCGGAGTCCGCGCGGTGGGTGGCTTTCCCGCCCATTCGCAGTCGGGGCACCTTCGGCGGCAGCATCGCCCACGCGGACCCGTGCTCGGAATGGTGCCTGCTCGCGGTGCTGCTCGACGCCCAGCTGATCGCGCTGGGCCCGGCCGGCACCCGGGTGCTCGACGCGGCCGGCTTCTTCACCGGAAGGCACCGCACCGCGCTGGCCCCCGACGAACTGTTGGTCGAGGTCAGGTTCGCCCACCGGCCGGTTCTCGCCGCGCTCGCCGAGTACTCGATCCGTCAACGGGATTACGCGGTGGTCGCCGCGGCGGCGGCGATCCGGCTCGACCGGTGGGGCGCGATCGCCGAGGCGCGGATCGCGCTGGGCGGGGTGGCCGACCGGCCGGTCCGGGTGCCCAACGCGGAAAAGGCACTGCTGGGCGCGGTGGCCGGGGCCGAGGCGTTCGAGTTCGCGGCGCGCGTGGCCGCGGAGGACCTCGAACCCCCCGCAGACGTCCACGGGAGCGCGGAATACCGCCGGGAACTGGCGAGCACCTTGGTCGCTCGCGCGTTGCGACAAGCTCAGGCGAAGGGAGGACCGCAGGCATGACCCCCGACATCACCGCCTTCGACGACGTGCCGATGTCGATCACGGTGACGATCACGGTGAACGGCGAACGCCACGAACTGGTGCTGGATCCCCGGCGCAGCCTGGCCGACGTGCTCCGGCGTGAGCTGCGCCTGCTCGGCACGCATCAGGGATGCGAGCAGGGCGTGTGCGGCGCGTGCACGGTGCTCGTCGACGGTGACCCGGTCCGTGGCTGCCTGCTGCTCGCCGTCCAGGCGGACGGCGCCCGGGTGGAGACCGTGGAGTCCTTGGGCCGCGACGGCGAACTCGACGAGCTGCAGCGGGCCTTCACCGAGAACCACGGCCTGCAGTGCGGTTTCTGCACGCCCGGATTCCTGATGCTGGCCACGGCTTTGCTGCGCGACGAGCCCGGCGCCGATCGCGAGCGGATCACCGAATGCGTCTCGGCGAACCTGTGCCGCTGCACCGGTTACAAGGGCATCGTCGACTCGATCGACTCCGCCGCAAGATCCGCCGCCAGATCCACTCCAAGATCCGCCGCCCGATCCGCGTCACACGGCCGATAACGGGAGAAGAACCTTGACTGTGCTCGGAAAACCGGTGCGCCGGCTCGAGGACCGGCGGCTGCTGCTCGGCCGTGGCCGGTTCCACGACGATGTGAGCCGCCCGGCCCAGCTGTGGCTCCGGGTGATCCGCTCGCCCGTCGCGCATGCGCGCATCCGCGGGATCGACACGGCCGCCGCGCTGGCCTCGCCCGGGGTCGCCGGGGTGTACACCGCCGCGGATTTCCCGGTGCTGCCCAGGATCCCGGTCCGCCAGGTGGTGCCGGGGCTGGATCTCGATCCGTACCTGCAACCCGTGCTGGCCACCGGCTTCGTGCGCTATGTCGGCGATCCGGTCGCCGTCGTGCTGGCCGAGGACCCCTATCTGGCCGAGGACGCCGCCGATCTGGTCGGGCTGGACCTGCGGGAGCTGCCGGTCACGCTCGACGCCAGGGAAGCGGCCGAACTGCCGCAGGAGAGCTGGGGCGGCCGGACCCCGAAGGCCGCCGTCGTCGAGATCGGCTACGGCGACGTGGACCGCGTGTTCGAAACGGCGCCGCGGGTCGTCCGCGTCCCGCTCAAGGTCGGCCGCCACGGTGGGACACCGCTGGAGCCCCGGGGGCTCGTCGCCGACTACGACGAGGTCACCGACCGGATGACGATCTGGGGCGCGACCAAGGTGCCGCACTGGAACCGGCGGGTCCTGGCCCAGCTGCTCGGCATCGCCGAACACCGGATACATATGACCGAAACGGACGCGGGCGGCGGGTTCGGGGTGCGCGGCGAGCTTTATCCCGAAGACATCCTGGTCCCGTACCTGTGCCTGCGCACCCGGCGGGCGGTGAAGTGGAGCGAGGACCGGACCGAGCATCTGCTGGCCGCCAACCATTCCCGCGAGCAGGAGCACACCATCGAGCTGGCCTTCGACGAGGAAGGTCACCTGCTGGGACTGCGCGACGAGGTGTGGCAGAACAACGGCGGCTACATCCGCACGCACGGAGCCGCGGTCGGCATGCTCACCGCGACCATGATGCCCGGGCCCTACCGCCTGCCCGCCTACCGCACCCGGGTGCACGTGGTCACCACGAACAAGAGCCCGACCGGCACCTATCGCGCGCCCGGCCGGTACGAGGTGACCTTCGTGCGCGAACACGCCCTCGACATCGCGGCGGGCGAGCTCGGGATGGACCCGGTCGACCTGCGCCGCCGCAACCTGCTCGACCACCGCGAACTCCCGCACACCCGGCCGATCGTGATCTACGAGACCCCGATGGTCCTCGACGGCAAGGACTACCTCGAACACTTCGACAAGTCACTGGCCGCCGCCGGCTACCGGGCCTGGCGGGAGGAGGCCCGCGCCGCGCGGGAGGCGGGCCGGCTCATCGGCACCGGCTGTGCCTTCTTCGTGGAGAAGGCAGGGCTGGGGCCGCACGACAGCGCGATCGTCGAGGTCGACACCACCGGCGCGGTGCGGGTCGCGATGGGCGGCACCAACGTCGGGCAGGGCATCGAGACCGTGATGGCGCAGGTGGTCGCCGAAGAGCTGGACATCGCGCCGGAAGCCGTCGGGGTCGTGTTGTCCGACACCGACATCCTGCCCGACGGAGCGGGCACCTGGGCCAGCCGCTCGACCGTGGTGGGCGGTTCGGCGGTGCAGCGCGCGGCCGAGGAGGTCGTCGGCAAGGCCCGGCGCGTCGCGAGCGACATGCTCGAAGTCTCGCCCGACGACCTGCGGATCGAAAACGGCACCTTCGTCGTCGCGGGTGTTCCCGGAAAGCGCGTGACGCTCGCCGAAATCGTCCGCGAGTGCTTTACCGCGCGTCAGCTGCGCAACGGTGAGGAACCCGGGTTGATCGGGCGCGGCACCTTCGTGGTGGACGTGATGACCTACCCCTACGGCGTGCACTGCGCCCAGGTCGAAATCGACCCGGGAACCGGTGGTGTGCGGTTGCTGCGCTACGCCATCGGTTACGAGATCGGGCGCAGCCTCAATCCGCTGATCGTCGACGGACAGCTGCAGGGTGGGCTCGCCCAGGGCATCGGCGGGGCGCTGTTCGAGGAGTTCACCTACGACGCGTCCGGCAAGCCGTTGAACACCACGCTCGCCGACTACCAGTGGCCGCGGGCGCTGGACGTGCCCGAGGCGATGATCACGGTGTTCGAGGACGCGCCCGCGCCGGACAACCCGCTGGGTGTGCGCGGCGCCGGGGAAGGCGGCACCACCGGCTGCGGCGGCGCGATCGCCAATGCCGTGCGGGACGCGCTGGGGCTCAAGGGAAGCGTGCTCGCGCTTCCCCTGACGCCGGAGCGGGTGAAGGCGTTGCTGCGCGATCGGGGAGGGAAGCCATGAAACGCTGGTCGAGCAAGGATCTGGAGATACTGGCACCGCCGGCCGACGGCAAGACCGGTGAAGGCATCTTCACTTTCTCCGACCGCTACTCGGTTTTCGACTTCGGCATCATGCCGGACGAGATTCCGGGCAAGGGCGCGGCGGCGACCGCGATGGCGGTCAAGTCGTTCGCGCTGTTCGCCGCGGCCGGGATCGAGACGCATTTCCTCGAACAGGTCGCGGACAACGCGATCCGGGTCCGGCTGCTCGACGTCGACCTGGACGGCCGGGCCGACCGGACCGGCGCGGGCGGGATGATCCCGCTGCAGGTGGTCTACCGCGCGGCGTTGCCCCGTGAATCGTCGGTGCACCGCAGGCTGGCCGCCGGACGACTCGACCCCGGCCTGGTGCCGGCCTGGTCCACGGCGGGACGGCCCTGGCTCGGCGAGACGATGGTGGAGTTCACCACGAAGTTCGAGGAGACCGACCGGTTCGTCACCAGGGAGGAGGCGGCCGTCGTCGGCCGGGTCTCGGCGGCCGACCTCGACGAGGTGATCGCCACGACCCGGCGGGTGACCCGGGTCCTCGCCCGGCACTGCGCCGCGGTCGGTCTGGAACTGGTGGACGGCAAGGCGGAATACGGCTTCGACGGCCACCGCGGCCTCATCCTGATCGACCACGCGGGGACCCCGGACGAGAACCGCTTCTACCGCGACGGCATCCCGGTGTGCAAGGAACTGCTGCGGTTCCTCCACCCCGGTCTGCGCGAGGTCGTGCAGGCCGGCGTGCGGCAGGGGCTGCCCCGCGACCGGTGGCCCCGGCCCGACCCGCTGGCGCCGGACGTGGTGGCGGCCACCTCGACCGTCTACCGCGCGCTGGCTGCCGTGTGGACCCAGGGATCACCGGCCGCCTTGGACACGCTTTCCACCGCGGTGCGCGACTTTCTCGACGCGACCGGCGCTCACCTGAGCGAGCGGACCGGTCTGTGATGCCCGTCGAACCCGCCCGACCCGAGCCGAGGAGTCCCATGGAAGCAGCAGGCATGGAAGCACCAGCCACGGTGTCGCTGCCGCGCGCGGTCGAGGTGTCCTCGCCGGCGCGGCTCAGCTTCACACTGATCAACCTGGACGGAAAGTCGTTGCGCCGCAACGGAATCGCCTCGATCGCGGTCGAGGAGCCGAGCATGACCGCGCAGGTGCGCCTGGCCGGCGAAACGGCGTCGGTCAGCGGCACGCAGGAGGAGACCGCCGGTGAACTGCAGGCGGCCGTGCACAAACTGCGGCGGCTGTGGGACGGGCCGGCCGCGACCGTGACCGTCACGCGTCCGCTGCCCCAGCACTCCGGCTTCGGGTCGAAGACGACGACCCTGCTCGGCGTCGGCTATGCCTATGCCCGGCTCTGCGGCCGGCAACCGGAGCTGCGGGAGCTGTCGGCCACCCTCGGGCGCGGCCGGACCTCGGGGGCCAGCACCAATCTCGCCCGGCACGGCGGTTTCCTGGTCGACTGCGGCCACCGCAACCCGCCCGACTTCGCCGACGATCCGCACCGCTACCTGTTGCCCTCGCACTTCGCGCAGGCGGTCGATCCGCCGACTCCGCTGGTCAAACTGCCCTTCCCGGACTGGCCGATCCTCATCCTGGCCGTCGAGGGACGCCACATCGGCGGTGCCGAGGAACTGGCGTGGTTCAAGGGGTTCACCCCGATTCCCCCGGAGGAGTCGTGGCGCACCGCACAGCTGGTGTTCATGGGCCTCGCCCCGGCCATCGCCGAAGGCGACTACGACGCGTTCTGCGCGACGGTCAACGAGCTGACCTTCGTGAGCCGTTTCAAGCACGGGCAGATCGCCCTGCAGGGACAGCCGGTGCTGGGCGTGCTCGAAGCCGGCCGCGCCGAAGCAGCCATCGACGCCATCGCGATGAGCAGTCACGGCCCATCCTGTTTCGCCTTCACCCGGGACACCGAGGCCGCGCGGCGCTGGGCGGACGGGCTGCGCACCGCGGGCGTGGTGAAGGACTTCTGGTTCACCCGGGTGCGCAACCACGGGCTGCGCGCGACCTCCCTCACTTGAAAGCGTCCTCTCCGGAAAGCGGGTCGACCACGTGACCACCGAACCCCGGGTCGCCAATGTGCTGGCGACCCGCTACGCCTCGCCGGAACTGGTCCGGCTGTGGACGGCCGAATACAAGATCGTGGCCGAGCGGCGCCTGTGGCTGGCGGTGCTGACCGCGCAGCGGGAGCTGGGCGTCGACGTGCCCGCGGCGGCGATCGCGGACTACACCGACGTGGTCGAGCGGGTGGACCTCGCCTCGATCGCGGATCGTGAACGGATCACCCGGCACGACGTGAAGGCGCGGATCGAGGAGTTCAACGCGCTGGCCGGGCACGAACACGTGCACAAGGGAATGACTTCCCGCGACCTGACCGAAAACGTCGAACAGCTGCAGATCCGGGAGAGCCTGCTGCTGGTCCGCGACCGGTGTGTCGCGCTGCTCGCGAAGCTGCGCGAACTCGCGCTCGAACACAGCCGGACCGTGCTGGCCGCCCGCACGCACAACGTGGTGGCCCAGGCGATCCCGCTCGGCAAGCGGTTCGCGACGGTGGCCGAGGAGGTGCTGCTCGGGTTCGACCGGCTGGCGCACCTGATCGACACCTACCCGGTGCGGGGCATCAAGGGGCCGGTGGGCACCGGCCAGGACATGCTGGACCTTTTCGGCGGCGACCGGGCGAAGCTGGCCGCACTCGACGAGGGCGTGGCCGCCCACCTGGGCTTCGACCGCCGGTTCGTCAGCGTCGGGCAGGTTTATCCGCGGTCGCTGGACTTCGCGGTGCTCGCCACCCTCACCCAGCTCGCGGCCGGCCCCTCCAGCCTGGCCAGGACCATCCGCCTGATGGCCGGGCACGACCTGGCCACCGAGGGTTTCGCCGAGGGCCAGGTCGGCTCGTCGGCGATGCCGCACAAGATGAATCCGCGCTCCTGCGAGCGGATCAACGGGCTGGCCGCGGTGCTGCGGGGCTGCCTGTCGATGGCCGCGGAACTCGCCGGCGACCAGTGGAACGAGGGCGACGTGTCGTGCTCGGTGGTGCGCCGGGTCGCGCTGCCCGACGCGTTCTTCGCCTTCGACGGACTGGTGGAGACGATGCTGACCGTGCTGGCGGAGTTCCGCGCCTTCCCGCCGGTCATCGCCGCCGAGCTGGACCGTCACCTGCCCTACCTGGCCACCACGAAGATGCTGATGGCCGCCGTGCGCGCCGGAATGGGGCGGGAGACCGCGCACGAGCTGATCAAGCGGCACGCGGTGGCGGCCGCGCTGGCCGCGCGGTCGGCGACGGTGCCGCCGGCGGGGGAGACGGCGGGGCGGACGGCGGGGCAGACGGCGGGGGAGACGCTGCCGGCACGGCTGGCCGCCGATGACCGGTTTCCGTTGGGACAGAACGAAATCGACGCCATCCTGGCCGACCGGCTCGCCTTCACCGGGGCGGCGGCCGACCAGATCACGGAGGTGGCGGACCGGATCGACCGGCTCGTCGCCCGCCACCCCAAAGCCGCCGCCTACACGCCCGGCGTCCTGCTGTGAGCACGGCCGGAACCGCGCTGAAGACCGGCGAGGAGGTGGTGCAGGAACTGCCGTGGCGATGGCGGGTGCAGGGGGCCGTCTTCCTCATCGGCGGGCTCGGGTTCGCCTTCGACGCCTGGGACGTCACGCTCAACGGCTTCCTCATCCCGCTGGTTTCCGCCGAATGGGGGCTCACCAAGGCCGAGGGCGCCTGGGTCGGGACCGCGAACCTGATCGGCATGGCGCTCGGCGCGTTCGCCTGGGGCGCGGTCGCGGACCTCATCGGCCGCAAGCGCGCGTTTTCCCTGACGCTGCTGATGTTCTCGGTGTTCTCGGCCGCCGGGGCGCTCGCGCCGGACTTCGTCACCTTCTGCCTCCTGCGGTTCCTGGCCGGCCTCGGGCTCGGCGGCTGCGTGCCGGTCGACTACGCGCTCGTCGGCGAGTTCACCCCGGCGAAGGTGCGGGGCCGGGTGCTCACCGCGATGGACGTGTGGTGGCCGGTCGGGGCGACGCTGTGCGGGCTGGTCTCCGTGGCGTTGCAGCCGAACTGGCGGGCCATGCTGCTGGTCATGGTCGCACCGGCGCTGCTGCTGGGCTTCGTCCGGCGCGGGGTCCCCGAGTCGCCCCTGTACCTCGCGCGGTCCGGGCGCCCGACCGAGGCGCGGGCGGTGATCGAGAAGCTGGTCCGGCTCACCGGCGCGAAACCCGGCGCGTGGACGGTCGGCGGAGGGGGTCCCCGGCCGCGGCTGTCCCTGGCGGGGGTGGCCGGGCAGCTGCGTGCGCTGTGGCGGCATCACCCGCGGATCACCTCCGCGGCCTGGGCCCTGTTCCTGACCGTCTTCCTGCTCTACTACGGCGCACTCACCTGGTTGCCGAGCATCCTCACCGAACGGGGTTACGGCAACTACGCGGCCTTCCTGGTGACGACGTTGATGACCGCGGTCGGCATCGCCGGTGTGCTCTGCTCGGCCTGGCTGGTGGAGGTCGCCGGGCGGAAATGGGTCATCGGGCTCAGCGGTCCCGCGGCCGCCGGCGCGCTGGTCGTCTTCGCCACCCGGCTCGGGGTGCCGGGGACGGCGAAGCTGTGGATCGCCGTGTTCGGTTTCGTCGTCGAGCTGGCCATTCCCGCGCTCTACGCCTACGCCTCGGAACTCTATCCGACGAGTTTGCGCGCGAGCGGGTTCGGCTGGGCGTCGACGGTGAGCCGGATCGGCGCGGGTTTCGTACCGCTGTTGTTCGGGTCGCTGCTCTGGCCGTATTTCGGCCTGCCGGGGACATTTCTGACGATCGGCGTCCTGGTGACCCTCGCCGCGCTGTGGATGGCCTTCGCGGCACCGGAAACCAGGAAGCGGCGGCTGCACGACGACACCGCGCCCGCCGAAGTGCCGCGGGCCTGAACCGGACCGGCCCCGTTTCCCCGGTGGTGCACGGGAAACGGGGCCGGGCACCGTCACACCGGCGGCACGATGCTCTCCGGTAGCAGGTCCATCCGGGGCGGCGAGAATATCTCCAGGTACTGCGCGCCCCGCGGGCCGACCGACAGCGGCGCGTGTTCCGCGTGGCTGGGAATGTAGAGCACGTCGCCCGGCCCGAGCTCGGACTCGGCACCGTCCACGGTCATCCGCACCTGACCGCCGAGCACGACCACCCACTGCTCGTGGAAGTGCCCGTGCGTCTTTCCGGTGAATTCCGCGGTGGGCTCGATCTCGATGCGCACGACGGAAATGTTCTGGCCACTGGCTATTCGCCTGCTGTCTTTTTCGCGCGGGCTGCGCGTGGCGGGTGCCGCCGTCCAGTCGATGAACAATGGTTTCTCCCGGGAAAGCCGTTCCCGCGCGGGCGGCAACGGTTGCGGAATTGACTTGACCGACCCAACGTACTCGATTTCGCCGGCCGAGGGAATGCCGTTGGGTGGAGCCGGAAGCGCACCGGTTCCAGCGGCCCCCGGGGCGCTCCGCTTCCCTGAAGCTTTCCTGAAAGACGTTGTTCACTGGTCGAATCGGCGCGCCGCCGGGCGTCGGTCGGGACACCGCGGGGACCCAGCGTGGCCGTGGCGGCCGGCGGAGGTAAATGTCGATCTTCGCCGGCCCGGCGCCGGTTTCGGTCGGGTAATTTTTCGGCCGGCGCCGGGCTTTCGCGTGCTGGTGGGTGCGAGCGCCTTTCCGTGCGTGTCATGGGAGCAAAGGCGGGGGACGACCCCGGCCGGCGGAATATCCGCGTGGAATAATCACGAAGGCGGGGATGGCCGCGCAATCGGCGGTCTTGACACGGCCGGAGCCCGCGTTGCAGTCTTCTCATTCATTCTTTCTCGAGGGGACGTTTCCGGATGGCGAGAACCCTGGTGGACGGTCGGGTACCGGCGACCCGCGACGCGTTCTTCGCCGCGGCGCCCGCCGACCTTACGGCCCTTCCCGAGCTTTCGGTCGAACTGGGTGACCTGCGGCTGGCGAATCCCGTGATGCCCGCCTCCGGCTGCTTCGGGCCGGAGCTCTCGCCCCTGCTCCCGGTGGCGGAACTGGGCGCCGTGGTCACCAAGACCGTGTTCGCCGCCCGGCGCTCCGGCAATCCCGGTCCGCGGCTCACCGAGCGCGACGGCGTGATGCTCAACAGCGTCGGCATCCCCAGCCCCGGCGTCCCCCGGTTCCGGGCCGCGATCCTGCCGCGCTACCGGGCCTGCGGGGTGCCGGTCGTGGTCAGCGTCGGCGGGCTGACCGTCGAAGACTACTGGCAGGCGGTGGACGAACTGGGGGAGGACGGGATCGCGGCGCTGGAACTCAACGTGTCCTGCCCGAACCTGGAACAGGGCGGCATCGCGATCGGCGCGCACCCCGGCCAGGTCGAGCGGGTGGTCCGCGGGGTGCGGGAGCGCACCACGCTGCCGGTCCTGGTGAAGCTCACCCCCAGCGCCGGCTCGATCGGCGACGTCGCCCGCGCGGCCGAGCAGGTCGGCGCCACGGCGGTGACGGTCTGCAACACCTTTCCCGGCATGGCGATCGACCTCGATCGCGTGCGTCCCGCGCTGGGGTCGGTGACCGGCGGCGTTTCCGGTCCCGGTATCAAACCGCTCGCGTTGCGGCTGGTCTGGCAGACCGCACGAGCCGTGACGATCCCGGTCGTCGGCTGCGGTGGCATCGCGACCGCCGCCGACGCGCTGGAGTTCCTGGCCGCCGGCGCCCGCGCGGTGCAGGTGGGCACGGCGACCTTCGGCCGGCCCTTCGCGATGGCCGAGATCGTGCGGGAGCTGGCCGCCCGGTGCACCGGAGCCGGTGTGTCCGGAGTGGACGGTCTACTCGGCACCGTCGGCGCACTCGGCGCCGTGTGACTCGGGAGGAAACGATGTCGGAGTCCGTCGATCCCGCCACCCGCCCGCCGGCCGCCCCGACCGCCGGCGGGCGGCCCGGGCGGTATGCCCGCCGTGCGATCACCGCGTCCGTGCTCGGCTACGCGATGGACGGCTTCGATCTGCTCATCCTCGGCTTCGCGCTGACCGCGATCAGCGCCGAACTGCACCTGTCGCAGCCCGCGGCGGGCTCGCTCGCGACGATCACCCTGATCGGCGCCGTGCTCGGCGGGATCGTGTTCGGCGTGCTCAGCGACTACGTCGGCCGGGTCCGGATGCTGACCTGGTCGATTCTGCTGTTCGGGGTGTTCACCGGGCTCACCGCCACCGCGGACACCTTCGCCGAAATCGCGGTCTACCGGTTCCTCGCCGGCATCGGGATCGGCGCCGAGTTCGGCATCGGCATGACACTGGCCGCCGAGGCCTGGCCGGCCCGGGCGCGGGCGCGCGCCACGTCCTGGGTCGGGCTCGGCTGGCAGGGCGGCGTGCTGCTGGCCGCGCTGGCCTCCGCGCCGGTCCTCTCGCACTGGGGCTGGCGCGGGCTGTTCCTCGTCGGCGCCTTCCCGGTGCTGGTCGCCTTCGTGTTCCGCGCGCGGCTGCCCGAGCCCGAGATCTTCGTCCGCGCGCGCGACCGGCGGCGCACTTTCCCGCTGTGGCAGCTTTTCTCGACCCGGCGGGCCATCCGGACCAGCCTGGCCATGATCGTGCTCACCTCGGTCCAGAACTTCGGCTACTACGGCATCATGACCTGGCTGCCGACCTACCTGGCCGGCCGGTTCGGCTACGGCCTCACCCGGTCCGCGGGCTGGACCGCGGTCACCGTGCTCGGCATGGCGGCCGGGATCTGGATCTTCGGGTGGTTCGCCGACCGGCGCGGCCGGCGCGTGGCGTTCTGGACCTTCCAGGCCGGCGCCGTGGTGTCGGTCCTCGTCTACAGCCAACTGACCACCCCGGTGGCCTTGCTGCTCGGCGGCGCGGTGATGGGCGCGTTCGTCAACGGGACGATCGGGGGCCACGGCGCGCTGCTGGCCGAGCTGTATCCCACCACCGCCCGGGCCACCGCGCAGAACGTGTTGTTCAACGCCGGCCGTGGGGTCGGCGGGCTGGCGCCGGTCGTGGTCGCGCTGGTCGCCGCGAAGCACGGTTTCGCGATGGCGATCGCTCTCCTTTCGACCATCTACGTGCTCGCCATGGCGGCCATGCTGCTGCTGCCCGAGCGCCGAGCCGCGACGCTGGAGTGATCGAAAAGAAGAGGAAGGTCGGGCGAGTGAAGGGGATTTCATGCAACTGGTAGTACGGACACTGCGCGTGCTCCGTGCGCTCGCGGTGCACAGCAGAGGAATGAGCCTGCAGGAGCTGCACGAACGGCTCGACATCCCGGTGGCCAGCGTGCACCGGGTGATGGCCACGCTCATCGAGCAGGAGTTCGTCACGCGCTCGCCGGTCAACCGCCGCTACTTCCTCGGGCCGGCGGCGCGGAAACTCGGCCAGCCGGACTCCCAGCAGGGGGCACTGCTGGCCCGGCCGCATCCGGCGGTGGTCGAAGCGGCACAGACCACCGGCGAGACGGTGTTCCTCGCCGAGCTGATCGGCGACCGGGCGGTCTGCGTGGGGCTGATCGAGGGACACAGTCCGCTGCGGCTGTTCGTCCGCATCGGCCAGGACCTGCCGCTGCACGCGGCGGCGGCGAGCCGGGCACTGCTGGCCTACCTGGGCGAGGACATCGCGCGCGCCCTGCTGGCCGGGCGGAACCTGCCTGCCTTCACCCCGGCCACCCCGGTCAGCGTCGAGGCCGTATTGCGGCATCTCGCCCTCGTCCGCACGCGTGGCCACGACATCTGCGACGACGAACTGGACCGCGGCGTGTGGGCCGTTTCCGCGCCGATCTTCTGCTCGACGGGGGAACCGGTCGCCAGCGTCACGATGGCCGCCGCCGGGCAGCGGATGACCGATCCCGGCACGCGCGCCGCGGCCACCCGGACCATGCAGAACGCGGCCGGCGAGATGTCGGCCGAGCTCGGGTATTCCCCGGGACGGCGCGAGCGGGTCAGTGTGGTCGCGCTGCGCCCGGCCGCCGCCCCGGCCAGGACCCGCGGATGAGGCTCGACGACGCCCTCGCCACCGTGCTCCAGGTGCCGTCGGTGTTCCAGTCCGACGAGCGCAGGCGGGCGGAGCTGCGGGCCGACATCCTCGCCGCGTCTGTCCGAAAAGGACGGTTCGTGCGCGCTTCCGGTTCGGTGGGCCGCGCGCTGATCGACCCGGACGCCTTTTCCGCCTACCCGACGGTGCTGCGCCGGACCGCGGCGCTGCTGGCCGATCTGCTGCCCGTGGGCGTCGACCGCCTCGCCGGACGACTCGGCGCCGGTGCCCTGCTCGCGACGGCGCTTTCCCTGCACACCGGGCTGCCCGCGGCCGTGGTGGGCGTGTCCCGGCGCTCGCCCCGGCCGTGCCTGGCGGGCGAGCTCCACCCGGGGGAGCGGGTGGCGCTCGTGGAGGCGGTGACCCACAGCGGGTCGGCCGCGGCGCGGGGTATCGAGGAGATCCGGACACTGGGTGCCCATCCGCTGCTTACCCTGGCCGTGGTGGATCGGGGCGCCCGCGCGGCCGAAACCCTGGCTGAGGCGGGTAACGCCCTGCGGGCCCTGTTCACCATCAACGACACCGATGACCCCGATGACACTCCCGATGACACTCCCGATGACACCGCACCGGATCACCGATGACCAACGGAGGAGCCGTGAACAAGTCGCACACGCAGGTGGATCTCGACGTCGCGCTTTCGGTCCTGGGCACGTGCGGCGGGCCGTACGGGCGGACCCTGAACACCGGCGCGGATCCCGTGCTGGTCGAAGCCGTCGGCGCGGCGCTCGCCGACCGGCTGCGCGAGCACGAACTGGACGTACTCGTCATCTGGGACAGCAGCGACGAAGCCGTCCTGGCGCACACCGTCGCGAACCGGCTCGAGGTCCGGGTGGCGCGTGCGTTCGAGGAGTCCGGTCTGCTCTTCCTGGACCAGGATCTCGTGCCCGGGGCGCGGGCGGCGCTGCTGGCCACCGTGTGGGCTTCGCCGCGGCGGTTGTCTTCGCTCGCGTTGCTGGCCGGGGTCAAGCGGGCCAGCGTGGTGGTCGCCGCCGCGGTGTTCGGGACCGCGTGGCTGGCCACCGAACAGGACGTGCCGACGCTGTGGCTCGCCGAGGAGGAAAGGTGACCACGCCGACGTGCGCCGACTCCCCAGCAGACTCGTTCGTCGACTCGTTCGCCGTTGACGCGCGGCGGGTCGACGCCTGGCTGGCCGAGTTCGCCGCGCTCACCGAGCCGGGCTCGGGTGCCGGGGTGACCCGGCTCGCCTACACCCCGCTGGAGCGGCGCGCGCACGAGATCTTCGCGCGTGCGATGACCGACCTCGGCCTGAAGGTCTGGACCGATGCCGCGGGCAACACGATCGCCGAACGCCCCGGCACCGGTGCGCCGCGACCCGTGCTGGCCACCGGGTCGCATTTGGACAGTGTGCCCGGCGGCGGCCGGTTCGACGGCATCGCCGGGGTGGTCGCGGCGCTGGAAGTGGCCCGCTGCTATGCCGAAACCGGGGCGCGGCACCGGTTTCCGGTGTGGTTCGTGGCCTTCGCCGCGGAGGAGGGCGCGCGGTTCGGCCAGGCGTGCACGGGCAGCCGAGTCGTCGCCGGGCTCACCGGCGCGCGCGACCTCGAAGCGAAGCGGGACGCCGAGGGCGTCACCCTGGCGGAGGCGATGCGGGGCGTCGGGCTGGCGCCGGAGCGCACAGCCGAGGCCCGCTGGCAGCCCGGTGACTGCGCGGCTTTCCTGGAACTGCACGTCGAGCAGGGCGGGGTACTCGAATCCCGGGCGAAACGGATCGGGGTGGTCGACCTGATCTCCGGCAGTACCCGGTTCCGGCTGCGGCTCACCGGCCGCGCGTCGCACACCGGGGCCACGTCGATGCACCTGCGGGCCGACGCGCTCGCGGCCGCCGCCGAGGTCGTGCTGCTGATCGAGTCGATCGCCCGGGACAGCGGGCATCTCGGGGTGCGCGCCACCGTGGGCAGACTGGCCGTGCGTCCCGGCTCGATCACCACCATTCCCGGGGAAACCGAGTTGTCCGTGGATCTGCGGGACGTCGACGCCGACCGGCAACGCCAGACGGCCGCCGAGATCGTGGCCCGAGCGCGCGCGATCTGCGCGCGTCGCGGCGTCACGCTCGCCGCGGAGGCACTCGCGGATGCCTCGCCGGTGGTGCTGCCGCGGTGGTTGCGCGACGTGCTGGCCGGTGCCTGTGCCGCGGAGGGCGTCGACTACCAGGTGTTGCCCAGCGGGGCGAGCCACGACAGCCAGATGGTCAACCACGTCGCGCCCGCCGGCATGGTCTTCGTGCCCAGCCGGGACGGGGTCAGCCACGTGCCGGCGGAGTGGACCAGTACCGAGGATCTGGTGCTGGGCATCCGGATCCTGGCCACCAGCCTGGCCGAGGTGGACCGGCTGCTCGGCTCGGCCGGCTGAGGTGTCCGGGCGGGGTGGAGGGGATGGTGTGATGACCACGCTGTGGCCGGAGCAGACCGAAATCGTGCCGCTGCCGGCCGTGGCCGGCGACCGGCCGGAGCCGACCTGGCGCTACGGCGTCGTCCTGGAACACCGACCGGTGTCCGCGCGGTACCGCTACCTGCGCCTGCACCTGCCCGAAATCGCCCGCCCGGCCCAGCCGGGACAGTTCGTGATGATCACCGTCGGGCGGCCGGGCGAGGTGGGACCGGTGCTGCCGCGGCCCATGGCGATCTATGCGAGCAACGCCGCGGGCACCGAACTCGCCGTCGTCTACGGCGTGGTCGGTCAGGGCACCCGCGCGCTGGCGTCCTTTGTGGAGCAAGGCCGGCTGCTCACGGTCGGCCCGCTGGGACAGGGTTTCCGCGTCGAACCGGGCACGCGGCGGACCCTGCTCATCGGCCGCGGCATCGGCACCTGTTCGCTGACGCTGCTGGCGCAGCACAACGCCGGGCGAGGCATCGAGACGGTCGCGGTCGTCAGCGGCAGGGACGACACCGCGCTGATCGGCGGCGAACTCTACCGGCGGCAACCGGGCACGCGGGTGGTCGAGGTCACCGACACGGCCGGCACCAGCGACGTCCGGTCGTTGTGGGACAGGCTGACCGCCGACCTGGACGACGACCCGCCCGAGCAGATCTTCACCTGCGGCTCGCGCCGCCTGGCCCGGCTGTCCGCCGGACTCGGCCGACGTTGGCGGGCGGGCGTGCAGGTGTCGCTGGAGGCGAACATGGCCTGCGGGATCGGCTACTGCCACGGCTGCGCGGCCGGCAGCGGGGCCACCGGCCGGGAAAGCCCGCTCATCTGCGTCGATGGTCCCGTTTTCGCGTTGGGGGAGAGGTGATCGGGATGCACGTGACCCTGCGCGGGGTGCGTCTCTACGGCGGCGCGGCGGCCGATGTCGGCGTCCGGGACGGGCTGCTCGCACCGCCGGGCGGCCGGGACGTCGACTGCGCGGGACTGGTGGCGCTGCCCGCTTTCGTCGACCTGCACACGCACCTGCGGGATCCCGGCGACCCGGACGCGGAGACCATCGCGACCGGGACCGCCGCGGCCGCCGCCGGTGGTTATTCCGACGTTTTCGCGATGGCCAACTGCTTTCCGGTCACCGACACGCCCCAACGGGTCCGGGACATCACGCGGGTGGCCGCCGAGACCGCGTCCTGCCGGGTGCATCCGGTCGGCGCGGTCACCGTCGGCCTCGCCGGTGCCCGGCTGGCGCCGCTGCGCGAACTGGCCGCGGCGGGCGCCCGGATGTTCTCCGACGACGGCCATTGTGTCGATGACGCTGCACTCCTGCGCGATGCGCTCCGGCTCGCCACGGACGTGGGCGCGTTCGTCGCGCAACACGCGCAGCACGGCGGACTCGCGGGCCTCGGGCAGATCAACGAAGGCCGGGCCGCCGCGGTGACCGGCCTGACTCCGTGGCCCGTCGTCGGCGAGGAGGCCATCGTGGCCCGGGACGTCGTGCTCGCCGGCCGGTTGAACGCGCGGCTGCACCTCTGCCACATCTCCACGGCGGGCAGCGTGGAGATCGTGCGGTGGGCGAAGAGCCGGGGCTGGCCGGTCACCGCCGAGGTCACGCCGCACCACCTGATGCTGGACGACGAACTGGCCGCGCTCGGTGCGCCCCGGTACAAGGTGAATCCGCCCTTGCGCTCCGCGGAAGACGTGAAAACCTTGCGGGCCGCCTTGGCCGAGGGCACCCTCGACGTCGTCGCGACCGACCACGCGCCGCATTCCCGGGCGCGCAAGTCCGGGCACTGGCGGGACGCGGCGTTCGGCATGATCGGCCTGGAAACCGCGCTGCCGGTCGTCGCCGAGGTGCTCGGCGGGAGGGGCGAACCGGACTGGCGCCTGATCGCCGAAAGCATGGCCCACCGCCCGGCGAAAATCGCCGGCATCGACGCCGTCGCCGCCCGGCCACTGCGGCCCGGCGAGCCCGCGACCCTGACACTGGTCGATCCCGCGGCGGACTGGACGGTGGTGCCGGGCGAGGGAGCGAGCCGGTCGTCGAATACCCCGTTCGCGGGACTGCGGCTGCGTCACCGGGTCGTGGCCACACTGCTGGCCGGGCAGGTGACCCATGATGCCCTGGGACTGTTCCGGAAATGATGCGCCCAGCTCGTCAACCGACCGTGGGCGGCCGGTCGACGAGCTGGGCGAGATAAAGCCCTTCGCCGAGCCGGTCGATCAGTTCGAGCTGGGTTTCGAGATAGTCGATATGCTGTTCCTCGTCGGCGAGGATTTTTTCGAACAGGGTGGCCGAGGTGATATCACCCTTTTGTCGGCACAGCGCGATTCCGGGCCGCAGCCGGTCGACGACCTCGACCTCGACGGCGAGGTCGGCAGCGAACTGCTCCCGGACACTCTGGCCGATCCGCAGCGTGAAAAGGCGTTGGTAGTTGGGGAGTCCCTCGAGGAACAGGATACGATCGGTGATCAGCTCGGCGTGCCGCATTTCCTCGATGGACTCGGTGCGGGTGTGCTCGGCCAGTTTCGACAGTCCCCAGTTGGCTTGCATCTTCGAGTGCAGGAAATACTGGTTGATCGCGGTGAGCTCACTGGTCAACTGCTCGTTGAGCAGGGAAAGCACTTCCTCGTCGCCGCGCATCGATACCTCCGGTCACCGGTTTTCCGGCGACCGTATCCCGAGTCGAAGGTGCCCGCTACGCGAAATCGCCCGGTCAGGCGGCGTGGCGACGGTCCGGCGACGACTCGTCGAGCGCCGCCGGCTGGTCGAGCACCAACGGCTGGTGTCGCACCACCGGCCGGTCGGACACCGCCAGGCCTTCGGACAGCATCGGCCGGTCGACCCCAGCCGGCGGATCGAGCGCCGCAGGCGGATCGAGCAGGACGTCGAGCCGATCGAGGCAGCTGCCGCACCCCGTCCCCGCGCCACAGCGTTCGCCGATCTCTTCCGCGGTGCCCGCTCCGGCCTCGATGCACGCGCGCACCTGACCTTCGGTCACAGCCGCGCAGATGCAGGCGTACACGTCATGCTCCTCAACCTCACCACCTTTAGGTAAGGCTATGCTTATCACGTCCACGGCGATCTGAACAGCGGCTTCGGCTCCTTTATCGTTGCGGCTGCCGGTGTGTTGTCGGGTCTGTTGTCGGTGTGTTGTCGGTGTGCTGTCGGCGTGTGTCCAGCCCGCTGCCGAACGTAAGCGAATCCGCGGAAGACTCGAATCCTTCTCGGAAAATCCCAGGCCGGCACCCGTCAGACCAGCCAGCACAACACCACCAAGGACAAACGGGCCGGCTACGGGGACGGACCAGCCGGCTACAGAAGACAGACATGCCCGCTACACAGGACAGTCCAACCGCGACACGGGACAGACCAGCCCGCCACGGAGGACGGACCAGCCCGCTACACGGGACGGACCTGCGCGGCCTTCTCCTTGATCCGCGCCGTTTCCTTCCGGACTTCGGCCTGCGTGGCGCGTTCCCGCTGCAGCCACTCGGGATTGTCCGCCTTGATCGCGTTGATCTGCTCGGTGGTGAGCGCTTCGGTGATCCCGCCACGCGCCAGTCCGCCGATCGAGATGCCCAGCTTCGCCGCGACGACCTGCCGGGGATGCGGCCCGTCACGGCGCAGTTCGCGCAGCCACTCCGGCGGATCGGCCTGCAAGGCGTCCAACTCGTCGCGCGAGACGACGCCCTCCCGGAACTCGGCGGGGGTGGCCTCGAGGTACACACCCAGCTTCTTCGCCGCCGTCGCAGGCTTCATCGTCTGGGCTGTCTTGTGCGACGTCATGACATCCAGCGTATCGAGCGCGTGGGACGCCCTCGAAGGACGCCCGGTAGTCTTGCCACATGACCGGCCCGGAGGCAGCTCAGTCGTTCAGGCTCGCCTACGTTCCCGGTGCGACGCCCGGCAAGTGGGCACGGATCTGGCAGGAACGGGTGCCGGAGGTGCCACTGGCCCTGATCCAGGTGCTCGCCGCCGAAGCCGCCGACTTCGTCCGCGACCGCGAGGCCGACGCGGCCCTCCTGCGGCTGCCGACGCCCGGTACGGGCCTGCACGCGATCCCGCTCTACACCGAGACGACCGTCGTCGTGGTGCCGAAGGACCACCTCTTGGCCGCGGCCGACGAGGTCACGCCCGAGGATCTGGCCGACGAACTCCTGCTGCACCCGCTCGACGACACTCTCGACTGGGACCAACCGCCGGGGCAGCCCGCACTCGAACGCCCCGCCACGACCGCGGACGCCATCCAACTCGTGGCCGCCGGCGTCGGCCTTCTCGTCATTCCTCAGTCCCTCGCCCGCCTCCACCACCGCCGAGACCTCACCTACCGGCCGGCCACGGACTTACCGCAATCGCGTGTCGCCCTGTCCTGGCTGGAGGACGAAACCACCGATCTGATGGAACAGTTCATCGGCATCGTCCGCGGGCGCACGGTCAACAGCACCCGTGGGCGTCAACCGGCCCCGACGTCCACGAAACGGACGAAGTCCAGCAAACAGAAGCCCGCGCCGGGGAGGGCTACCGGCCGTCGAGGTTCCGGTGCGGCCGGCGGTTCCCAGCGCAGGAAACCGCGTCGCCGATCGTGAGTGCCTGTTTGTCGCGTAAGGGTCCCTGAGCAGTAGTCGAGCTGCAGCGGGCGAGCACCAGGGTTCGATGGCGGTAGCGGAACGGTTGCGGTGGGGCGCTCATTCGAACAATGTTCGAACACTTTCGGGTGAATTGGACAAGAATGTCCTTTATGGATGTACCTCGGGGTGGCTGCCGGTATGAGGGGCCTGCGGGAGAAAGCTCGAGCGGAGTCGGTGTGTGATCTGTGCAGGGCTCCACGCAGTGGCCGACCGGCGGTCTTGTCGATGCTCCGTGGCCCACCGTGCGCTGTTGTCGGTGGCCCTTCCCTGTCCGTGGAAATCGCGTCCCGCCCGGGCAGTGTCTTGCGCGAGCCCTCAGCGGACTGCCGTCGGCGTAGTGGTCAGCGACGGTGGCGATCATGGTTTTTCGGGCTCTCCAGCGTGATCACGCGGGGTCGGCGTAGGGCAGACGATCCTTTGTAGACGGTGATTCGGAAGGAGTTGCCAGAGCCTCGGCGACTCTCCGAGCGGATCCGGACACGGCGCAGCGAGGGGGCACGGGTGCCGGCGCGTGCCCCCTCGCCCGTGTCACTGCCGCGGACGGCGCTGCTTGAAGTCGTCCGCGATGGCGTCGAAGGTGGACCAGCGGACGCCTTCATGCGCGTTGATGTGCTTGATGAGGCGTTCGAGCATCGAGAGTACCTGCGGGCGTCCCGAGACGTCGGGGTGGATCGTCATGGTGAAGACACCGTAGTCCAGTTTGCGGTAGATCCAGTCGAACTGGTCCCGCCACAGCTCTTCGATGTCGCGGGGGTTGACGAAGCCGTGGCTGTTGGGGCTTGCCTTGATGAACATCATCGGCGGCAGGTCGTCGAGGTACCAGCTCGCCGGGATTTCGACGAGGTCGGTCTCGGTACCGCGGACGAGGGGTTTCATCCACTCGCGGGCGTCCTTGGCGTAGTCGATTTTCGTCCACGAGTCGCCGACCCGCACATAGTAGGGTTCGAAGTCGCGGTGCATCAGCGAGTGGTCGTACTTGATGCCGCGCTCGAGCAGCAGTTCGTTGGTCACCGGGGAGAATTCCCACCACGGGGCGACATAACCGGTCGGCCGCTTTCCGGTGCGCTTCTCGATCAGCTCGATGCAGTAGTCGAGAATGGTGGACTCCTGATCGCGGGTCATGGCGATCGGGTTTTCGTGGCTGTAGCCGTGCACGCCGATCTCGTGGCCGGCGGCGACCACCTGCTCGAACTGCTCGGGGAACGTTTCGATCGAGTGGCCGGGCCAGAACCAGGTCGCCGGCAGGTCGTACTCCCGGAGCAGGTCGTTCACCCGGGGTACCGCGACCTCCCCGGCGAACATGCCCCGCGAAATGTCGTCGGGGGAGTCCTCACCCCCGTAGGAGCCCAGCCAGCCGCCGACGGCGTCGACGTCGATTCCGAACGCGACGAAGATTTCTTTTGCCATAGCGCATCTTCCTTATGGGTAAGGGGCAGTTTCGGATCAGACGTAGGGGGCGAGTGTCTCCGGTGTCACGGAAACGCCCGCGGACAAGAGTAGAGCGAGCAGGAGCCGCGCGTGGAACAACGGAAGGCTCCCGAGACACAACGCGCCGGCCGCGACGAGGTCGGCTCCGCCTCCGTTCCCGTAGAGGGGAATGACCGGTCCTTCCGCGACCCGTGTGGACAGTCCGACCACCGTGCCCTCCCGCACGGCTTCGCCGACCCATTCCAGGATGGCCCGATTGGCGTTTCCCACCCCGGTGCCGGCCAGCACGACGCCTTCGGCGTTCGCCTGTACCGCTGCCCGGGCGAGGGTCCCGTCGGCGGCCGGGTGGCAGGTCACGACGTCCACGCGCGTGGTGTCGAAGCGCGGGCCTGGTCGCTGGAGGCGTGGCGGCCGGAGCGGCCGTGCGGTGAGCTTCACGCCTTCCGCGCCGACCCGCCCGATCCCACCGCCATCATGGGCCCGGAACGGCTCCGCCGCGATGGTGTGGGCCTTGCGGGTCCGCTGCGGAGAGAACAACCGGCCCGCGAACGAGATGAGGACACCGCAGTTCCTGGTTTCCGGCGACGCCGCCGCCACGATCGCTTCACGCAGGTTCCGCGGGCCGTCCGTGTCGGGACGGTCGGCCGCCAGCTGGGCGCCGGTGAGGACGACGGGCTTTTCGCCCTCGTGCACGAGATCGAGGAGGAACGCCGTCTCTTCGAGGGTGTCCGTCCCGTGGGTCACCACGACGCCGGTCACGTCCGGACGGGACAGCTCTTCGGCCACGGCTTCCGCGATCACCCGCAGCTCGTGGTGGCCCAGCAGGTAGGAACCGATGTTGAACAGGTCGCGGCCGGTCACTTCGATGCCGCCGTAATCACCTCCCAGCAGTTGCGCGACGGTTCGCTGGGCCACGGCCGCGCCGGAGGGCCCGGTGGCCGAGGCGATGGTTCCTCCGGTCGCGAGAACCACGACGTGCGGCATCAGGCTCCCGTCCCCGAGACGGCCGGACAGACCGGGTAGACCGGAGAGGATACGTTTCTCAAGGCATCACGTCCCCGCTGTTGGGGCCGAGTGTCTGGCCGACATAGAGGTCGCCGCCCGGTGAACTCGCCAGCAGCAGCGCCGTGGGAGCCACCTCCTCGGGCCTGCCGAAGCGGCCCAGCGGCAGCTCGGCGGACTTGTTTTCCTTCCACTCGTCGGACAGACCCGAGATCAGCGGCGTTTCGATCGGGCCCGGCGCGATCGCGTTGACCAGGACGCCGTGCGGTGCCAGCTCCAGCGCGAGCGCCTTGGTCAGACCGATGACCCCGGCCTTGGCGGCGATGTAATGGGCCAGGTTGACGCCGCCCTTGATGCCCAGCTGCGACGCGATGTTGATGATGCGGCCCCGCCCCGCCGCCACCATGTACGGGGCGGCCCAGCGCGCGGCGAGGAAGACCCCGTTGAGGTCGACCGCGAGGGTCCGGTTGAACCGTTCCGGGCTCAGCTCCAGGAACGGCACCTCGTCGAGGATCCCGGCCGCGCTGACGAGGACGTCGAGCCGGCCGTGCCGGTCGGCGACCGCGGCCATCGCGGCCTTGACCGCGTCGGAGTCGGTCACGTCCACGGTGTGAGTGCTGACCCCGTCCGACGCCGCGAGGTCGGCGGGAATCGGTGAGACGTCCAGCAGTGCCAGTGTCGCCCCCGCCTCCGCGAACGAGCGCGCGATCGCCGCGCCGATCCCGCTCGACGCGCCGGTGATGACCGCGACCTGGCCGTCCAGCCTGCTCATCTTCGTTCTCCTCCTCAACTCGGCCAACGGACGGTGAGACCGCCGTCGACGACAAGGCTTTGCCCGGTTATGTAGGCGGCGTCGGCGGAGGTGAGGAACCGGATCGCCCGCGCCGCCTCGTCCACGGTGCCCACCCGGCCCGCGGGAATGATCTTTCCGGCTTCCCGCAGTCCCTCCGGTCCCAGTGAGTTCTTGCTGTCCAGCGACTGGGGGCTCTCGATGAGCCCCGGGATCACCGCGTTGACCCGGATCGCCCGGGGCGCCAGCTCGACGGCGAGGGACCGGCAGAGCCCGACGACACCGGCCTTGGCGGCCCCGTAGTGGCTGTGGTCTTCCCACCCGTAGACGCCGCCGGCGATGGACGAGGTCGCCACCATGGACCCGCCGCCGGTCATCCGCGCGGCGGCGGAGCGGAACACCCGCATCACGCCGCCGAGATCCACGGCCAGCATGTCGTCCCAGGCCTCGTCGGTCATGTCCGCAATGGACTGACGGCGCAGGATGCCCGCCGCGGCGACGGCGATGTCGAGCCGGCCGAAGCGGTCGAGCGCGGCCTGTGCGATCCGTTCGGTCCCGTCGAAGGACCGCACGTCGAGTTCGACCGCCTCGCACTTGCCGTTCTCCCGCTCGACGGCGGCCACCGTCTCACCGACGTCGTGCGGGTCCGAAGGAAAGAACCCGACGACCGAATGCGCGCCCGCTCTCGCGTAGGCGACGGCCAGTGCCCGGCCGATGCCGCTGGCGCCGCCCGAGATCACGGCAACCTTGCCCGCGAGCCCGTCGTCCCTGTTCATGCGACAACCTCCTGGTGTTCCCTGAGCCGATCGCCACGGCGGTTCGTGGTCTTGGTGCCGATCATCAGCAGGCCGGAGATCACCATGAACACCGATCCCGCCGAGATGGCGGCGACGGTCATCGACAGTCCGGCCGACAGCAGGACGCTGAGCAGGGCCGAGCCCGCGATACCGCCGAGCGGGGCCATCACGTGCGCCAGGTTCGCACCCGTTCCGCGGACGTGCGGGGGGAAGGACTCACCGAGGTAGAACAACATCGCGGCGTAGGGGCCCGTGAGGAAGAAGAGCGTGAGGGCGTAGAGGGCGATCGTCATCGCGTTGCCGGTGGGGAGGACCAGCATCAGGAAACTGACCATGCCGCCCGCGGCCCAGCCGATCGCGATGGTGGGCTTGCGCCCGATCCGGTCGCCGACCCAGCCGTGGAAGAGGTATCCGACGAACGCGGCGATGTTGGACAGGACGAGCACGAGGAGCGCGTTCTCGAACGAGACGTGCTTCGCGCCCACCAGAACGGTGGTGCCCAGCACGGAGAAGACCTGGATGCCCATCCAGTTGGTCAGCCAGGCCAGGGAAAGGCTGATCGTGTGGCGCCGCAGGCCCGGGGCCAGGACCTCGCGCAGACCGCCCTTGTGTTCTTTCCGCAGCAGTGCGGTCACATCGTGTTCTTCGGCCAGCTCCCGGGCGGCCGTCTCATCGCCGGCCTCGCGCAGCCGCTTCACCTCCTTGATCGCCAGGAAGGTGGGCGACTCGGGCAGCCGCAGCGCGAGCAGGATCATCGGCACCACGAGGATCGCCGCGATGACGAACGACCAGCGCCACCCGACGAGCGGCAGCAGCAGCGCCGTCAGCCCCGCCGACAGTAGCGCGCCGACGGGCCAACCGGACTGGACGAGGCTGTAGACGAAGCCACGGTTCTTGACCTTCTTCAGCATCTCGTTCAGGTAGACCGAGTTGACGACCTCTTCGGACAGTGACAGCCCGGTGAAGGCGCGGATGCCGACGACGCTGACCGCCCCGGCCACCAGCCCGGTGAACCCGGAGGCGAGCGCGCCGCCGGTCATCAGGATGATCAGGGCCTTCTTCCGGCCGATCCTGTCGAGGATCGGGCCGACGACGTTGGCCACGACGAAGACGCCGACCGTGGCGAAGGTGTTCACCGCGGTCGCCTGGCTCGTGGACCAGCCGAAGTCCTTGGCCAGCACGGGAAGGAGGGTGCCGAAGAGCGTGTAGTCGTAGACCGACATCACCCAGGCCAGGAAGGCGACGACGCTGACGTAGGTGATCGTCTTCTTGGTGATCGGGCGCTGCCACGGCCGCGTCACGGACTCCCGCGGTGGCGCGGTGCCGAAGTCCCCTTTGGTTCTTGCCATGTCGCTCCTTTGCAGACCCTGGGGCTGGTTACCCAATCGTTTGCCTTAAGGCCCAAACGTTTGGGTAACGCTGCGTGCGCCGAGGGGGTCGCCGGGTTGGGGGAAGTGGCTACAAGCTAATCCGGATGGCCCAGGAATGCTTCCGACATGTGACCCACGCCTCAGTCGGCTCGCGGGAGAGGGCGTCACTCGGTGTGCGGCCCGGAGCGCGCTCCCGGCGTGGTACTACTGGGTTCGCGCGGGTGCACGGCGGAGACCGTGACAATCGGGCAGGCAATCGGCACAGGCAGTCGGCACAGGCAATCGGGACGAACCGGTTGATCCAGGCGAAAGAACGGGATTACGGCAATGAGCACGACCGCGGCGGAAACTGTCCACACGCGACTCGTCGGCGCGTGGACGCTGGTCTCCTACGAGACCCGGCGAACCGACGGTGGGGGCACGGTCCATCCGCTCGGCGCGGACGCGCGCGGCATCATCATGTACACCCCGGACGGTTTCATGTCCGCCCAGATCATGCGGACCGGCCGGCCGAACTTCGCGACACCGGACCTGCACGGCGGCGGTGAGCAGGAGTTCGCCTCGGCCGCCGAAGGCTATCTCGCCTATTCCGGACCTTTCGCCGTCTCCGCCGATGGCGCGACGGTGACCCATGGTGTCTCGGTCAGCCTCTTCCCGAACTGGGTGGGCGGAGTGCAGGCGCGGGTCGCCGTGTTGAGCGGTTCCCGGCTCGAACTCAGCTCACCCGAGCCCGTCCTGATCCGCGGCGAGCCGCGCACCGCGCACCTGGTCTGGCAGCGCGCGGAACGGAACTAGCCGACGCCGGGTAGTTCCGGAGTCGACGAGATTCGGGTCCGGCTGGCTGGGATTCCCGGCGGAACCGACCTGCAGGCCGTTGCCCGAGATGTCGGTCAGCACGTTGCCGATCACCTGGTTGTGCTGGCTTCCTTGGTCCAGACCAAGTCCGGCGGCGCCGAGGTGGGTGAAGGTGTCGCGCACGAAGGCGACATTGCGCGCGGTGTGGAAGGCCACCGCGTCCGGCATCAGCTGCGCCTGGCTGCCGTAGGGCGTGTTGTTCCAGGTCTGCCCGCCGGTCGGGGTGACGAACGAGGCCGCGGTGGACATGTCCTGCCCGGCGCGCGGGATGTAGTAGATCCGGTGTGCGGACGAGTCGAGGTACCACTGTTCCGCTGGGTCAGGTAGGCGTAGTCGTCGGCGAAGTGCTCGGGGAGATCGGCCCGCTCGGTGCCGCCGTAGAACGACTGCACGGTGTCCCAGCACGGCTGCCGCATGGTCACGATCGTCTGGGTGGCGTCGCCGGTGATCGAGGCCGCGTCGCAGCTTTCCTGCACCCAGTTCAGCGGGTGATAGACGAACTGCAGATCGGCCGGGTCGCGGACGGACTGGAGGCTGGCGCCGGGCACCGTGTAGCCGGTCGCGGTGACCGTGCTGCCGGACGGCAACCCCGACGCGGACCGGGCCACGTCGGCGCGCACCCCGTTCACATACAGCTGGCGGGTGGCCAGATCCGCCGGCACGCTCGCCGACCAGATGTCGTGGCTCGGGTCGGCCAGGCTCCACCCGGCGATCGTGCGCCCGCCGGAGAGCACCGGATGCGCGCCCGGCGCCGCCTCCCACCGCACCTCAAAACGCTGGAGCAGAAGGGCATGCTGATCATCCGGCACGGCCGTGGCACGGTCGTCGCGCCGCCGGGCAGCTGGGATCCGCTCGACGCGATGGTGCTGGACGCCCGCATCCGGCACGACGAAACCCTTTCGGTGCTGGACAACCTGGTGCAGGTCCGGGTCGCGCTGGAGGCCGAACTGGCGGCGACGGCGGCCACGCGCCGCACCGCGAAACAGCTCAGCGAGATGTATGCGGTGCTGGAGGAAATGGAGTCGGTGCTCGGGAACCCCGAGCGCTACCTGGCGCTCGAAGTCGAGTTCCACGACCAGGTCATGCGGATGTCGGGCAACGACGTCGGCCGCGCGGTCGTCACCAGCATCCATGACCACGCACGGCTGAGCAGCCGGTATTCGGGCGGTGAGCGGGACAAGCAGATCGTGGCCGCCGACGCCGGCCACGTCGCGATCGCCCAGGCGATCAACGACAGCGACGAGGCCGCCGCACGCGGTGCGATGCGTTCGCACATCCTGGATTCCTGGCGCTCGAAGCGAAGTCTGCGCGGCGGTCGCTGAACAACCGGTTCACGCGGTGCCGCTCGTGGTGAGGGCGCCGCTGGTGAGCAGGATGAACACGCCGACCGCGATGAACACCACCGGCACCAGCCAGTGCGGCACCCGCCCCAGCATGGCCACCACCGCCCGGCGTCCGCCCAGCAACGCGCCGATCACACACCACACGCCCAGCAGGGCAAGGAACAGCGCGGTGGCCGACAACGCGCCGAGCGGGTGCAGGGTGCGAAACAACGGGGTGAACACGCTGAGGCTGTCCGCGCCGTTGGCGAAGGTGACCGCCGCGATCCGGCCGGTGGTCGCGACGAGCGGTGGGCGGTCGTCGCCGTCGTTTCCGCGCAACCGCACCAATCCCCAGATCCCGAACGCGATGGGGACCAGGCCGAGCAGCCCCGTCCACCGGTCGGGCAGGATCCGCAACCCGGTCGCGGCCGCCAGGGACAGGGCCAGGATGGCGGCGAATCCGGCGTACTGCCCGGCGACGATCACCGCGGCACGGGGCCGGCCGGTGGCGCGCCGGGCCATGAACAACGCGATCAGGACGAGCACATCGTCGATCGTGGTGCCCGCGAAGGCCACCACCGCGGTCGCGAGCAGCGAGACGGTCACGACCCCCGACGCTACGCAACAACGGGCGGCGATCCGCTAGTGGCCGCCGGGCGTTGTCATACCTGGCATGGGTTGCGGGGTCCGGGACGCGGAGGGACCCGGCATCCCGGTCATGCCGGGCATATCGTCGTCCATGCCCATTCCCGGCTCGGCGTGCCCCATGTACCCGTAGGTCATCACGTCGTTCTCGGTCAGGTCGGTGGCTGAGCCGACCGGGGACAGCACATGCACCACGCCGGACCGGGCGAAGGTCAGGGTGAGCTGGAGCGGTTGGTGGCCCGAGGCCAGCGGGCCCAGTCCGGACACGACCACGTCGGGGCCGCCCGCGCCGAAAATCATCGTGCTGTGCGCGGGAATCGTCACCGTGGCGGGTTGCGCGCAGGACGGGGTCGCACACACCAGGACACCCTTGGCGGCCGCGGCCGTCTGGAACTCCGTTCCCGCGGACAGCAGAGTGTCGGGACCGGCGCCGGTGTTGGTCACGGTGAAATCGACCTGCGCGCTCGCGCCGTCACCGGGCGGTGTGTACACGGCGGACACCCCGAGGTTCGGCGGCGGCAGCGGCCGGGAAGTGGTCCACCACAGCAGCCCGACCCCGAGCACGGCGACCGCGCCGATCCCCGACAACACCGGCGCGGGCGAACGCCAGGCCGGAATCTCCCGCGGCGCACCGGATTCCGGGCCCCGCTCCGTTTCCGCCGCACTCCCAACCGCTGTGCTCCCCACGCTGCTCCGTGCGGTGCCCAGCCCGGTGCCCAGCAAAGCGACGGCCAGCAGCACCAGCAGCGGACCACTGTCGGGATCGGTGGCCTGCCCGCTGGTCAGCATGCCGAATCCCTCGCCGAGGACCCAGAACACCACGCCCAGCACGAGTCCCGCCCAGGCGGCGAGGATCCGGAGCCGGCCGTGGCCCAGCCCGGCCAGACCGATCGCGACGAGCACCGCCAGAACCAGCCAGACCGCCGGTGTCCCGGCACGGCGGATGCCGTCGGCGACGGCACCGTCGAGCGGCCCCAGCCAGCTGACCATGCCGCCGTCCAGCGCATCGGCCAGCTCGTCGGCGGTGTTCTGACCGGGCAGCGCCTGGAGCACGGCCCCACCGATCCAGACCACCGCCCACACCGGCGCGGCCCACCGCGACGGCGCGGCCGAGGTTTCCTGGGTGAACCACCGCCGCCATCCGGGCCGGGTCCCCGAGACCGGTTCGGGCCAGGCCAGGCAGGCGACGATCGCATACAGCACGACCGCGCCGGGCGCACCGGTCAGCAGGCTGGCGTGTCCCGACGCGATCCCGCCCAGGCCCTCGCCGAAGTACCAGACCGCCAGCGCCCAGCCGATCGAGCCGAGCACGCCGATCCGCGCCAGTGGCCGGATCAGCAGGAGCAGCCCCACGACGAGCTGGATCGCGGCGAACACCGAGTTCCCCAGCGCGGGGTGCGCCGCCACGATCCCGGCGGCCCAGCTCACCCCGGCGCTCACCCACCCGGGCTGGCCGGATCCGGCCGGTGCCAGCACCTGACCGGCGAAGGCAGCGCTGAACATGAACGGCTGCAGTTGCAGCGCCCCGGCCACCAGCCAGAGCACACCCAACGCGCGTTGCAGTCCGAGCCGAGTGACGTACTTACGCGACGGGCCGGCCGGGGGTGCGATCGTCGTGGCGTCGGTCATCGACTTTCCCGCCTCCACCACTGCCACGGCCCGCACTGCCGCCGCTGCCCCTGTCCGGTGCCGGCGCGGTTCGCGGCCCGGACGGCAACACGCCACCCCAGATGGTCCTGACGTGCTGCCCGGAATCGCCCATCCACCACGCCGTTTTACCGCTTCAGCCGTCAACTCGCCGTTTGGCGGTGCCGTTTCCTGGCGCCGTTCCTGGTGTCTACCACGTCAGCCAGAGAAGGCTGGCCAGACCCGCGAAGCCGCAATAGATCGCGAACGGGGTGAGGGTGCGGGTGTGGAAGTAGCGGTCGAGGAAGCGCACGGCGAGGTAGGCGCTGATGAACGAAGCGATGCTGCCCGCCAGGATCGGCCCGTGGATGCCCGTGCTCAGTGGTCCGGTCAGGTCGGGGATCTTGAGCGCGCCGGCGGCCAGGATGACGGGGGTGGCCAGCAGGAAGGAGAACCGTGCGGCGTCCTCATGGGACAGTCCGCGCAGCAGGCCGGCGACCATCGTGACGCCGGAGCGCTCGAACTGCTGCAGCGCAACCTCTGCAGGCACCACGACGAACTCCCCGTGGTCTGAACGGGTTCTTCACGGCTGTAGGCGTCCAACCGCGCCACCGCGGCTCGGCACCTGCCCGGATTCTCGCCCGTGATCCGGATGGTCCCGGCCCGGTGGTTTCCCGGACCGGCCGGTGGACTTACCCCACCGGCCGGCTACCCGCTTGACTAAGCGGAACCATGTTCCATATTCTTCCGGAAAGAGGTTCCACTTGAGCGGCGGCAGCGTGCCCGGCCCGGCGCTCCCGGTATGAAGGGACAACCGGCCTCATGTCGCACACGATCCGGCCCCGTTTCGGGATCATGACCGCCCCCATGCAGGTCGACTACCACGACATCGTGGGGGTCTGGCGCGAGGCGGACACCATCCCGGAGATCGAGCACGCGTGGCTGTTCGATCACCTCATGCCGATCGGCGGTGACCCCGACGGGCCGGCCTACGAAGGCTGGACGCTGCTTTCGGCTCTCGCCGCGCAAACCGAACGACTGCGCCTCGGCCTGCTCGTGACCAGCAACCGCTTCCGCCCGCCCGCGATGCTGGCCAAGATCGCCGCCACCGTCGACATCGTCTCCGGCGGACGGCTCGACTTCGGCATCGGCGCCGGTTCACGACCCGGTCACCCCCTGGCCCAGCGCGAATACGACGCACACGGCATGCCCTTCCACGACGCCGCCCACGCCGTGGGAAGCCTCGCCGAAGCGTGCACGGTGATCCGGCGGTTGTGGACCGAGGCCGAACCGTTCGATTTTCACGGCACCCACCTCCAACTCACCGGAGCGTTCTGCAACCCCAAACCCGTCCAGCGCCCCCATCCGCCGATCCTCATCGGCGGACGCTCCGGCCCGACGCTGCGCGTGGTCGCCGAGCACGCCGACCTGTGGAACATCCCGGGCGGCGATGTCGACGACGCCATTCGCCGCAGCGCACTGCTGGACCGCTACTGCACCGAAATCGGCCGCGACCCCGCCTCGATCACGCGCTCGATCGTCCTGCCGGTCTCCTACGACCAACCCGGGATCACCGAGGACGCGATCGGCGAGGCGATCGACGCCGGCTTCCGACACATCGTCCTCAGCCTGCCGGCGCCCTACCCCGCCGACGTCGCACGATGGGTCACCGACAAACTCATCACCACGTTTGCCTGAAACGGGAGCAGGACTTTCTCCTTGACGCGATTTGGGGCGCGCCCCGTGTTGTGCCAAGGCAGACTCCATCCTCGCCTCGCCTCGCCTCGCCTCGCCTCGCCTCGCCCAGCCCGGCCCGGTGCGGTCCTGGTTGCGGCCGACCCACTGCGCAGTGCACGGCCGCCGCCATGTCCGCAGGGTGGGGTGGGACGGCCGTGCAAGCAGCCGGACTTGGTGACCGGTCACCGGTGGCAAAGCCTGTCGCAGCAGGGGGTGATACCGACGTCAGGGCATGCGGGAGTGGCGGTGGGCACGATGCTGCCCACCGCTTTTTGGTGATGGCGTCGCCGGGCTGATCGTCTGTCCGGCTCGGGTTCGCGTTGTCCGTACGGTTGCGCCGTTTCAGGTGGTGTTGTTTCAGGTGGTGTTGTGGTGGTCGGCGGCGCCGGTGATGGTCGGGGGTGTGGTTGTCGGTGGTGTGGCGGGGTCGGGGAGGTGGTGGGAGTCGGGTGGTTCGGTCCGGTCGGTGTTGGTGCGGTGGGGGGTGCTGGTGGCGTCGTGATGGTCTGGGGTTTGGGTCTCCTCGGGCGCGTCGGTGGTGTCGGCGCGGTCGGGTACGTCGGGGTGGTCGGTGTGGTCAGTGGTGTCGGGCACGTCGGTGTGGTGGTGGTGTTGGTGGAGGTGGTGGTGGGGTGGGCCGGTGGTGTGGGCGGTATTGCGGCGCGGTGTCTGCTCCGGGTCCAACGACTCCGGGAGGGTCCACCAGGCTTGGTTGTCGCGGATGGTGACCTGCCACCCGGCCTGGTGGATGGCCCGGTGGTGGGTGGCACACACCAGGGTGAGATTGTCGAGGTCCGTGGTGCCGCCACGGCTCCACCACCGCACGTGATGCACCGAGGTCCACTTGGGTGTCCGGGTGCATCCCGGTGCGCTACAGCCGCCATCCCGCAGCGCGAGGGCGCGTCGTTGGGCGCGGGTGGCGAGGCGGCTTTCCCGGCCGAGGTAGAGGGGTTCGCCGTGCTGGCCGAAGATCGCGGG
>DASSAD010000143.1:0-3231 GCA_035685725.1 Amycolatopsis sp. | reverse complement strand
AACACGTCAGCGGCATCGGGCAGCAGCCTCCGAGTCGGAGGGAACCGCTGGCGTGACGGGGGCGGACGGTGAGGCGACGCCGCCGACGGCCTTGGGTACGAGCATGTCCCCGATCCCCGGGATGGCGAGGAAGCCCTCGGCGGCGGCGTAGAGCAGGCCGACCCGGGGCAGGTCCGAGGGCCGGCGGTAGGCGAGCATCCTGGGTTGCCACTCCGGGCTGAACTTGGCGTTGAACCGCCGCAATGAGCGAATCTGGAAGAACGGATTCAGCATCAGCACCGCGCGACGCGCCATGCGCTCGACCGGGGTGAACGGGACGTCATCGGCGAACAGCCGGCCCCACATCGCGAAGTTCATCGACAGCCGCCCCACCCCGCGCCCGCCGAGGACGTGCGCGGCCGAGGTGATGAGGAACTCGGTCATCCCGTTCGGCGCGGCGGGATCGTGGCGCATCAGATCGAGTGTGTAGCCGGGGTCGTCCCCGTAGACGGGGATGAGCCGGAGGAACCCGCCCGGCCGGTCGTCCTCATCGAGTGCCACGCACAGCAGGAAGTCCGGGTTGGTTCCTTCACCTCGGATGTCCTGGCTCAGTGACATGGTGAAACCGCGCTCGGGCGTCTTTCCACGCCAGCGGGCGCTGATCGCGTTGAGCTGGGCCACCAGCGCCGGTGACGCGTCGGATTCGTTGATCAGCAGGAAGCGGTGGGTACGGCCGACCCGGCGCACCGCCGCGCGCACACCTTTCGGCGCGGCGGCGGGGTCGTACCGGTTGCACCGCAGGATGGCCTCATCACCGAGGTAGAAGCCGCGGAACCCCCGGGCGGCGTAGGTCGAGAAGTCGGAGCGGCGGATGGCCAGGAACGCCACGTTCCATCCCCTCCGGTCGCACATGCCCAGGAACTCGTCCAGCAGGGCGGGAACCGAGGTCGGGGCGCCGATCGGGTTTCCGGCCACCAGCGCGTACCCGGCCGAGTAGGTGTACGCGAGGAAGGCGCGGCCGTCGGAGCCGACGTAGAAGCTCTTGTCGTCGCGCAGGGTGAAGTAGGCCAGGGTGTCCGAACCGTAGGCGCGAACCAGCCGCTGGGCGTGCCCCCAGTCGGCCTCGGTGTGCGGCCCCCGCGCGCGCAACGGCCGGAACACCAGCGTGGCGAACACCGCCAGTCCGAGCACGCCGAAACCGAGCAACGCGTCGGTGTAGAACTCCTCGAACCTCGGGCGCAGGTAGGTGTAGTCACCGTCGAGACCGACCAGACCACCGAGCACCGTGCCGACCGAATCGGCGAGGCTGAAGTCCGGGACCAGGTAGTCGCGTTCGAGGTACAGGCTCGCCACGCCGAACAGCAGCACCACACCGAGGTAGGTCGGCAGGAACCGGAGCAGCCGCAGCAGCGACGGCGGATCGGGAGGCGTCCGGAAGTGCCGCCGGGCGGCCACCAGCGCCAGCACCATCGCCAGGCTGGAGTACACGGCGACGGGTTGCCCCCTGACCACGTGCGCGACCACGCTCAATCCGAACAGCGCCACAGCGAGCCGCCAGGCCGCCTGTTTGCGCTTGGCCAACTGGTCCGCCAGCAGCAACAACCCCAACCCGACCAGGACCGACAGCACCCGGCTGGCCATCACGATCGACGAGGGATCGAAGACGTGCTCCAGCCGGTGCATCCGGTGATGGAGCGGCGGCAGGATCACCGACAGCTCCAGGAGACCGGTCAACGCGGTCAGCCCGGCGACCACCCGCGCCGGCCACTGGCGGGCAACCGGACCGGGCTCGGCGACGATCTCCACCGACTGCGGTTGCAGGTCCGCGCCCCCGACCACACGCGAGACCAGCAGACGCGGCCCTGGGGCGTTCGCCGCCGCTCGCTCCGGCCCCGGCGCGTTGTCCTGCACCGGCGGTGTCCCCGGCCCCGGAGGTGTCCCCGGTTCCGGCGTGGTCCCCGGCGCCGGCGCGGGGCCACACCGCCGGACGCGGATGGACAGCTCACCGCGCCGGGTCGTCATCACGGTGCCCCGGACCGCGACGTGATCACCGCGGCGCAAGGTGCCGATGTGCTCCAAAGCGACACCGGCGAGCATCGTCCGGTCGATGAAGAGCTGGATCTCAGCGGAATCGTCGCGCAACATCGCGAAGCTCAACCGCCCGTGCCGGCGAAGAGTGGTCACCTGACCCACGACGTGGACCTCGTCGCCGGAGTCACTGTCCGGTCCGAGGCCCGCGTAGGCGACACGGACGTCGGCCACCGGCCGCGCACCGAGCGCTCCCGCTCTTCGCACACCACCAACAGGTCCCTGCGGTGTGGTCCAGCTGTCGGGAAGCGTCACCGTGCCTCCAGGTGCTCACCGGAACTCTGGCCCGCCGCCTCGCCTGCGGCACCTGCCCTGAGCAGCCGTCCGATGGCGTGGACGACCGCATCCGGCCGATCCAGGGGTACGAGATGGGCCGCGTCCGCGAGCAACACCGGAGCCGGGTCGCCCATCCGGACGGCCAGATCGCGCTGCACAGCCGACCACCGACGGTCGGTCCCGCGCCGCCCGACCCGCGCGGTTCCGGCGACCACACGCACCGGCACCTCCGGCGCGCCGCGCGAGTGCCACCGGACCAGACCGGCCTGCAGGGTCGCATGCCCGAGCCAGCCGTCCGCCATCCGCCGGGCCATGGCACGCGGGCGGTAGTGCCGCCGACGCTCGCCCGCCGTGAGCGGATCTCTCCCGCGCACCGACATCGTCCGCACACCGATCAGGCGGACCGCAGGCGCCGCCAACGACACCAGACCGGTCTCGACGACGACGCCGGCCAGGATCCGACCGACCCGGTGCAACCACCCCGGCCGGACCTGCGGCGCAAGCGCGTGCGACCCGTCGACCAGCACCAACCCGGCGCACTCAGCCGGGTGCAGGTAGGCGAACGCCTGCACCACCAACGCCCCGGACGAGTGGCCCACCAGCAACACCGGCCCCGCCCCGGCCGCAGGCAGCTCCCGCAGCCCGTCCCGCAGACGCCCGGCCACCGCGGCCGGCAGCCAGCGCTCGTCGCGTCCAGGCCGGCCGGAGGGGGTCGTCACGTCCATGAAGAGCACCGGCGGCTCCGCCGGTGACAGCGCTATGACTGCCTCCCAGTCCCACGGGCCGGAGCCGAGTCCGGGCACCACGACGATCGCTTTCGGCGGCCTCACCGATCACCGTCGCCGCGTAGCAGGCTCACGCCGAGGGCCACCACGACGATCGAGATGG
>DASSAD010000142.1:0-3909 GCA_035685725.1 Amycolatopsis sp. | reverse complement strand
CGAGATCAACAAGTAATAACTAAACAAGTAAGGGGTACGCGAAGTGCCGGTTCCCGGGCCTGGCTATTCGATCACCGTCCGTGTCGAGGCGCCGCCGTCGGCGAGTGCCGCCGGTGACCTCACCACCGCGGTCGGCAGGGTTGGTGGCGTGTTGACGGCGTTCGACGTCGTCGAGTCCCACGCCGACGCGATCGTGGTCGACATCACGGCCAACGTGTCCAACGGCGACCACGTCGAGGATGTCACCAAGGAGCTCGACTCGCTGCCCGGCGTGCAGGTGCGGAAGGTCTCCGACCGGACGTTCCTCATGCACCTGGGCGGGAAGCTCTCGGTCTCGCCGAAGGTTCAGCTGCGCAACCGCGACGACCTCTCCCGTGCCTACACTCCCGGTGTCGCCCGTGTCTGCCAGGCCATCGCGGCCAACCCCGCCGACGCCCGCCGCCTGACCATCAAGCGCAACACCGTCGCCGTGGTGACCGACGGCTCGGCGGTGCTCGGCCTCGGCAACATCGGCCCGGCCGCCGCGTTGCCGGTGATGGAGGGCAAGGCGGCGCTGTTCAAGAAGTTCGCCGACGTCGACGCGTGGCCGGTGTGCCTGGACACCCAGGACACCGAGGAGATCATCCGCATCGTCAAGGCGCTGGCGCCGGTGTACGCCGGGATCAATCTGGAGGACATCGCCGCGCCGCGCTGCTTCGAGATCGAGGCGCGGCTGCGCGACCAGCTGGACATCCCGGTCTTCCACGACGACCAGCACGGCACCGCGATCGTCGTGCTCGCCGCGGTGCGGAACGCCTTGCGGGTGGTCGGCAAGGACATCGAGGACTGCAAGATCGTGGTCAGCGGGGCGGGTGCGGCCGGTTCGGCGATCATCCGTCTGCTGCTGCACAAGAAGCCGGCCGACGTGATCGCCGCCGACATCGACGGAATTGTCCACAATGGACGTTCCAATCTGGACGACAACCTGCGCTGGCTGGCCGAGAACACCAACAAGGACAACATGTCCGGCACCCTGCACGACGCGTTGGTCGGTGCCGACGTGTTCATCGGTGTTTCCGCCCCGAACCTCTTCGGCGCGGCGCAGGTGGCCACCATGGCCGCGGACCCGGTGGTGTTCGCGCTGGCCAACCCGGACCCGGAGATCGATCCGCTGGAGGCGCAGAAGCACGCCGCCGTGGTCGCCACCGGCCGCAGCGACTACCCGAACCAGATCAACAATGTGCTGGCCTTCCCGGGTGTGTTCCGCGGGCTGCTGGACGCGCAGGCACACGACATCGACGACGACATGCTGATCGCCGCCGCGAACGCGATCGCCGACGTGGTGGACGACCGGCTCAACGCGTCGTTCATCGTGCCGAGCGTGTTCGACTCGGCGGTCGCCCCGGCGGTGGCCGAGGCCGTCAAGGCGGCGGCTCGCCGCTCCGCCGCGCCGAAGTAGTGCCCGCACGGGCTTTCGGCCTGTTCCGCACCGCCCGCCGCGAGCGGGCGGTGCCGGGCTAGCCTCGACGTTGTGACCGAATTGAGCCACGTCGACCAGACCGGCGCTGCCCGCATGGTCGACGTATCCGGTAAGCAGGCGACGGCCCGGACGGCGGTGGCGACCGGCGTGGTGCGGACTACCGCCGAGGTGGTGGGGCTGCTGTCGGCCAATGGGCTGCCCAAGGGCGATGCATTGGCGACCGCGCGGATCGCCGGGATCATGGGTGCCAAGCGGGTTCCCGAGCTGATCCCGCTGTGTCATCAGATCGCACTCTCCGGGGTACAGGTGGAGTTCTCGCTCGGCGCGGCCGAAGTGCGGATTCATGCCACCACGAGGACCACCGACCGCACCGGGGTGGAGATGGAGGCGTTGACCGCGGTCGCGGTCGCCGGGTTGACGCTGCACGACATGATCAAGGCCGTCGATCCGGCCGCCACCTTGGACGAGGTGCGGTTGGAGCGTAAGGACGGCGGGAAGACCGGGAC
Organism: Amycolatopsis sp.; assembly: GCA_035685725.1. Taxonomy (GTDB): domain Bacteria; phylum Actinomycetota; class Actinomycetes; order Mycobacteriales; family Pseudonocardiaceae; genus Amycolatopsis_E. The sequence goes on along the minus strand of DASSAD010000142.1, from coordinate 1,944 downwards.
CTGGGAACGGCCGTGAGCCGCGAAGCTGCTCTTTGTCGCGATCGGGTGCGGGTGTCCCGCATGACACAGGAGCGACGATGAGCCACACTCGCGAAGCTGCTCTTTGTCGCGATCGGGTGCGGGTGTCCCGCATGACACAGGAGCGTTCATGAAACGTACTGCGCGTGTTGTTGTCGCCTCGAACCGTGCCGCGGCCGGGGTTTATGCCGACAACACCGGCCCGATCATCGTGCAGTGGCTCGCCGAGCGGTCCTTCGACGTGCCCGAGCCGCTGGTGGTGCCGGACGGTGAGCCGGTGGGGCGTGCGCTGCGGGGCAGCCTGAACGACGAGGTGGACGTGATCATCACGACGGGTGGCACGGGGATTTCGCCGACGGACCGGACACCGGACGAGACGGCGGCGGTGCTGGACTACCCGTTGCCGGGGCTCGCCGAGGCGATCCGCATGGCGGGGCTGCCGAAGGTGCCGACGGCGGTGCTCTCGCGCGGGCTGGCCGGGGTCGCCGGCCGGACGTTGGTGGTGAACCTGCCCGGCTCCCGGGGTGGCGTGCGGGACGGTCTCGGGGTTCTGGACGGCGTGCTGGAGCATGCCGTCGATCAGCTGGCCGGTGGAGACCATCCTCGGCCCGCCGAGGCCACGTCGCCGGCCGCGCCGTCGGTGACTCCGCCGAGGATCGCCCTGGCTCAGGTGACCGATGAGCCGCTGTCGGTGGAGGCCCATGCCGAACTGGTGGCCGATCAGGCCGCGGGCGCGGTGGTGACCTTCGGCGGCGTCGTGCGTGACCACGACGGTGGCCGGGGCGTGCGTGACCTGGTGTATGAGGGGCATCCCAGCGCGGCGGACGTGCTGGCCCGGGTCGTCGCCGAGGTCGCGGGCCGCCGGGACGGGGTGCGTGCCGTGGCGGTCAGCCATCGGCTCGGCGCCCTTGCGATCGGCGATGTGGCGCTGGCCTGCGCCGTGGCGGCCGACCATCGCGCCGAGTCCTTCGCGGCCTGCGCCGAGCTGGTCGACGAGGTCAAGGCCCGGCTGCCGGTCTGGAAGCACCAGCGCTTCGCCGACGGCACCGACGAATGGGTCAACTCGCCCTGATCCTCCGCCCGGCGGGCATGGCAAGGTTTCGTGCTCGGCACGCGCGATGTTCAAGCTCGCGCGATCGACTGTGCGGCCGGGTTTCACCGCCCGGCCGGGGCTCGCCTTGCGCGGGCCTTGCCGCGGCAGGTCGGGCTCGCTCGGTGGATCCGGAGCCTCCGTCCCGTGCGCGACGGGTCACCGCAAGCGGAGACCCGGACTTCGCGCAGCGGCCGCGAGGGCCGATCCCGGCGAGAGTGCCCCCACCGCCCGGGGGACAGCGGTGGGGGCACTCCTGGAACAGTGGCCTTTCAGCAGGTCACTTCGTGGCGATCTTCTGGCCAACGAGGATCAGGTTGGCGTTCGGAATGTACTGCGCGTTGAGCTTCTGGAGTTGTTGCCAGCCGCCCTCGACGTGCTGCGCCTGAGCGATCTTCGACAGGCTGTCGCCGGCGACGACTGTGTAGTCGCCGTTCGGGTTCGACGACGGCTCGCTGTTCGTGGCCGGAGCGGGCGCTGACGCCTTCTTCGGGGCGGGTGCGCTGCTCCTCTTCGGCGCCGGAGCGCTCTTCTCCGTGGAGCCCTGGGTGTTCGTGCCCGTGAAGCTCCCGCTCGAACCGGCCTTCTGACCGCAGACCGGCCAGGCGCCGATGCCCTGGCCCGCCAGGACGCGCTCGGCGACCGCGATCTGCTGGTCACGCGACGCGTACTGCGGACTGCCGGTACCGCCGTAGGCCTTCCACGTGCTGAGCGTGAACTGCAGGCCACCGTAGAAGCCGTTGCCCGTGTTCGTGCTCCAGTTGCCACCGCTCTCGCACTGCGCGATGGCGTCCCAGTTCACGCTGGAGGCCTGCGCGGGGGTCGCAGCGATCGCC
>DASSAD010000141.1:0-45334 GCA_035685725.1 Amycolatopsis sp. | reverse complement strand
CGAGCGTTCCCGCGTGATCGCCGCCGACTTCGACCTCGACGACACCAGGACACACCCCCGCGTCGGCGAAGTCAGCCTGCGGTTCATCTATCTGTTCCTGATCGAGGACTTCGCGCGCCACGCCGGCCACGGCGACATCCTCCACGAGCAGATCAAGCATCCCGCCGAGCCCACCCCCGACGTTTCAGAACAACCGTGATCCCGGGCGCCTGATTCAGACGAACAACGACGCACTGCTCCTTTTCGTCGCACCTCCATGCCGCGCGAATCGAAGTGGCCCTCGTTCACTTCACCGGCAGGGCCAGAAGTGTCGCGGGGCCGCCGCGGTCAGTCGGCCTGCAGGACGAAGAACAGGAAGCACAGGAAGCTCGGGCCGGTCGGGCGCGAACGGAATTTCTCGGGGAACAAATCGAGTGCTGCAGGCACGGGCGGCGGTTCGCTGATGACGCAAATACGAAAACCGGCCGCGGTGAAGGCGTCGGTCATCGCGTGCAGCGGCCGGTTCCAAAAGCTCATCCGGGCGGTCTGTCCGCCCATTGTCCATTCGTCGGTCCAGTTGTAGGTCTCGAAATAGTTGGTCTTGTCCCCGGCCAAGCGATGCATGAGGTGGATGGCGAAGGGATGGTCGACCGAGACTATGAGTCGGCCGCCGGGCTTCAGCACGCGCCGCAGCTCGGCGAGCGTCGGGCCCCAGTCTTCCAGGTAGTGCAGAACCAGAGACGCGACGATGTCGTCGAACACGCCGTCGGGGAAGGGCAGCGGGCCTCCCAGATCGACAACCCGCAGGTCCGCGTCGGCGCCGAGCCGCTGTCTGGCCAGCTCCAGCATTCCGGCGCTGGCGTCGATGCCGGTCACGACGGCACCACGGTCGCGCAGTGCCGCGAACAGGGGACCCGAGCCGCAGCCGGCGTCGAGGATCCGCCGACCGACCACATCCCCTGCGAGCTCCAATACCGCGGGCCGCTCGTAGTAGGCGTTTATGAGGCTGGACTCGTTCTCGGCCGTGTACGCCTCGGCGAAGCTGTCGTAGTCGTTCGCGCGGACCGGATCAGCGGGAAATGCACGGTTTTCTGGAACCGGAGTCATGCGGCCCATCCTGGCACGCCGAGCCTGCCCGCATCCGGGTCGCGATCCCTGGATTTCGGCAACCGATGGTGTCGACGATCGCACCCGAAGGCCAGGACCAGCGCGAAATCCGCGGTTCCTGGCTGCCGGAAATCTACCGCGCGATCGGTGACGGCCGCAAAGCTGGTGCTGTGACGGCGGTCGTGTCTGCTGTCACACAGTGCGACTACCATGGTCGACGACCTCGACAAGGTCCTCGATCTGCTCGAACGCATCGCCCCGTCACTGAGGAGTGCCCGATGTTGCCGGTGATCTACTCGATGAGTGTGTCGCTGGACGGGTTCATCGCGGGGCCGGGTGGCGACCTCAGCTGGGGCGCCCCGGACGCGGAGCAGTTCGGGTTCCATGTCGAGCAGACCCGGCACATTGCCGCATACCTGTGCGGACGCCGCCTGTATCAGGAGATGCTGGTCTGGGAGACCGCCGAGCAGACCATGTCCGGCGAGGCGGAGCTGGAGTTCGCCCGGATCTGGCGGCCGATCCCGAAGGTGGTGTTCTCGCGCACGCTCAGCGCGGTGGCGGGCAACGCACGCCTGGCCACCGACGACATCGCCACGGAGGTCGGCCGGCTGCGCGACCAGCCCGGTGCTGGCGTGGTGGCCATCGGTGGGGCGGGCCTGGCCGCGGACGCCATCGCCGAGGACCTGATCGACGAGTACCGCCAGTTCGTCTGCCCGGTCATCCTCGGCGACGGCACCCCGTACTTCCCGCCCCTGGCCGCACCCCTCGACCTGCGGCTGATCGAGTCCCGGACCCTGAGTTCCCGGGTCGTCTACCTTCGCTACCAGCGCATACGCTGAGTTCGGCCCTCGGTGGACGATGCCGGACTCCACCGACCGGACATACCCGGGGAGGAATTCGCCATGACCTACACCGTCGACTTCGACACCGTATCGACCGTCGGCCTGGAGTCATCGCCGGTCGCGGGCGCGCTCGCCGGTCTGCGGGCGAACGAGGCCCGGTACTTCAAGAACAAGTACGGCCACGTCTTCACCGTCGAGCCCGCCGGCAACGCCCGGTCCACCATCGACTGGGTGAACCGGATCCTTGCGGAAGAACGCGGCATCGCCATCTCCTCCCGCCCGCTCGAAGCGACCGCATTCCAGGTCGAGAACATTCGAATCGCCTACGTCTTCTACGAAAACGGTCTGTCGATCAACGTGATGTACACCGTCGACGACTCCGGGAAACGGGCGGTCGGGTTCAAGCTCTCCGACGGGATGGAAGTCCCCGCGGAACTCGCCTCGTTCAAGTTCGCTCGACAGAAGTCGAAGCTGGCCGGAACCATCCGCGGCTCCTACTTCGTCATCAAGAACGAGTACTGACCCCGGGATCGGCGTTGCCGGCAACCGGTGAACCGCTACCGGCCAACATCCGCTCATGCCGCGATCAGTGCCCTTCCTGAACGCGCTCTTCGGTCGATTTCGGTGCGTCAGCCGGAAGTCACCCGTTCATCGTTCGACGGGAGACCTAGCGTGTTGCCCGCTCCTGTGCCTCCAGCAGCTCATCGCCGTACTCGAGTATCCAACGTCCCAGTTCGCGCATCGGCCCGTCGACAAGGCTCGCACCCAGCGGACTCAGACGGTATTCGACGCGAGGCGGTGCGGCTGTCCGGCTGTGCCGTTCGACCAGGCCGTTGGCGAGTAGCCGACGCAGGGTCTCGGTCAGCACCTTGTCGCTGAGACCGCCGACCATCTTGAGCAGTTCGGAACGCCGCCGCGGCCCGGCGCGCAGCCCGGCCAGCACGACCGGATCCCAGGTGTGGGCGAACAGTTCGGTAGCGGCACGAAGCCGGCAGTCCGCGAGCAACTCGTCGCGGGAGCCGCGTCGGTCCATGGTGCAGTCGTTCATCGCGGCCATGTTCGCGCGTCCGTTTCCTACCGATCGGTGTGTGTCGGTTTCCTACGCTAGCCCTCAGCAACCCCCTGATGAGGAGCAATCCATGCGGATCGGGATTCTGGGCACGGGAGTCTTGGCCGTCGGCTTGGGCGCGGCATGGACCCGCGTCGGGCACGAGGTGCTGGTCGGCGGCCGCTCACCGGACAAAACGGCGGCCGCGGCCGTGCGGATGGGTGGCTCAGCTCGGGCGGTGACCCCGGCCGACGCGGTCACCGGCCGACATGCGGTGCTGGTGGCCGTTTCCTGGCGGGGACTGCCGGACATCCTGCGCGCGGCCGGGGCGGCGGATGGTTCGCTGACCGGCACACCATTGATCGACCCGACCAACGCGGTCGAGCACGGCGTCGGTGAACTGCTCACCGCGGACGGCCGGGCGGCAGCTGAACATGTCGCCGGCTGGGCGCCAGGTGCCCAGGTGGTCAAGGCGTTCCACCTGTTCCCCGCCGATCAGTGGAACGAAGGTCGAAGGCCGGTGACGGTCGTACTGGCTGGTGACCACGAAAACGCGCTGGGTATCGCCGCTGCCCTCGTGCGTGACGTGGGCGCACAGCCGGTCGTGCTCGGCGGGCTGAGCCGAGCCCGTCAACTCGAGGAAGTCGCCGGATTCGTCATCGGACTCGCCTTTTCCGGCGTCGACCCGAATTCCGCGCTTCCCCGGGTACCGGCCACCAGGAATTGAGCGTGCCGACACGGCCTCGTCCGGGGCAGGCCAGAAGTTCATCCGCATGCCGGACCTGGGTGTGGGGCAGGATGGGCACCATGGTCGAGATCAGCCCCCTGACCGAATCCGACCGCGCCGGCTGGGAAGTGCTGGCCCGCGGTCACCACACCCACTTCGGGACCGAGATCGGCGACGACGGCTACGAACAGACCTGGCAACGCGTGCTCGACGGGGAGCAGACACGCGGGATCGTCGCACGGCTGGACGGCACGATGGTCGGCATCGCGCACTACGTGTTCCACGCCAGCATCTGGAGGACCGGGGGAAGATGCTATCTGGCGGACCTGTTCGTGGACCCGGAAGTCCGGCGGCGAGGTGTCGCGACGGCGATGATCGAGTGGGTGGCGCGGGACGCCGAGGAACGCGGCTTCCCACGCCTGTATTGGAACACGCTGGACGACTCCCCCGCTCGCGCGCTGTATGACAAGGTGGCCACCTTCCACCAGGGGCTCATCCACTACGGCTACCGGCGCGACACGAACCAGCGTTCCGCCCAGCGCTGAGGGGCAACCAGGATCGGGCGAGCTCAACCGGACCGACGACAGTCGGCGCGACCACCCCCGCCGACCGCTCGAGTCGATCAGCGATCGGGCCTCCGGACCGGAGAAAACACCCGGGCTTCCAGGATCGTCGAGCGCGCTCATCTTGCGCCGTAGAAAGCGCTTTCTGCACGCTGTCGGGTTCGCGCTCCGGCAGCGTGGCGTCCGTCGATCCCCCGGAGCGGGGCGAGCGGGTGGGCGGGACTGACCTGCGGCCGATCGAGGGAACATGACGAAAACGCAGGTGCGGGTCATGATCGGTCGCTATCGTGACACCCGTCTCTAACCGGTCACACAAGGCGGAATGGTGACAAGATCGACATGCGGCGTGTTCCCGTGAAGAACTCACGCGCCGTGGCCATTCTGGTGATCGTCGCGGCCCTGCTGGAGCTGTATTTCCCGCCCTCGGACTGGCTTGCCCGGCTCGCGGTCGTCGCGCTCGCCGTGACGGGAGCAGTCCTGAGCTGCCTCGCGCTGGTGCACGCCCGCGGCGTGGTCCCACGTCCGGCGGAAACCGCGGTGGGCGCGCAGATCCACCCGCGGACCGACGGCCACGCGCCCACGCACGGGAAGCGGCAAGATCCCGTGCCACTTCTGTTCAGCCGACAGCCGCCCGCGCCGGCCGGCGACTCGCCCGGACTGGCCCCACCCAGGGTCGGCCGGGGCTCCAAGGCACAGGCCTTACCGTGGCTGCTGCCCGCCCACACCGTCTATCCCGGGATCGTCGCGGACGAGGCCCGGCTCGGCGACCTGGCGGTGCGCGCCGCGTCCGTCGTCGGGCCCGGGCATCGCTGCGAGGAGCCCGTCACGCCCCGCCAGGACGCGTACCGGCTGGGCCGCGACGAGAGCCGGCGACACCTCATCGTGGCGGTCGCCGACGGGGTGTCCAGCAGCAGGTTCGCGGAACTGGGCGCGACCGTCGCGGCGAGCGCGGCCGTCAACATTCTGCGGGAGCGGTTGAGCCATTCGCCCGATCCGGCCGCACTCGCCGCGTCCGATGTCTTCTGCGGGGTCGCGGCGCAGATGGCGGACGCCGCCGCGTCGCGGAGCCTGGGCAATTCCGATATCTGCGCCGCCCTGGTCACCGCCGTGATTCCGGCCGGCCCGGTCCCCGGGGACGAGCCGCGGCAGATGTGGGTGGCCTGGGTCGGCGACGCGTCGGTGTGGACGGTGCGGGACGGCGCGTGGACCTTCGTGGCCGGCGACCACAAGCGCGCCAGCGGTGGGCTGGAGTCGAACGCGGTGGCGCACGCGCTCCCGGACAGCCCGCTCACCGTGACCACCACGAACATCGGGCTGGCGCCCGGCGCCGTGGTGGCCCTGGTGACCGACGGTGTCGGCGACGTGCTGGCAACACTCGGCGAAGCGAACCAATATTTCACGAGGAACTGGGCACGGCCGCCGTCGTCCACCTCCTTCGTGAACGATGTCGGCTACGACGCGGAAAGGTTCATCGACGACCGAACCGCGGTGGCGGTCTGGGTCGGCACGGACTCGACGAACTCGACGGAGCCACGGCGATGACCGGCCGAGCCTGGCGCCTGCCCGCGGTGGTGACCCTCGACGACCTGGGTCCACTGGAGAAGACGATCAGCGACGGCGCGGGCCAGAGCACCGGAATCCACCCCGTCACCGAACATCCCGGCTGGCTGGCCAAGCTCTACCGCACGCGCGGCGGCCCCGAGGACGCGAACCGGCTGGACGGCCTGATCGCGTTGCCCGGCACCGTCACTTCCGAGGTCGCCAGGACGCTGCGCACCAGCACGTCGTGGCCCGTGGCCCGCATAGCCGAGCAGGAAAGCCAGGCGCTGGGGTGCGTGCTGCCGGCGGCGCCGGACAAGTACCGCTGGGACGGCGCGGGGGCCTCGGCGAGGTTCCGCGAGGTCGACTGGCTCGCCAAGCCCGACGACGCGTTCGCGAGGCGGAATTATCGCGTCCCCAGCAGATCGGACCGGCTGCGGGTGTGCCGGAACCTGGTGGTCGTCGCGGAAGTGTTGGAGCGCCACAAACTGGTCTACTCCGACTGGTCCTACTCCAACGCGTTCTGGTGCGACACCGACGCGTCGGTGTTCGTGATCGACATCGACGGGTGCGGCCCCGGCGCCGTACCGAACATCTTCCAGCCCAACTGGGACGACCCGCTCACCCAGCGACCGAACAAGGCCGACGCCTACACCGACCGGTACCGCGTCGCCCTGCTCGTCACCCGGTGCCTCACCGGTCAGCGGGACCTGGCGAGCGCACTCAACGTCCTGGCCGAGTCGGACGGCCTTGGCAACCGGGGACTGCGGGAGATTCTGCTCGACATCCTGCTCAGTGAGCAACGCGAGCGGCGTCCCTCGATGGCCGCGCTCGCCACCGTCATCGCCGGCGGACTGTATGTCCGACTCGGGCCGAGGCCGGCGAGAAGCGCGATCCCGGCTCGCCCGGCACCGAGTTTCCCGAAGACCGGCGCGGGCAGCGCGACTCGTGCCGGTCAGAACGTGAAGTGGCCCGAACCCGCGGCGGAGCCCGCGCCACCGACACCGAGCACCAGCGGCGGCGGCCAGGGCGACCCCGGCCGGAAGGCCGCCGCGGTGATCATCTGCCTGCTCGCGCTCCTGATCGGGGTGCTCATGGTGGCGCTCATCGCCAGCCACTGAGCCGACCGACGAGCCGGCCAAGTAGCCACTGACCCGGAAGGAGATACCCATGGACGACGGCCACCCGGTCGACCACGGCACCGCCTACACCATGAAACAGAAGTGCCTGCCGACATACCTGGTGATCGACGCCTCCTACTCGATGACCCCGTACCAGGTGACGTTGAACCAGACGCTCGAACAATTGCACCGGACGCTGTCGGAAAGCCCCAGGGTGTCCGAGTTCGCCTACATGTCGATCATCGCGTTCTCCACCGCCGCGCAGGTGGTGATCGAGATGACGGACATGGAGGCGATTCCGGCCATGCCCGAGGTGGTCTGCAATGGCAGGACCGACTACCGCGCGGCGTTCGATCTCGTGCGAAACCGGATCGACGTCGACGTTCCCGCGCTCACCGCGCAGGGCAAGGCGGTGCTGCGGCCGGCGATGTTCTTCCTGACCGACGGGCAGCCCACCGAGCCGGGCTGGGAGGAGGCCTTCCGCAACCTCATCGCGCCGGCGTGGAAACGCCATCCGCATGTGATCACCTACGGCTTCGGCTCGGTGCAGAGCGAGGTGCTGAGCAAGGTCGCGACCAAGGCGGCCTTCTATGCCGAGCCGGGCACGAACCACGACGCGGCCCTGACCCAGGCGATCAACAGCCTGCTGAACTCGCTCGTGGCGTCCTCCCGTGCCGAGGAGATGCAGATCCCGACGGTGGCCGAGGGGTATCGGACGATCCCCGTCGAGTACATGGACTGATCGCCGATGGCTTCCCAGAGACCGTCGAAAGGACTTCGGCCGGACAGGTCCGCCTTGTTGCTCGGTGCGGCGTCGGCCTGCGTCGTGGCGGCGGCCGTCGTGTCGATCACCGCCCCGGCGCCCGCCGCCGGAGAAGGGCCGTCGAATTCGCCGGCACCCGCGTCGACCCGGCAGGTGACGCCGCCCGCGCCGTCGGGGCCGTCGGGGCCGTCGGCCACCAGCCACCAGGTCGCGTCCGCCACGCCGGGGACGGCGGGCTCGACCGTGACATCGCCGCCCCATCGGTCCGTCCGCCCGTCGGATCAGGCAACGGACCAGCCTTCCCGTGAGGTGACCAGATGAAGTGTCAGCATTGCGGCTCGGACAACCAGGCCAACTTCGTGGTGTGCGCGAACTGCGGCCGCAAGCGGGTGATCGACCTTTCCGGCGGCGCACCCACGGCGGCGACCCCGAAGCAGCCCTCGGCCGGGCGATGGGCGGGGACATCGGCCGCCCAGTCACCGACAACGGGGTTCGCCCGCAACGCGACGCGATACCTCTGCGCCGCGCTGCAGATGGATCCGGCGCTCAACGACAAGGCGCTGCGGGGCATCATCGACGAGGAGCACCGCGGCATCGCGTCATCCCCGGGCGTCGACCTGGTGACGGTGCTCAAGTACGGGCTGGCCGCGCGGCGTCGGCACCTGACCCGCGACGCGATCCTCGCGGTGATCGTGGTGCTCGGCGTCGCGATCGTTTTCCAGAGCATGTCCGCGGTGAGTCCCGACGGGCTGGGGTGGCTCTTCCCGCTGTTCCTCGCCGCGTGGGGCGTCGTGCTGATCGAGACCCTGGTGGCCCATTACGGGGTGCTCGCGGCGCACCTGCGGCGGGACGTGTTCGATCCGGCGAAGGCTCCCCCGCCGGCCGGCCGCCGCGCCGCCCAGCGGCTGGTCGCCATCGGGGACCAGGACCGGGGAAACCTCACCGTTTTCGCCGGCTACGCGCCGTTCGCCGGCTACGGCACCACGATCGACAGCTGGTCGTTCAGCCTGAACCTGGCCAAGGCGGAAGACGGCAAGACCGTAGTCCCGTTCAGCGGACAGGAGTTGCACGACTTCGTCGCGGGCACGGTCCGGAGGATCGGCCTGCCCGGCGTCGTCGTGGAGGACCGGCTGTTCGTCAGCGGGCTCGACCTGCTGCACGGATTCGAGCCCTCGGTGCAGCGGGCCATCCTCCCGGACGAACTGGCCTACCCGGTATCGCGCGTCGACGACGCCGTACTCGCCAAGCTGCGGGGCGATCCCAAAAGCAGAGCACGCCCGTATCTCGCCGTGCGTGTCGGTGGCTGGAGCGGCGAGCTCGTGGTCACGACGTTCCTGCGGTTCGCCCTGTTGCCGCAGAAGGATCTACTTTTCGTCGAGGCGAACCATTCGCTGCTGCCACCGGTCCGGCAGCGCTACCAGGCGATGGACCGGTTGCTCGGCAAGCCGACCGCCCGGCAGGTGATCCGGATCGCCGGGGAAAGTCTGGCCCGGGTCGTGCCGGCCGCCTTCGGTGCCCTGTTCCGCATCATCGCGGTTCCGCAGGCGGCCTTGACGCGGTCGGCGAAGTCGCGGCGCGAGGCTCGCGCGATCTCCCAGGACCGCACCTTCAACTACGGCGCGACGATGAGCCTCCGCGAGGAAGCCGCCGACAAGCGTTACCACCGGTATTTCCAGCAACTCGACAAGGAGATGTACACCAAGCTCGTCGAGCGGTGCGTCATGGATGCGCTGACGGAATTCATGAAGGCACACAACATCGACACGAGCGACCTCGCCCAGCAGCAGACCGTGATCATGAACCACGGCATCTACGTGACCGGGCAAGGAAGGGTGCACGCGCAGAGCGTCGCCGCGGGACCCAACGCGATCGCCAGGACCTTCGGCCGAGCGGCCCAGGGAATGGCGCCGACCAGCAATCAGGGATGACAACAGCCATGGGTGACAACTACGGAATCGTCAACAGCGGTTCGGGCAGCATCAACGCGGACGCGATGGCCGCCGGCCGCGGCGCGCGGGCCGTTTCCGGCGGCGGCTCCGCGCAACTGCAGGACCTCCAGACACAGGTCAGCGCGCTGCTCGCGGCGCTGCGGGAGGCGGGCGGCAGCGGCGAGATCGACGGCGACGTGGTCGAGACCGGTGAGCTGGTCGAGCAGGAACTGGGCAAGGAGCGCCCCAACAAGCGGACGATTCTGGGTCTGCTTCAGGGAATCGCGTCGGGCGTGACGCAGGTGGCGCACCTGGCCACCGCCGTGACGGACATCCAGGCCGCGGTGAGCGCGCTGTTCTGAAGATCCCGATTCGAACAGCCGTCTGCGACCTGTGCGACGCGCGACCGACCGGAGGGCGGGGATGGCGGGCCTGGCGAAAGCGGACCAGCTCGTGGGCGGACGCTATCGGCTTGTCGCCGAGCTCGGTTCCGACCGGCGCTGGCGGGGACGTGACGAACAAAGTGACACCGACGTCGCGATCGAGGGCGTGCGGCTTCCTTCGGCGTCGGCGGCGGCCGAACGCGCCGCGCTGTTCGAACATGGGCGCGCCGAACGCGAGCGGCGCCAGGCCATGGCGCTGCGCGCCAGCGCGAACCTCGTCTTCGCCGAGGACGTGATCGCGGACGAGGACGTCCTGTGGTGCGTGACGCGACTGGTCGAGGGGCGCACCCTCGCCGACGACGTCTCGGCCTATGGGCCGCTGGACGCGGAAGCAGCCGAACGGTTGGCCACCGAAATGGTGGCGGCGCTGGCCGCCGCGCACGAGGCGGGGATCGCGCACGGCGACATCTCGCCGGCGGCCCTGCTGCTGACCGCCACCGGGGAGGCTCTGCTCACCGGTTTCGACGCCGACGAAACGGTTTCCGACGATTCTCGCTACCGCGCGCCGGAGTGGAAACACGGGGTGGAGCCACGCCCTCCGGGTGACATGTTTTCGCTCGGCGCGACGCTGTACTTCGCGGTCGAGGGTGACGCGCCGGTCCGCGTCGATACCGCCGAGACACCGGGCGCCGTGGGGCCGGAGGAAGTGGCCGCGGCCGAGCGCGCCGGTGGACTGCGGCCGCTGATCGCCCGCCTACTCGCGAACGACCCGGCCGGGCGACCGACCGCGCGGGAATCGCTGGCGCTGCTCACACCACTCGAACCTCTGCCCGAGCCGCCCGCCGCCCCGGTCGAAGCAGGCGGTCGCCCCCGCACGCCGACGGAACCGGGCACGGCGGGGCCCGGCGAACCGGACTGGTCCCCGGTCACGGCGACGGTGGCGATCGTGCTCTTCCTCGTCGTGGTCCTCGCGGTCGTGATCGGCCTCGACGCGCACGACTCGTCGTCCCGGGAAACGACCGCCGCACCGACCGCGACGGAGGAAACCACCAGCGACAACGAGGAAACCACCACCGACGACGAGGGCACGACCACCGACGACACGTCCGAGTCGCCGACCACCACGGACTTCGACCCGTCCTCGCTTGACGACAGCAGCACCGATCCGACCCCGCTCACCGTCTCCGCGCTGCTGCCCGACCAGTTCACCGACAGCAAGGGTGTGACCTACACCCAGCGGGCCGCCGGCGTGCACGACTGCCTCGACAGCGGGGAGAGCGGCACGGTCAGTACCGTGCTGACCAGGGTCGGCTGCAGCCAGCAGGTCAGCGGGGTCTACCTCGACGAGAACGGCAACATCATGGTCTGGCTCGTGGTGGTGCCGCTCTCGGACGAGCAGACCGCCGACGGCGCCTACACCGACCTCTCGGGCACCCGCATCGGCGACTGGGGCATCCGGTGCCCCCAGAACGGCGCGGGGTCCGCGCTGTGCGACGCCAGCTGGGACGACATCAACAGCGCGACGCAGTCCGGCTATCTGCGCCAGGACCACCGTTACCTGATCCACTCGCGTGCGATCTACGCCGGTCTGGGGCAGAACAGCGCCGGCGAGCCGTGGGTGGATGCGGCCTCGTCGAAAGCCGTCGACGCCGCCGGGCCGGAGAACTACCAGTAGCGGGCGCCGACGATCGTCGACCGGGCACCGGCCTGGCGCGGGATCGCCGCCCCGGCCGATCCGTCGATGGCGGGCTCGGTGTGCGCCAGACCCCGCGTGACGTCAGCCACTAATCTGCGCGCAGCGCGCACGTGACGTGGTCGGCCCAATTCGCTTGCGCGAAGCGGCTGCGGTCGATTTTTCCGCCAATCGACCTGGAAATCCTTTTTCACCAACGGATGGAGCGGGTTCATCCCCGGACGCCTGGCCGATTCGCCGACGCCCGGGTATTGCTCGGACCACGCAATGTCCATACTATGTGCGCATTCTGCGCATCGCTGGGTAGTGGTCTGAACGGGCCGCGCTCCGGCCACGGGAGGTTGGATGAGCGACACGACGAAGACGTCGTCGGGCAACGTGTTCCTGGTTTGGCTCACGGTGTTCCTCGGGTGGGCGGTGACCACCCTCGACCTCCAGATCGTGAGTTTCGTGCAGGCGCCCATGGCCGCGTCGCTGCACGTGAGTACCGGTGTGGTCGGCAACGCGTTCTTCTTGTACGCCGTCGGGCTCGGGATCGGAGCGCTGTTCCTCGGCTACTTCAGCGACCTGTTCATCGGCCGCAAGCGGGCCTTCATGTACGGGATCCTCGGCACGGTCGTCATGACCGGCCTCACCGGGTTCGTACAGGACACGCCCGAGCTGATGATCGTCCGGTTCTTCGCCGGGGTGTTCTCCGGCGGCGAGTGGGCCATGGGCCTGGCGATGCTGTCGGAGTTCGCGCCGGCCAAACGCCGGTCCCTGCTGTTGGCCGGCACCCAGGCCGGCGTCGGTATCGGGTACGGGCTGGCCAACGTCTTCGCCCAGACCTTCGCCTCGCCGACGGCGCTGGGCTGGCGCTGGGCGTACTTCGCGTCCTTCGCCTTCGCCGCGCTCGCCTATCTGGTGCGGCTGCGGCTGCACGAGTCGCCGCAGTGGACGCGGATCAACGCGGTGCGAGACCGCGCACCGGGCGAGGTCACCCAGGGCCTGCGCGCTCTGTTCACCAAGCGACAACTCCGCTACACGGTGATCGGTCTGCTCGTGGCGTTCCTGATCGGGGCACCACAGGGCGGCTGGGACTTCTCCTATCCCGCCTGGTATGCCCACGGCGGCATCACCGGCCACCCGATCCCCGCCGTCTCCGGCAACACGATCACCTACGCCTACGAGGTGGCGCTGCTGGTCTCGACGATCTTCGGCGGCTGGTTCATGGACAAGGTGTCGGCCAAGTGGATGCTGCCGTTCGTGTGGATCGCGGTGCCGTTCACCATCCTGATCTGGCAGGCGCCGTTCAGCCAGGGCGTGGTCCCGGTGGCGTCGTACCTGTTCATCGCCGGCTTCTTCCGCCAGCTCGGGTGGAGTGTCACCGCCGCGTACTTCGTCGTGCTGTTCCCCACCCGGATCCGCGGCGTCGGAATGGGCCTGGCGGTGGTCGCCGAGTGGATGTTCGGCTACGGCGCCTCCGCGTACTGGGGCTCGAGTCTGGTCAGCGCGGGCAACTGGAACCTCTTCTGGCTGCTGCAGGTGATCCTGCTGGCCCTCATCCCGATCCCCATGGTGATCGCCGGCGTGGAGACCAAGGGCCGGAAACTCGACTTCCAAGAGGACGCTTCGCCGCTGGCCGCGGCGGCGGCGCCCGGCCAGGCCGGGGTGGCTCCGGCCGGCGGAGAGCAGCCAGGGCGCGGTGACGCGCCGGAAGGGGAACATCGTGCGCACGCCTGATCCGGCCGAGATCGGCCGCGTCGGTGACCTCGGCCCCGCGGACGTGCTGGCCGCCCTCGGCGCGGCCGGCACCGGCCGGACCTACGACCTGGACGCGGGCCGGTTCGTCGGCATGCCGCAGTGGGACGGGCATCCGACCTTCACCCTCACGCCCTACCGGACGCCGCAGGGCGTCCGGCTCGCCGGGGACGTCGAACTGTTCGCCCCGGACCACAACGCGGCCGGCGTCGGCATGGTGACCGAGCTGATGGTCACCGGCATGCACACCGGCACCCACCTGGACGCCCTGTGCCACATCACCGACGGCGACGACACCTGGTTCGGCGGGTACTCCGCCGCAGACCACTGCGGCGACTTCGGCCCCGTCCGCGCGGACGCCGCCGCCATCCCGCCCATCATCACCCGTGGCGTGCTGCTCGACGCCGCGGGCCATCTCGGCGAACCGTTCCTGCCACGCGGTTACGGCCTCGGGCGCGACCTGCTGGCCGAGATCGCACAGGCGCAGGGCATCGAAATACCGCCCAAGAGCTGCGTGCTCATCCGGACCGGCCTCATGTCCGTCTGGCCGGACCCGCAGCGCTACGCGGCGACCGACGGCGCGGGCCCGGACCTCGACGGCGCCCGGTGGCTCATCGACGACAAGGGATGCGCGGTCCTCGGCTCCGACACTTCCACCGTCGAACAGATTCCGTCGACGGACCCGGCCAACCCACACCCGGTCCATCACTTCGCCCTGCGCCGGCGCGGCGTCCACCTCCTGGAGAACGCCTTCCTCGAGGACCTGGCCCGGGACCGGGTCTACGAGTTCCTCCTGATCTGCCTACCGCTCAAGGTCGCCGGCGCGACCGGCTCCATGGTGCGCCCGGTCGCGATCGCCTAGACGAACGAGTCCGATGTCAGTGGTTCAGCCACGGTTGCCGAGGCCGGCGGCCACGGCGGTCAGTCGGTCCATCGCGTGAGCCACGCCGAGCCCGTCCAGGTAGTCACGAACATGCACGATCTTGCTGTTCCGGATCCGCAGCACAAGGAGGCCGGGAAAGCTGAACGGCCGACCGGTCGTGGACATGGTCCCGGAAACGACCTGCTCGACGACGAGCACCTCCGGGTCGGTGTTCTCGTGCACGACGACGTCGCGGATCTCCAGCGACTGCGCCGGGCTTGCGCCCCAGGCCGCTCGGTAACCCGCGCGGACCTCTTCGCGTCCCTGGTAGCGCTCGGGCATACCGGAAGGGGAACTCGTGTAGGGCATCGACCGCGTACAGGTCGGCCAGGTCGTCCGCGGACTTGTCGAGCATCGCCCGCTGGTAGCGGGCCAAGACCTCACGAGGGCCGAGATCGCCCGAGGTTGTGTCAGGCATGGCGGTTGGGCTCCGTCGGTTCGACGTGTGGACGAGTTCATTCGAGAGCTGAGCCAGGACTTCAGGGCTTCGGAAATACGGACCAGACGAGGGCCGCCAAGATCCTGTTGCGACGCCCGACTTGGAGATCCTCCTGATCGCGTATGACCACTGATCACGTATCAAATCGGACTCACTCGTCTGGTCGTTGCGGCTCGGCCGGGTCGTGCCTGAATCGTGGGCGGCGCTCGTCGATTACCGGGACAGCGTGACGACGCGGGAGGTTCCCAAGACCTTTCCCGCCGCGTCCAACGCCCTCACCTGGAAGTAAGGACCTGGACTGTCCACGCCGACCGCCGTCTCGAACCCGGACCGTGCGGCCTGTTCCACGATCACCGACAGGGAATCGGTGTTCGGCCCGGCGAGCACCTGCCACGCCGTCGTCTCGGTCGATCCGTTCCAGGAAGCGTAGACGACGTTGCCCTTGCCGTCGGCCCGGGCGGCCGCGCTGGGCGGATAGTACGGTGTGCCGATCCATTCGTTTCGAAACGCTCGATAGGAGATGTCGGAGCTCGGCATCTTCGCGTCGTAAAGCAGATTTTTCAGGCCGTTCCCCTGGGTGTTTCCCGCGCCGGCGTACTCCGAATAGTACTGGTTCTGCCCCCACCCGATGAATTCGTTGCCGTTGGGCAGCGCCTGGGTGTTTCCCTGGGTCGGCGAGTACAACGGCGGCTCGTGGTAATAGGTCTTGGCGGTTGTCGCGCGGCGGCTGTGAAAGTCGAGGTCGAGGATGAGGCCATGCGACTGCTGTTCGGGTGCGCCGTCGGGCAGGTCGCAACATCCGTCGTCGAACATGCTGATCCGGTTTCCGGGCCGGAACCGGGCATCGTGCTGCCAGTAGAAGTCCGCGTTCGGACCGAAGGTGAAGTCGCTCTTCTTTCCGCCGAGCTGATAGCGGATCTGCCCGGAGCTCTTGGCGACGTCGTAGATCGCCCACATGTTCCGGGCCGAGATCAACAGCTCGCCTCCGGGCCCCTCGTCGATGGAGTTGAGGTGAAAGGCATCCCACACTCCGCCGGACGACGACGCGCTGGAGGCCGCCACCTCGGAATCGGCCGGGTCCAGATGCTCCAGCGCGTTCCACGAGAAGACGAGTCTTCCCGTGGCCAGATCGACCTCCTGGACCTCGCTGTTCTCGATGGCTCCGTTCTTCGGGCCACCATAGGGTGTCAGGTCCATGGGAACGGGTTTCGACGCGAGGAGCAGCGCGGTCCCCCTGCGGGTCAGGATGAATTCGTGCTCGTCCGGGTAGTAGCCGTGGTGCGCGAAGACCGTCTTGATCAGGCGGTAATGGGTGTCGTAGAGGTAGTAGCACCCGCCCGGTTCCGGCGCCCCGGCGGGGAGGTTCGTATACGCCGGAGGAAGCGCAAGAGTCCCCTGCCACCAGGTCAGCACTGGTTGCCCCTGATCGCCGCCGCCCGGGTAATACGTCTGGACCTTGAAATCGGCATTCTGCAGATTGGTGGACGGCAGTGGACGGAACCAGACCGGATCACCGGCGTTGTCGTTGACCAGCGCCCCGGTCTGGCCGACCATCTGGTCCGCGCTGAACGGAGCGACAAAGATGTCTCCAGGAGCCGTCCCCGGTTTGTCGGCGCTCACGCTGACCCGCAGCGGATGAAGGCCGGGCTCGGAAGCGAAACTCCACACATCGCTGCCCGAGAGGACGGGAGGCGGCGTACTTTCCGACGGGGGGAACGGCTTCGTCGCGCACGGACCGGACGCATCCCCTTCGGTACTCGCCACAGCCGACGGCAGCGGGCTCGCCAGAACATGCCCCGCAACCAGTACACAGGCCCCGGCGGTGAGACCGGCCATTCTCCGTGCACGGCACACCCGCGGCTTTCGCGTCACCGCGCCCTCCTTGACATCCAGGCGGTTCCTGCTTTTCCACGCTACGGCCGGCTCGTCTCCGAGGCCGCGACAACCAACACCGTGCGGCGTTTCCCTGGTGAGGGTATTCACCAGAATCGCCCGCGTCCGCGGAAAACCAAACAGGAAGACCAATTGGGGGACACCGTGAGGTCCGCGTGGGTGACTGTTCGCGCGATTTTGGGATCAGCCGCTCAAGCCGGGACGGAATCGGGCTCGAATGAAGCCACACCCTTATCAGGGAAGGGTAACAGGTTCGTCACCGGCGCGGTGTTCTGGTCGATCCGCTGATTGTTCGCGGCCGGTCCGCTGAGGCGGACCCGTGACAACCGCCGGCTACCTTCGTCGACGAACCTCGCAGCCAAGCCATCCACGGGCTTGCGGATTCACGCACGCTTCCGACGTATTCCGGGAAGCACAGGATGACGCGAAAACGAAAGCGAGGCCGCCGACATGACCGGCCCAACCGAATACACCCCTCCCCCCGGACCCTGCCCCGCTACTCGCTCGACGAAACGCGGGCGGCGACTTCGCGGGAAGGGGCTTGTGCACAAGGTTGGAGCATGCGCCATCGTGCTGCTTGTCGCACTCCTCACCGGTGGGCCGATCACCACCGACAAATTCATCGCTCGGGCGGGAGGCCCGGACGGTTCCACCGGCGCGGCAGGCAGTGGAACCGTAAATGGGGACGTAATAGATGCCACCTCCCTGCGCAACGTGCCCCCGGAGATATCCGGCGTGGCCAACGGCGAGCTGATCGTCTACCGCATGCCGGGCATGACGAGGAACCAGATCACGGCAACAGCGATGCTGTTCGTTCCCAAGGGGCCGGCTCCGACCGGAGGGTTTCCTCTCGTCGTGTGGGGGCACGGAACGGTCGGGTGGGCACCCCAATGCGCCCCCAGCGTCCAACTCCAGGAACACAACCAGTGGGCTGACGGCCCGAACGCCGCCGTGCTGGCGGCCATCCTGAAGATGCGCATCGCCATCGTCGCGCCCGACTACGAGGGGCTCGGACCGGTGTCCGCCGGCGTCACCGAAGGGCACGGCTACTACGACCTGTCCAGCTCGGGCAACTCCATGATCTTCGCCGCGGTCGCCGCGCAGCGCTACCTCGGCACCACATTGTCCGGGCAGTGGGCCCCGGCGGGATGGTCGGAAGGTGGCTTCGCGGCGCTCGCCGCCGCCGACTACTCCGGCCTGGCCACGAAGGCGGATCCCGCACTGGTGTACCGGGGAACGATCACCCTCGCCCCGGTGCCGGACGTTCCGGCCATGAACAAGATCTTGTGGCAGGACATCGACAACGCGTCCGGATCCGGGCTCCCCCCGACCGCCCACCAGATCAGCCAGCTGGTCTTCGCCAACGCGGAAACCATCTACTTCACCAAAACCGAGAACTTCGCGGGCTACCCCGTCGACCCGAGCCAGGTCTACGGAGCCAACATGCTCAAGTTCTACCGCCAGGACTGGCAGGCCTGCATCGACGAGCTCAACACGGCCGTCCGGCAGGACATCCAGGGCTTTCTCGGCGCAGCTCCGGCCAACCGCCTCAACACCTACCCGGGGGTCCGCCAGGACGGACCCGACGCGCTACCGGAGATCAAACGATTCTTCGCACAGAACCAGGCCAAGCTCGAAAGCTCGACCCTACCCGGCTCGATCCTGTGGCTGTACGGAACGGACGACATCACCAGCCCGAGTTCGGTCACCTACAACGTCGTCAACGAAATGGTCGCCAACGGCAACGACATCAACCTCGCGGTCCTGGAAGGGGCCGGCCACTACGACATCCCGGTCACCGGCCTGCCACTGATCCAGGCGCGCCTCAGGCGACTCTTCACGCCCGGCAGGTGACCGAAACGCGAACAGTCGAGTTTTGACGTGGGCCGCGTCAAAACTCGACTGCGGTTGGTCAGCGCTGCCGCGATCAAGCGGTCTTGATCGCGGAGACCTCGAACTCGAGCGTGACCTTGTCACTCACCAGGACGCCACCCTTTTCCAGCGCGGCGTTCCAGATGATGCCGAAGTCCTTGCGATTGATCGTGGTCGCACCCTCGAAGCCGAGACGGGCGTTGCCGAACGGGTCCTCCGCGCTGCCCTCGAAGGTGAACGGGATGGTGACCTGCTTGGTCACATTCCGGATCGTCAGGTCGCCGGTCACGTCGAAGGTGTCCTCAGCGGACTGCCTGATACCCGTCGAGGTGAACGTGACCTCCGGGTACTCGTCCAGCGAAAGGAAGTCGCCGCTGCGAAGGTGGCCGTCGCGGTCGGCGTTCCGGGTGTCGATGCTCGCTGCCTTGATGGTGACGGAGACGCGGGAGTTCTCCGGCTTGTCGCCGTCGATCCAGGCGGTGCCGGCGAACTCGTTGAACGATCCGCGGACCTTGGTCACCATCGCGTGGCGAGCCACGAAACCGATGCGGGTGTGCGTCGAGTCGAGCTCATAGGTGCCGGTGAGCAGCGAATACCGGGTCGAAGCCGTCATGGGATCCTCCTCAAGTTGTTGACGTGTCATCTAGTTTAGGCATCATAGATGACATGTCAACTACCCGTATACTTGATCCGTGTCGGACATGAGGTGGCTCACGGAAACCGAACAGCAGACCTGGCGAGGCTTCCTGGCGATGCAGGCGCAACTCGGCGCGCAGCTCAACCGTCAGCTCCAGGCCGATTCCCAATTGTCCGAATCGGACTTCGCGGTGCTCGTCGCGCTCACCGACCGGCCGGACGCGCGAGTGCGCGTGCTCGAGCTCGCGCGCGAACTCGAATGGGAGAAGAGCCGCTTGTCACATCACCTGGGACGCATGCGGCGGCGCGGCCTGATCACCCGCCAGGAATGTCCATCGGACGCCCGGGGAGCCTTCGTAGTCCTCACCCGGGCCGGCCGCGAAGCGATCGAGGCCGCCGCGCCACCGCACGTCGAAACGGTCCGGCGGCTGGTGTTCGACGCACTCACCGCGGAACAGATCGCCACGTTCGGCGAGATCACGCAACGCGTGCTCGGCCGAATCGAGGCCGAGCGCCGCTGACGTTCGCGGCCCCCTCAGTCGAGATCGAACTCGTTGCCCTCGACGTCCTGCATCAGGATGCACGACTCGTTGACGCCATCGGCACGCAGTAGTCGCACACGCACCGCGCCGAGCGCGACCAGTCGTGCGCACTCGGCCTCCAGCGCGGCGAGGCGCTCTTCACCCACGAGCCCGGTGCCGACCCGCACGTCAAGATGCAGCCGATTCTTGGCGACCTTGCCTTCGGGAACGCGATGGAAGAACAGTCGCGGGCCCACGCCCGAGGGATCGATGCAGGCGAACGCCGACCCCTGAAGCGCAGGTGGCAGCGAGCGATCGAAATCGTCCCAGGTGGCGAATCCCTCCGGTGGCGGCGGCACGACGTACCCCAACACCTCGCACCAGAAAAGGCCGACGCGCTCAGGTTCCGCGCAGTCGAAGGTGACTTGGAACTGCTTGACCGATGCCATCGGTCCACCATAATCGCGCGTGCCGCGCACCGAGACCCAGAAGTCACCGGATGTCACCTCGCCGCTGTCCTCCCGACGCACCGGTTCAGCTCGTGACCGGCGAGTACGCTCGGTGGTGAAGGTGGGACGAGCGATGGTGCAAGCAGTCGGGCACGAGCGGAGCGGGTTGCCCGTCGAGATGACCACATTCGTGGGACGCCGGCGGGAAGTGAGCGAGGTGCGGGATGCCCTGGCCACGTCACGGCTGGTGACCCTCACCGGGGTGGGCGGGGTGGGCAAGTCCCGCTTGGCCCTGCGTGTCGCGATGGATCTGCGCCGGGTTTTTCCGGACGGGGTCTGGCTGGTCGAACTGGCGAACCTCCGGGATCCCTCGCTGGTGGCGCAGACCGTGGCCGTCGAGCTGGATCTGCGCGACCAGTCCCTGCGCGATCCGGAGACAGTGCTGGCCGCCTACCTCGCGGACAAATCCGCCCTGCTGGTGCTGGACAACTGTGAACACCTGCTGGACACCTGCAGTGCCCTGGTGAACACCCTGCTGGCGGCCGCGCCGAAACTGCGCGTCCTGGTGACCAGCAGGGAGCCGCTGCGCAGCGGCGGCGAGCACGTCTGGCCGGTTCCTCCGCTGTCGCTGCCCGGCCCGGACGAGCCGGTCTCACGCCGTCACGAGGCGCTGGCCCTGTTCGAAGAGCGGGTGGCACACCACCAGCCCCGATTCGCCCTCACCCCGGAGAATCAGGATGTGATCGCCAGCCTGTGCCGGCGGCTGGACGGGCTTCCCCTCGCGATCGAACTGGCCGCCGTGCGCATGCGAATGCTGTCGGCGCCGCAGATCCTGGACCGGCTCGAAGACCGGTTCCGGTTGCTGGCCCAGGACGTCCGGGACGTCTCCCCCCGCCATCAGACGCTGCGCGCCACCGTCGACTGGAGCTTCGAGCTGTGTTCCCAGGCCGAGCAAACGGTCTGGGCGCGGTGTTCGATCTTCTCCGGGGCCTTCGATCTGGATGCCGTCGAGTACGTGTGCGGTGGCGACGGCCTTTCGGAAACGGCTGTGTTCATGGCCGTGGCCGGGCTCGTCGACAAGTCCGTGCTGGCCTGGGAAGGGGGCCGCACCGTTCGCTACCGGATGCTGGAGACCATCCGCCAATACGGCTACGAACGACTGGGCGACTTCGGAACCGAAGACGCGCTCCGGCTGCGGCACCGGGACTACTACCTGCGGATCGCCGAGCAGATCGACGCGGACTCGGGCGGGCCTCGCCAGAGTGAACTGCTCGAAGACCTGATCGCGGACCGGGACAACATGATCGCCGCGCTGGACTACTGCTTCTCCCATGCCGGACAGACGCGGGTCGGCCTGCGCATGGCCGCGGCGCTGTGGTTCTGCTGGATCGGTTGCGGCTTCCTCCGCAACGGCCGCCACTGGCTGGACCGCGGCCTCGCCGAGGACCGCGCGGTCAGCGCCGAGCGGGCCCGGGCACTGTGGATCAACGGCTGGATCACCTTCCTGCAAGGCGACCAGGACGCGGCCCGAGTGCTCTACCTGGAGTCCCTCGACCTCGCGCGGGCCCTCGGTGACGAGGCCGGGGTGACCTATGCGCTGGAGTCCCTCGGAGCCGAACGGGCCTGGGCCGGCGATCTGCAACACGGGACGGCCCTGCTGGACGAGGCACTGGACCGGCACCGCGAGTCCGGACACTGGACCGCGCTCGCCCTGATGACCTTCGAGGTGCGGGCACAGGCCGCCGGACTGGCCGGGGACACCGCCGCGGTGATGGAACTGCTCGAGGAGTGCCGCTCGGTCTGCGAGCCGGTCGGCGAGCGCTGGGCGCTGTCCTGGATGGAATGGAGCGTGGGAATCACCTGGTGGTCGGCCGGCCGGCCCGACCAGGCGGCCGGATACCTGTGGCAGGCCCTGCGCCACAAGGACGAGCTGCAGGACAAGATGGGCATCGCCTGCTGCATCAACCTGTTGGCCTGGACCGCGATCGGGCAGGGCGACGCGCGGCGCGCGGCCGTGCTGTTCGGGGCGGTCACCAAACTGTGGGAGCCGATCGGCCAGGAACTGTTCGGCATGGACATGATGGTCGCCTGGAGCAGGGCGGAACGGGCCCGCACCCGGGACGCGCTCGGCGCCCGGGCCTTCGACGCCGCCGTCAAGGAAGGCAAGGCACTCACTTCGGCCCAGGTGGTCGCCTACGCCCTGGACATCAAGACCGAGACCGAACCCTCCGGGCCGACCGACATCCTCACCAAACGCGAGCGCGAAGTAGCGGAACTGGTCGCGGAGGGATTGTCCAACAAGGAGATCGCGAACCACCTGGTGATCTCCCGGCGGACCGCGGAAAGCCACCTCGACCACATCCTCACCAAGCTCGGCTTCACCTCCCGCGCCCAGATCGCGGTCTGGGTGACCGAGCAGGGTGAGTAGGGCCGGGAGTCGGTGGTCTGATCCACTTTCCGGCCGGTCACCGCGTGTCGAGGACGGCCTTTCCGGGGTGGGTCCTCGTGGTCGCGATGGCGACGGCCTGCAGGCGGCTGGCGCGCAGGAACGGGTAGGCGGCCTCGGCGTGGGTGTCCCCGCTGCGCCCGGTGCCGCCGAGGCCGGGCAGGTGGGGAGCGTGGCCGAGGTGCGAGTCGTTGACCTTGAGCAGCCCGCCGTTGGCCACCTCGGTGCTGAACCGCTCGATGACCACGGGGTCCTCGGCCCACAGCGAGTTGCGCAGGCCGTAGGCGTTGCCGTTGAGGAACTCGATGCCGCGGTCGAGCAGGTCGGGGCCGTCCTCGGGCACCACGACCGACAGCAGCGGAAAGAAGGTCTCCTCGCGCACGGCGGCGATGGTGTCGGCCGACTCGAAGCCGTCGACGCGCAGCACGGTCGGCTCGATGAACAGCCCCCGCGGGTCGGGCTCCCCGTGCAGGTCCACCTGGCGGCCACCGCAGACCTTCGTGGCGCCCGCGCCGAGCGCCTCGTTCAGACAGCGGTGAAAAGCGGTGGCGCGGAGCACCGGGCTGAGCACGGTGTCGGAGTCCTCGGGGTCCCCGGGGCGCAGCGCGGACGCCGCCGCCTTGAGTCGGCTGAGCAACTCGTCGGCGATGGCGGGGTGGGCGATGGCGTATTTGGGGCTGATGCAGGCTTGGCCGGAGGCGTAGAACGCCTCGATCAGCGCCGCGGTGGCGTGGTCGAGGTCGGCGTCCCGCCACACCAGCACGCCGTCGTTGCCGGACAGTTCCAGGATCGCTTTCTTGCCGCGCTCGACGCATTTGCGTTCGAGTGCGAGCCCGTGCTCACTGGAGCCGAAGTAGTAAATGGTGTCGACCAGTGGGCTGTCCAGCCACTGCCGCATGGTGACCTCGTAGTCCGCGCACAGCACGTTGAACGCGCCGGCCGGGGCGCCACGGGATTCGAGCACCGGGATGATGACGTTGTGCAGTGCGTAGCTCAGCGAGCTCGCGCAGCTGCGCGGTACGCGGACGACCACGGCGTTGCCCGCCAACAGCACGAGCGAGGCGATCAGCCCGAACAGCGGCGCGTTGGCCGGCGGGTCGATGCACACTACGCCGTCGGGCTGGCGTTGCAGCACGATCCGGTGCCCTGCCGTGGTGATCTCCTGCCGGAGCAGGGTCCGCGCGTACTCCAGGCTCTCCGGCCGGACCAGATCGAAGATCACGCCGAGCTGTGCTTCGACCAACTGCCTGGGGCAACCTTCCGAGCGCAGGATGCGGGAGATTTCCGCCCGGTGCGCCAGAAAACCGTCGTGCAGGTCCTGGACGCAGCCGAGCCGGTCGGTCAGTGGCACCGCCCGCAACCGCGGCACCGCCCCCGCCGCGGCGCGCAGCGCGGCCTGCCCCAGCTCCGGTGTGGCCAGCGCGACCGAGCACAGCACGTGCGGGTGGGCATGCAGTTCCTCCTCGCTGCCCTCGCGGAGCAGCCGGAACAAGGTGGCCGTGTCGGCGCCGGCCGGGTCCAACACCGTGCGCACGCTCATGCCGTAGGCCCGCTCGCCGGTGTCGACGCGCTCACCCCCGATGTAGAGGGGGAAGTGGCGGACGGCGGTCGGGATCCGGGTCATTGGGCGTCCTCGGTCTTGAAGTGGCTGACCAGCGACCTGGCCAGATCGTCGATACCGCTGCTGGCGACCACGCGCATGAGCGGGACCTCGCGGCCGAACCGACGCCGCATCTTGGTGATCAGCTCCGCGCCCATCAACGAATCCACGCCGAGTTGGTCCAGCGGCCGGTTGCGGTCGATGCGCTCGGGGGCGACGCCGAGGACCTCGGCGAGGGTGGCCACGATGGCGTCGGCGGTCAGCTCGATCGCCTCCGCCAGCGATGCCTCCCG
Organism: Amycolatopsis sp.; assembly: GCA_035685725.1. Taxonomy (GTDB): domain Bacteria; phylum Actinomycetota; class Actinomycetes; order Mycobacteriales; family Pseudonocardiaceae; genus Amycolatopsis_E. The sequence continues at coordinate 20,830 of DASSAD010000141.1, read as the reverse complement.
CAAGCGGTCCAGCAGGTCGTCGTCCCCGGCCTCCGGAGCTTGCTCGCCACCGGCGAGTTCACCGAGCCGAGGCGTGGTCAGATGCGAGTAGAGCCGACGCAGGAACTCCCCGTCATGGCTCCACACCAGCGCTACCTCGGGCCCGCCGACCAACTCGTCCAGCGCCTGGCGGGCCTGACGGGGCGACACCAGGGCCATTCCCGCACGCATCATGGCGCGAGCGGTGGCCTCGTTGCGGGCCACATAGCCGACCTCGCCCAGCGGACCCCAGGCGATCGCCTGTCCGACCAGCCCACGGGCCCGGCGGGCACGGGCGAGTGCTTCCAGGAACACGTTGCCGGCGCAGTACGCGGCCTGTCCGGCGTTGCCGATCAGGGCGGACGCCGAGGAGATCATCAGAAACAGGTCGAGGACACGGCCACCGGTCACCCGGTCGAGCACGAGCGCCCCGGCCATCTTCGGCGCGAGCACGGCACGGAATCGGTCGGCGGTGAGGTCGGCGAGCAGCACGTCGTCGATCACCATGGCCGCGTGCACGACACCGCGCAACGGAGCGCCACTGCCGTCGATGGCCTCCACGACGACGCGCATCGCGGACTCGTCGGCAACGTCGGCGGCGTGCACCGACACCGCGACGCCCCGGGCGCTCAACTCGGCTACGAGGTCCTCGGCGCCCGGCACGGCCAGGCCACGCCGGTTGACCAGTGCGAGGTGCCTGGCCCCGCGGTCGGCCAGCCACCGCGCCATCTCCGCGCCGAACCCGCCCGCGCCGCCGGTGACCAGATAGGTGCCGGACGCCTCGGGTGCGAAGGCGATCGGGGGTGCCGCGTGTTCCACCGGCGGCCGCTGGTCGAAGGTGACGACCAGCTTGCCGATGTGCCGGGAATGCTGAATGGACCGGAACGCCTCCGCTGCCTGGGCGGCGGGGAACACCCGGTGCGCGATGGGGTGCACCGCCCTCGCATCGAGGTGCGCCATGACCTGCGCGTGCTGGTTGGTGAGCTCGTGCAGGCGCTCCTTGCCCAGTTGGTCGACGTCCACCACGAAGTAGCTGATGTTGTTGCGCAGCGGATACAACGGGACGTTGCGGTCGCTGTAGAGGTCGCGCTTTCCGAGTTCGACGAACCGGCCGCCGAACCGCAGCAGTTCCAGGCTGCGGCCGATGAACTCCCCGCCCAGCGAGTTGAGTACGACGTCGACGCCGCGCCCGCCGGTGGCCGCGAGCACGTCGGCGACGAAACTGAGGCTGCGCGAGTCGAAGACGTGCTCGACGCCGAGCAGCCTCAGAAAGTCCCGCTTCTCGTCGGTTCCCGCGGTGGCGATCACCGTCGCGCCGGCGAACCGGGCGCACTGGAGAGCGGCGAGCCCGACCCCACCGGCCGCTCCGTGCACCAACACCACCTCGCCTTCGGCGAGATCGGCCTGGCGCAGCAGACCGTAGCTCGCGCTGATCAACGCGACCGGCATGGTCGCCGCGGCGGCCAGGTCGATGCCCGGGGGCACGAGTCCGATCAGGTTCTCCTCGGCCAGCACGTGCGAGGCGAACGAACCGGAGACGGAGCCGAAGACCCGATCACCGGGCCGGAACCGGGTCACCCCGGGGCCGACCTCGGTGACCACTCCCGAGCACTCGCCGCCCAGGTGCATTCCGGTCATCCCGGCTTCCACCACCCAGCCGGGCAACATGCCGACGGCGATGAGCGCGTCGCGGTAGTTGATGCCCGTCGTGTGGACCTCGACCACCACCTGGCCCGCGGCCGGTGCCGGCATCTCGGTGGTCAGCCACGCCAGTTCGTAGGACGGCCCGGCGTCCCGGACAACGAGCTGACAGGCGGTGGAAGCGTCGGTCGACGGGGCCGCGGGCAGGTCGCGCAGCCGCGGCACGAACCTGCCCGAGGCGGTCAGCACCACCTCGTCCTCGCGGGTGGGCTCGATGAGCTCACGGACGAGGTGGTCGATCGGGACGGCACGCCCGGCCGAGATCCGCCGGATTCCCAGCATGCTGTGTTCGGCGGCGATCGCACGGGTGGCACCCCACAGCGCGGCGTCGACGGGATCGGTCGCCTCCTCGGGTGCCGGGTTGCACCCCGTGGGACGGCTGATCAGCCACAGTCGCGCCACCGCATCCGCGGGCAGGTCCGACGAGCTGATCGCAAGCGAGCGCACGAGCTCGAATCGCCGGGTGGTGGCGCCGACGGCCGCGTCCGGGGTGGCGTCGGCCGCGCCGAGCACCAGCACCACATCCGTCTCCGGCGCGGTGAGCCACTCACGCGTGTCGGTCTCCACGCTCAGGTGCACGGCGTCGGCACCCAGTTCGGTGAGCCTGGCGGTCAGCCCGGTGGCCAGATCCACGCAGGTGTCATCCTCCGCGACGACCACCACGCGACCGGCCGCTCGCGCGATCGGTGGCTCGGGCAAAGGCGTCGAGCGGGCCACCCGGCTCGCCGACGTCACCGAGCACAGCTCGGTTTCCGCGATGGACCGTGCGTCCCGGAAACCTTGTTCCGCCACCAGGTCTCGCCATTGTTCCCCGGACAGCAGCGGCGAGGACCGCCGCAGGTCGAAGTCGGTCATCGACCAGAATCCGGACATCAGCCCGAAGGGCAGGGCCAGCATCAGCGGATCATGGGCCTCGACGAAGAGCAGACGTCCGTGATCGGTCAGCGACTCCGCCACCGCGCGCACCGCGGCCCGCACGTCCTTGGCCGCGTGCAGGGCGTTTCCGGCGACCACGACGTCGAAGGTGCCGGGTTCGAGGTCGGGTTGATCCAGGTCCAGTTTCCGGTACTCGACGAAGTCGTAGCGCGCGAACCTGGCCTCCGCGGGGGCGAGGAAGAACTGTGAGACCTCGGTGAACACGTAGCGGGTGCGGTCCGGTGGCAGGATGGGCAACAGTGCCGCGGTGAGTCCCCCGGTGCCGCCGCCGACTTCGAGAATCCTCAGTGGACGGTCCGTGGGCCACGCCTCGACCAGGGCCCGCATGGCCTCGGCGGCGGCGTGGTTTCCGGGCCGCACCATCGGTGAAACGTCGTAGTGGTGGGCGACCGTGTCGCTGCCGTGCGTGGGGAAGAGGATGTCGAGCGCATCCCGTTCACCCCGCAGCAACTCGGCCAGGTGCAGGCCGCACCGGCCGAACAGGGTCAGATCGGTGACGTACTCGGCGAAGTCGGTGACCAGGTCGGCGAACGAGGGCTCGGGGAGGCCGGGGCGGATCCGCCACCGGGCACGGCCCTGGAACTCACCGAGCCATTCCAGGTGACCGTGGTCGACGGCCAGCTCCGTCAGCAGGTCGAGCAGCCGGGTGAACTCCGGGCGCACCCCGGCGGCCAGCAGGTCCTCGGTGAAGAACACCTCCGTCCCGTCGAGGAGGGTGGTGAACGCGCGCACCGCGAAGGCGGCGGTCAATGCGATCCGTCGTCGCCTGAACTCCGCATATCCCGGGATCGGCCGCGCCTCGACCCGTGGCGGCGGGCAGACCACCTCGGTCGTGGGCGGCAGTCCTCGTGGGGCGGCGCGGAGTTCGGTGTACTGGCGCCGCACCGTGCGCCGGTGGGGCGCCTTGATCCGGAGGAAGCGGAGGTCGAGCAGCTCCAGCAGGACGGTTCCGGCCTCGTCGGTCAGCACGATGTCCGCCGAGGCCCAGGTGTCCGAAACGGTACGGCAGCGAAAATGCACCGCGCCCTTCGCGGTCGGTGTGCCCCACAACCGCGCGGCGCCGATCGCCACCGGCAGGTAGGAGTCCTCCTGCTCGACGCGGCCGTGGCGGATCCGGCCGAGTTCGATCCCGACCTGCGGGGCCGCATCGGTCCACGCCGGGTGCGCGTGGAACCCGCTGAAGTCCAGGTGCGAGCAGTCGTAGTCGGCCAGCGCTTCCCCGCCGTCGACCCACAGCTGGGAGATCACCAGGAAGTCGGGGCCGTAGCCGAGGCCGAGCCGTTCACCGTCGGCGTAGAGCGTCTCCCGATCGATGTGCTCACCACGGGCGGCGAACCGGGCGCGCACCGCCGCCAGGTCCACCGGCGGCGGTGGCGCGGCCACCCGCCGCCGTACTCGGCCGCGCGCGTGGGTCTGCCACGGATTTCCTTCCGCCGAGCGGGTGGCGACGCGGAACACACCGTCCTCTTCGGACAGCGACACCTGCATGCGGGGCAGCGCCGACTCGTCGTCGGGAGCGACCATCGGCTTGGTGATGTGCAGCTCGTGCACCTCCACCGGCCCGTCCAGCGTGAGTTGCCCGGCGGCCCAGCCCATCTCCAGGTATCCGGCCGCCGGCATGATCGCCGTCCCGGCGGCCCGGTGCCCGGTCAGCCACGGCAGCCGGGCCGGGTCCACAGTGGACTGCCAGGTCGGGTCGGCGACCGCGGCCCGGTCGCCGAGCAGGACGTGATCGGGCGGCGTGGTGACACCGCCCCAGGTGTATTTGCTGCCCACCCAGGCCCGTTCACGTTGCCACGGGTAGGCGGGCAGCGACACGACGCGGCCCGGCCGCGGGAAGTAGCGGTCGGGGGCGATGGGGACGCCCGCGGCCAGCGCGGACTCCACCGTCGCCCGCAGGGCCGCCGCCGGCGGCTCGGACCGCGTGAGCGTGGGCAGGACGGCGAGTACCCCGTCCTTCGCGGCCCGCTTCAGATACGTCTGCAACACCGGTTTCGCCCCGATCTCGATGATCGTGTCGAACCCGGCGGCGATCAGGTGGTCGGTGGCCGCGGCGAACCGCACGGGTTCGCGGAGGTTGCGCCACCAGTACGCGGAGTCCAGCTGTTCACCGGGGATCGGCTCGCCGGTGACCGTCGAGACCAGTTCGGTCGTGGCGGGTTTGGGCCTGAGGTCGGCCAGCGACGTCGACAGCGACGGGCGCACCGGCTCCATCGCCGAGCTGTGGAACGGATAGTCCAGATCCAGCAGGCGGGCGAAGACCTCCCGTTCCGCGATTCTGTCGACCAGATCCTGGAGATCCTTCCTGGGGCCCGCGAGCGTGACGTCGATCGGGCTGTTGAAACCGGCGATCTCCACCCGCCCGCCGTAGTGCGCGATCAGCTCCTCGGTCTCCTCTTTGCCGAGGTTGACCGCGGCCATAGTGCCGGTGCCCGCGGTAGTCGCCTGAGCCCGGCTGCGCGCCACCGCCAACTCCACGGCCTGGTCCACGTCGTACACACCGGCGACGAAAGCGGCGGCGATCTCACCCACGCTGTGCCCATACACGGCCTCGGGGTGCAGGCCGTACTCGGCCAGGCTCGCCACGATGCCCGCCTGCACCGCGAACAGAACGGGTTGCACCACCCGCGTGTCGTGGAACCGCGGCTCGGCCGACCGCAGTTCGTCGGCGACCGTCCAGCCCACGCGAGGCGCCAGCACGGCGTCGATCTCGGCGATGGTCCGCGCGAAAACCGGGTCGGCATCGAGGAGGTCACCCGTCATGCCGGGCCCCAGCGCGCCGTGCCCGGAGAAGGCGAACGCCACCCGCCCCTGCTTGGTGGCGCGCTGCGGTTTGACCTGTTCGGCGAGACGGCGGCGCGCCTCGTCCGCGGTGGCGGCGAGCACCACCCGGCGATAGCCGTGCTTACCGCGCCGTTGGTGCGAGGTGAACGCGACGTCGCCGAAGTCCGGACAGCCGGCCAGCCGTCCGTCCATCCGGGACAATGCGTCGGCCAGGGCGGCCTCGGTGTGCGCGGAGACGACGACCGGCACCTCGGTCGCCGTGCGCGGTGTGGGCCGCGGGGCGGTGGGCGGCTTCTCGACGACGACGTGCACGTTCGCGCCACCGAACCCGAACGAGTTGACGCCGACCAGGCGCCCCGTCGCGGGACTGAGCTGTTCCACCGGCGTCAGGGCCAGCCCGTCGAAGTCGATCTGTTCGCTACGCGGGCCGGCGTGCGGCATCGGGGGGATCTCGCCTTGGCGCAACACGAGGATCGCCTTGCACAGGCCGGCCATGCCCGAGGCCGGTTCGAGGTGCCCGAGGTTGCCTTTGATCGACCCGATCGGCAGCGGCTCGCCCGATCGGCGCAGACCCAGTGCCCTGCCGATGGCCTGGCACTCCGCGGGATCGCCGATCGGTGTCCCGGTGCCGTGCGCCTCCAGGTAGGCGAGGTCGTCCGGGTCGAGCCCGAAGCTGTCGTAGACCTGGCGCAGCAACGCTTCCTGCGCTTCGCTGCTGGGCAGCACCAGCCCGCTCGTGCGTCCGTCGCTGTTCGTCCCGGACCCGGCGATCACGGCGTGCACGTGATCGCCGTCCGCGATCGCGTCGGTCAGCCTCTTGAGCACCAGTACACCGGCGCCCTCGGCGCGCACGTACCCGTCGGCGTCGGCCGAGAAAGGACGGCAACGCCCCGTCGGCGAAAGAAAACCCGCCTTGGCGAACCCGGCGAAGGTCAACGGGTTGAGCAGCAGGTTGACCCCGGCGGCGAAGGCGACCCGGCCGCCACCGTGACGCAGGTGGTCACAGGCCAGATGCACCGCGTTCAGGGACGAGGCGCACGCCGTGTCCACCTTCAGACTCGGCCCGTGCACGTCCAGGTGATACGACATCCGGTTCGCGGTGTTGGACAGGGCCGAACCGGAGTTCGTGTACGGACCGATGCCGCTCGGCATCAGCATCTGCTGCCCGCCGTAGTCCAACGCGGACACCCCGACGAACACGGCGGCATCCGTGCCCGCCAGCGACTGCGGATCGATCCCGGCGTCGTCGAGCGCCTCCGCCCCCAACTCCAGCAACAGCCGTTGCTGGGGGTCGATGCACGCCGCCTCGCGCGGGCTGATCCCGAAGTAATCCGCGTCGAACCCGGCGATGTCGCCGAGATAGCCGCCCGCGAAGGAATAGGACTTGCCTGGCCTCAGCTGGTTCGAATCCCAGTACCGGTCGATGTCGAACCGGTCCGGGGGCGGAGCGCCCACCGCCTCACGGCCATCGGACAACAGGGACCACAGGCTGTCCAGGTCGGCAACCCCGCCGGGAAACCGGCAGGCCACCCCCACGATCGCGATCTTGTCAGGCACCCGGACATAATGCCGCCGTTGGAAGGTCCGCCAACCGGGGCGCACGCAGGTTCACTCGATTCTCCAACCCACCAGGTGACGCCGTGGACCATTCGGGGCTTGTCTGAAACCGTCCGCACTCCAGCAGCGTGGTAGCGACTCCCCGGCTCGCCCATTCGAGGAAGGCAGCCGCGGCAGGGCCGGCAGTCGTGCTCGCCGGAGGAACACGGCAGCCGCACTGAGGGCGATATTGGTCGAACCAGACATACCGCGATGGCGGCCAGCGCGGACCGACCGGACCTGCCACGACCTACCGGCCCCCTCGGCGGCCGGATCCGCTTGCGACACACCGGCTTGGTCACCCGCGCCGTTCGCGATGGCCACGGTCGCGCCGACTCCGCACGTGTCAAGATCATTTTTGTCCGGCGGACGCGTCCTGTTCATCGACTGTTTCCCCCAGGTGGCTAACCTTCGCCACAATGTCCGCACCGGACATTCCATCTGGAGGTTTGACCTTGCAGGTCCCACTGATCGTCTACGTGGTCGTCGCGACCGCACTGGCGTTCGACTTCACCAACGGCTTTCATGACACGGCCAACGCGATGGCTCCGTCAATCGCGACCGGGGCATTCAAGCCGAAGACCGCCGTGGCCGTGTCCGCCCTTTTGAACCTGATCGGCGCCTTCCTCTCGGTCAAGGTGGCGAGCACTATTTCCGGAGGCATTGTCGACGAAAGCAAGTTCCATGCCGGAACTGGTCCATACATCGTTTTCGGCGCCCTGTTGGGCGCGATCATCTGGAACCTGCTGACCTGGTATCTGGGGATACCGTCCAGTTCGTCGCACGCGTTGTTCGGCGGATTGATCGGGGCGACCTGGGTCGCCGTCGGCGGCAGTGCCGTCGACTTTTCCGTGGTGGTGCAGAAGGTGCTGCTTCCCGCCGCGGTCTCACCCATCATCGCGGGTGTCGCGGCCGCGACCGGCACCATGATCGCCTACCGCACGAACGAGGGCATCAGGAAAAAGCAGGTTTCGCGGGGATTCCGGGCCGGGCAGAACATTTCCGCCTCGCTCGTCTCGTTGGCGCACGGCACCAACGACGCCCAGAAAACCATGGGCGTCATCACCTTGACCTTCATCCTGGCCGGTATCCAACCCGCACATTCCAGCCCTTATCTCTGGGTGGTGCTCGCCTGTGGTCTGGCCATCGCCCTGGGCACGTACACCGGTGGCTGGCGAATCATCAAGACGCTGGGTACCGGCATCACCGCGCTGGACAGTCCACAGGGTTTCGCGGCCGAAACAGCCGCTTCGGCCGCGATCCTGGCCTCGTCCCACCTCGGCTACGCCCTGTCCACCACGCAGGTCTGCTCGGGTGCGGTGATAGGTGCGGGATTGGGCAAGAGCGGCGCCGAAGTACGCTGGAGCACCGCGGGACGGATACTCATCGCCTGGGTGGTCACCCTGCCGGCGTCCGCGGTGTTCGGTGCTCTCGCCGGCAAGCTTTCCTCGTCGGGCGTCGCGGGGACGTTCGTCGTGGCGGGCGTCGGCATCGCGGTCGCCGCCGGAGTATTCGTGTTGTCCCGGCGCAATCCGGTGACCGCGCACAACGTCACTGACACCCCGGCCGTGGCCCCGGCACTGCCGACGGCCGAAGCCGCCATCTGATCAATCGGACGGGAAGTTGATGAACATCCAGTGGGGCGAAATGCTCCAGGTCTTCGGCGCCACGGTCGCCTCGACCGCGCTCTTGGTCGGCGTGTTCTCGGTCGGTGTGCGGGGCCTGGGCAAGCAGGCCGGAACGAAGAAGGACGACGGAGAGTCCGCGAACATCAGCGACGCCGGGCCCGTACTCTGCTTCGTGTTGAGCTTCGTGATCGTGCTCTACGGCATTTACCTGATCATCGCCAAATGATCAGCCGACCCGCGGTGGGACCGCGGAAGAGATCCACCGTTGTCCGGCACGGTCGGCCGCGGCGACCACGCCGGTACCAGCCGGTGATCCACCGGCTGGTACCGCCAAGTGGCACTGCGGTCAGTCTGCTTCGCCGGATCGCCCCGGTCCGAATCGAAGTGCGACCGCCTCGGTGACAGGCGACGACGAGCCACGCGTGAACGGTGAGAGAACCGACCTGCCGATGTCTGTCGAGCGGCGGGCCTGGACCCGGACGTGGGGTCTGCTTACCAAAGGCGACCGATCATCGGGAAGCTGCGTTCAGCGTTCCGGCGACACGGATTGGGAGACGGTGCTGACCCGTCGTCGCCGGTAACCCGCGCCGACCCCGATTGCGAACAGGACCAGCGGGTAGATGATCGCCGGCAGGTTGAACCCGACCACCACCACGGCGACCAGCGCGAGGGCGATCAGGACTCCGGAGACTCGACCGGCCGTCGTCGTGGCCTGCCTGGCGAATACCACGGCGGCCAGTATGTAGAGCAGGAAGAAGTTCTGACCGGCGATTTCGAACATAGTGGTCGGGGCCACGAGACCGATCGCGGATGCCGCGACGACCAGCACGAACACCGCACCCACCGCGAGCACCGCCCGGCGCGGCACCGAACCGGCCCCGGACAACCGTGCCAACCGCGCCGGGAGCAGGCCTTCGCACGCACTGGAGTACACCAGTCGCGATGCGCCCCACAGTGCCCCGATCAGGTTCGCGCCGAGAATGATCGTCCCGAGTACGGAAACGAGCACCGCCGCCGTCGGCGACAGCGCGATGCTGACCAGATCGGCGATCGGAGCGGTGGCGCTGCGGGGAGCACCTCGATCGAGGACCGCCTGCACCCCCGCCGCCAGTATCAGGTACACCCCGACGACGATCACGAAGCTGAGGGCCATCACCCGCGGGAAGTCCCGCTTGGGGTTGCGGTATTCGCCGAGCGTGAACGCCACGATCTCCCAGCCGGTGAAACCGAAGAACACGATGCCGACGACGGCGAACGCGTCCCGCCAGCCCGCCAGGTCGAGGGATGGCGCGGTGAACCGGGCGGCCGGGCTGCCCAGCCCCAGCACCCCCACCGCGGCCAGCGCCAGGGTCAGCACGACGGCCAGCACGGTCTGCACGCGCGCGGACAGCACGGCTCCGACGCTCAGCAACCCGGTGGCCAGCACCAGCAACACGGTGGCACCCAGCCACGCCCACCCAGGTGAGCAGCCCAGCGCGGCCGCCAGATAACCGCCACCGCTCAGCGCGATCGCGGGCATGCCGAGGATGACCGTGCCGATGAACACGACCTCGACCCCAGCCGCTCCGGGCCGCCCGAATGTCGACTGGACGAACCCGGCGATACCGCCGGCCGAGGGGAACTTCGCGCCGAGCCGCGCGAAGACCACGATCAGCGGAATGGTGATCACCGCCGCAAGCACCCAGCCGAGGATCGCGTTGTTCCCGGCCTCGGCCAGAGCAACCCCCGGCAACGCGAGGGCACCACCACCGATCACCGTGGTCACCGCGAGGGCAACCGCCGGGACCAGCGTGAGATGACGGCCCAGATTTCCTGGATTTTCCCGGTCCGTCTCTTCAGGCTGGGTGCCGCTCACCGAGGACACCGGGCCCGCGAGTCGAGGGGAATGGTTGCGGAAGACACCGGTCCATACTGATCTCCCGTCAGCAGTAAGAAAAGCGACTTGTTCTTAAGCTGATCTGGTAGAAGAACTTACGTGAACCTCGAGCGTCTGCGTACCCTGCACGCGGTGTCGGTATACGGATCGGTCGCGGCCGCCGCCCGGGCACTGCGGATCACCCCGTCCGCGGCCTCCCAACAGCTGGCCAAACTGGAGCGGGAAGTCGGCCAGCGCCTGTTCGAGCGCGAGGGGCGCGGAATCCGGCTGACCGAGCCCGCCCACCGGCTGGTCGGACACGCCCATCGGATCCTGGCCGCCGTGGAGGAAGCCCAAGCCGATCTGGAGGAGCACCGCGGAACCGTGTACGGCGAACTGAACATCGCGGCGTTCGCCACCGCGGTCCGTGGGCTCGCTCCGTCGTTGATAACCGCGCTGCAAACCGAATACCCGGAACTGGTGGTGAGGGTTTACGAGCAGGACCCGTCGGCTTCGTTACCCGCCCTGGCTCACGGGACGATAGACGTGGCGATCACCCAGGACTGGCAGGCCGCACCGACCTTCCTGCCCGAAGGACTGGCCAGCGCGACCTTGTTCCATGACGTGGTGGACCTGGCGGTCCCGGTGGATCACCGATTCGCCCGTGCCGACGTGGTCGATCCGGCCGACCTCGCCGGCGAGCGGTGGATCAGCTGGCCACACGGGTCCACCTGTCACGATTGGTTGGTCCGGACCTTGCGCGCACGTGGTGTGGAGCCTCAGGTCACGCACTCGGTGAGCGAGCACCCCACCCAACTCGCGCTGATCGCCGCCGGACACGGAATCGGGATCGTGCCCCGGCTGGGCCGCGAGACAATACCGGCGGGCGTGCGAACAGTGCGGCTCGAACCTTCGCTCGCCCGCCGGATACAAGCGGTGTGGCGAGCGGGAACGATTCGGCGACCCGCGATCAGCGCTGCCCTGCGCGTGCTCACCGCGACCGACCCCGACAGCCACCAGATCGTCGGCGCCTGCGCCGGCCCGCGACAGGAGCGCGGATGACGTCACCTCCGCATCCAGCAGACCCAGCATCGTCAACAGGTCCCCGCTGCCAAGACACTGCTACAACAGCCCAACGGCCAGGACGATGTCGGCTCGACCCGGCTTCCCGTGCGCCTGACCGTACGCGAATCAACCGGCGCTCCGGGAAAGCCCCGCTGACCACACCCACCGCCAGGGCGGCGGAAGCCGGTGGGGTCGGGCCAGGCTGGAGGTGGCGCACCATCACGTACTCGGGGCTGTCTCCCAGATCGACACGTGTTTGCCGCTTTCAGCAGTGAGCTCCGAGCGGTCCCAGTCCGCCCAGCGGTATTTCAGGCTCATCCCGGCGATGCGCGCCATGAGGTCCATCTCGGCCGGCCAGGCATACCGGAAAGGAATTCGACGGAACTGCCCGGTCCCGTCCGGTGACACGGTGACGTGGTTCGACGTGAACTGCTGGGTGACGACGTCGTACTGGTCGAACCCGACATAGCCGCCGTCGGTGCCGGGCGCCACCGTGAACGGGACGGTGTCCTGCCCGGGCGGTAGGCGACGCAGGTCCGGCAGGCCCACCTCGACGAGGAACAGCCCGCCCGGCCGCAGGTGCGCCGCCGCGTTGCGGAAGACGTCGACCTGTCCGTCCTGTGTGGTCACGTTGCTGATGGTGTTGCACACCAGGTAGACCAGCGAGAACTGACCGGCCACCCGCGTCGTCGTCATATCGCCGATCGTAACCTCGACGGCGTCGCCGCCGGGCTTGTCCACGATCCGCGCCGCCATCGCCTGGCTCAGCTCGATGCCACTCACCCGCACACCACGAGCGGCCAGCGGCGCGGCGATCCGTCCGGTGCCGACCGCGAACTCGAGCACTGGGCCGTCGGCCAGGTCTTCGAGGACGTCCACCGCAGGCGTCACCACCTCGGGCACGTTCGCGCCGCCCGGGGCGTCATAGCCGGCGGCCACGCTCTCGGGAAACCAGCCGTCCGCCGGGTCATCTCCCACGTTCGCCGCACCAATCACGAACGTCGATGATACGCCCGCGACGGTACGCTCCTCACCCCATTTTCGACGCCCACCAAGTCCACGGCGGCCCGTTTGCCGGCACCTGAGCTTTGAATGACACAGCCGGTTCAGCGTCGGCGCAGACCGCGCAGCGCGAGATCGAGCAGACGGTCCGCCTGTGACACGGAGATCTGCTCCCGCGTCCAGGCCGTCGCATTGGTCACCGCCAGGACGTCCGCCGTGGTGACTCCGGGGTCGATCACGCCGGCTTTGCGGGCGTTGACGACCAGCCGTTCGCTGATCTGGGCCATTCGCGCGCAGTCCTCATGCAACTCCGAGGCCGCGTCACCGAGCCCGTTCGCGAGAAACGAAGCCAGACCGCGATAAGCGGCCGCATGCGCGGAGACGGCGCCGCCTGGGCCGTACCGAAGTCACCCGCCCAATATGTCCTGATCAGATCGTTTTGGGCGGCGCGGCCGAGCCGGCGGTCATCCCCAGGGTCCCGGTGACCAAGGCTCCGACGAGCCCGGCACCAGCGACCAGCTTCTTCAAATTCATTGCCCAACCTTCGTTGTAGCGTGCTGCTTGCCGAGTCGGACCAGCAGCAGAACGATCATTGCGGACACAAGTTAGCAGCCACTCCCGAGTCGACGCTTTCATGGTGATGGCCCGGCCCCGCTGGATGCCGCCCACCGGTTCCCGCAAGTGCCGATCGTGCTGGTCCGGGACGTCCTGGCTACCCGCATCGACGCGGCCAGACCGGACCCGGATCGCCCACCGAGACCGGCCGCACGCCATACCACTACCAGCCTGGGTCCCCGACCCGATCGAGAGCGTGTCGTCCCGCGTCGCACGCAGTCCTGACGACCTCCCCCACCAGGGTGGACCGCCCTCCGGCGATGGGCCTGCCCGGCAGAGTGGGCATCAGCGCCGTCGGCGGTTGGCTGAGCGTGTCGTAGCCGGGTGGAGGGCGGTGTGTTCAAAGTTCCCGTAGGTGCGGACCCTCCTGCACTTTGTGTTCGATCAGCCGACGCGGAATCCGTTGCCACACAATACGATCGGATGCTCGGATTTGGAGCGATAACCCGCAGGAACGGTTGACCAAGGGGATCCGCCGCCGAACCGATGTGGTCGACTCTTCCTCGACCGCGGCTCCATCATCCGTCTCGTCGGCGCCGTACCCGCCGAGCGGCACGACGGAAGGATCAAAGGCCACCACTGGTCACCGTCGACGTGGGTCAGACGGCCACGAGCGGCCCACCGGTGTCCTTTTTGCTCGGATCCGTTCCACTTTCGACCAATCGGCACGTTGCTCCAAACTCAACTAGAGATCAAGTTCGTCTCAGGGCAGGCTCAATCCTCCCGCCCATTGCTTGCTCGCGCGGCTTCACGCATAGGACCCTGCAGAGAAGGGACACCTATCCGGAAGGTACGCCATGAATCCCGCCATGATCGCCGAAGAGGAGCAATCCGCGAATGCGGCGGACTACCGCCGTTCACCTCAGGAAGTCCGCCGAACTGCTCGACCTCACCGATCAGGTGCGGAGTTCTTCCTGCTCGAGTTCCACAACGACGACGGGTTCCCTCCGCGCCGCTGCGACCACTTGATGTTCTTCGGGTCGCGTAACCGCGAACTGGTTTCCACCATCGCCGCGTCGATCTGGGATCCGCGCCTGCCCGACGAGAAGCACATCCGGCAACCAAGTGAGCTGGACCGCGGGCACTTGGCAGTGGCCGAAGCTCTGAGCATGCGCGACGAACCCGCTTCCGTGGCGGTGCGAGGCGTGCGCGCGTGCCGATCCCCGGCCGACGGCGCCTGCCGCCGGCCGAAGCGGATCACGATCAGCCGTGATCTCTGTAAACAGGCCACCGCGCAGCAGCCCGACGGCCAACGAATCCTCTTCTGATCCACGACGGAGGAACCATCTCATGCGTACGGTCATCGCCTCCGGCGGGTCGAGCGGGATCGGGCAGGCAACCGCGGCACGATTCGCCCGCGGTGGCGAGCGTGTGGCCGACTTCCTCACCGGTCAGGAGTTCGTCGTCGACGGCGGGGAAACGGCGGGGGCCACCACCGCGATCTTCGGTACCGGTGGGGTGGCCGCGCGATGACGGCCGCCATCGATCAGCGCACGAGTCAGCCCGCCCGCAGGGGCACCTTAGCCACACCGGTGATGGCTTCCACCACGGTCGGCCTGGTGCTTGGCATCACCTATCCCTTGTTCACCCTGCTGCTGGAGGCACAAGGGGTGAGCGGCACCTTGACGGGCCTCAGCGGTGCGATGACCCCGTTGGGCATGGTCGCCGCGGCTCCACTGGTACCGCGGGTGACGCGGTCGATCGGTTCCGGGCAGCTCACGGCCCTCGCGCTGGCGGCCATTTCACTGGCGCTGGCCGCGCTCGTGCTGACCACCTCACCGCTGGTGTGGTGCCTGATCAGGCTCGGTGTGGGCGCCTGCGCCGTCGTCGTGTACTCGCTCAGCGAGACGTGGATCGCCGAGACCGCGGCGCCAGGGCGGCACGGCCGTGTGTTCGCCGCCTACACGGCAACGCTGTGCCTGGGCTTTTCGGCCGGGCCGCTGCTGTTGATGGCGGGACAGCCCATCGTGCTCACGACGGCCATCGCCGCGCCGGCCCTGGCCGCTGGTGCGATGTGGCGCGCCCGCGCGACCGCGCCAGAGGTCCGGGCCACCGGCCAGGTCCCCGTTTCCGCCTTGCTGCGCAGGCTTTCGGTGTTGTTGGTTCCGGTCGTCGCGGTGTCGGCGTTCGACGGCGTGTCCATCCAGTTTCTGCCCGCCTACGGCGAGGCCCGCGGCCTCTCACCCGCGGCCGCGAGTCTCGCACTGTTCGCCTTCCTGGCCGGGCAGGTAGTCCTGTCGTATCCGGTGGGATGGCTGGCCGACCGGATACGGCCTTGGCCGGCCTTGCGGCTGACATTGGCCGCGTGCACGGCGGGGGCGGCCCTGCTGCCACAGATGCTCGGCGGAGGTGCCGTGGGTTTCGTGCTGCTCGCGGTCTGGGGCGGCGTCTCGTTCGGAGGATATCCACTGGTACTGGCGCTGCTCGGCGATGGCCGCACGGAGCACGACCTGCTGCTGGTCAACACGGCGTTCTCGATGGTGTGGGGAATCGGAGGAGTCGTCGGACCCCCGTACGTCGGTGCGGCGAGCGACCTGCTGGGCAATGACGGGCCACCCGTCGCGCTCACCGTGATGATGGCGGGCGCCCTCGCTGTGTCGTTCGCGGGCCGCTCTCGTTTCCGCCCCGCTGCCCCTGCGGCGCCGGCGAAGGACCGCGCTTCGTAACGCAAGGTGGGCCCCTGCCGGTTCCACGACAACCGCTTGTCTCCGACGACCGCGCGGTTCGTCCGGCTGCTGCGGCACCAGCCCTTCGGCGCCGCCGAGTGCCGCCGATTCTCCCTGATTTCCGCCGTCCGACGGCGAGCGGCCGCCAGCCGGGCGGTCCCGCCGGTCGTGACCGCCCGGGTGGGATCCATCAGGCCTTCGCGCTTCTTCGGTTGCTCGGGTTGACGCCGATACCTGGCCCTGGCCCAGCGCGTCAGCCCGCGGCCGGTCCGCCGAGTCCTCGGTGTCGCGCCACGGCCGCCACGGTCCGGTCCACGTCGCCATCGATGATCGCCTCGGCCAGTTCGGTGTGGACCCGGACCCGGTGCTTGAGGTAGCCGGTCTGCTGCCCGGGCTCGTCGATGCGCGCGCCGGCCGACAGTTCGGCGACGCAGCGGAGGGTGCCCAGGTACACCCCGCGCGCCAGCTCGTTGCCGGTGATCCGGGCGATCTGCTCGTGCGGCGCCCAGTTCGCGAGGGCTGAGTCAGCGACGTGACGCCGGCTGACCGATCACCGCCGACACCCCGACTTCGACGTGGCGACTCCCCCGCATCCGCCCGCAGTCCGGATGGCCGGTGTGCTGAGCGCGACGAGCGCGGTGAGATTCGGTCAATTCCAGCCACATTCCCGACGAATACCGAACACTGTACAAATTGTGGTTCCCATGGCACGCTTGCCCGCCGTACCCCTCATTGCGGAGGGACAGGAAGGACGCGGCTATGTGGCGGACACGATTCGGCGTCGTGGTGGCTGTCGCGGCAGCTCTCTGCGGGACGGTGGCGGTTCCCGCGGTGGCCGCGCAACAGCATTACACCGGCTCCTTGGCGGACGGCGCAAGCTGGGTGGCGGACGTACCGCAGAGCTGGAGCGGCACGATCATCTTGTACAGCCACGGTTTCGGTCCGCTCGCCGCTCAGGACGCACCGGACGACGAAACCAGGGCGGCATTGCTCGACCGCGGGTACGCGCTCGTCGGATCATCGTATTCGGGACCATCCTGGTGGGCGCTGGACTCGGCGGTGCGCGACCAGTTCGATTCCCTGCACGCGCTGGAAGCGGTCATCGGACAGGCGCGGCACACCATCGCGTGGGGTACTTCGATGGGCGGGCTCGTCAGCGCATTGGAATCCGAAGGCCGCGGAGACCGGATCGACGGGACGCTCACCACCTGCGGGCTCGTCGCGGGTGCGCTGAACCTCAACGACTACCAGCTCAACGGTGAATACGCGCTCTCCCATCTGCTGGCCCCGCAAACGCCGGTCAAACTCGTGAACTACCAGGACAGCAGCGACGCGACGGCAGCGGCCACGACGCTGGCCGGCGTGGTCGCCACGGCACAGAACAGCGCGCAAGGCCAGGCGCGGGTCGCGCTCGGCGCGGCGTTGATGAACGAACCCACCTGGTTCACCGGCGACACCACGCCGTCGGACTACCACGAGCAGGAAGCCCAGCAAGCACAGGAACTCACGTCGCTCGTGCTCGGATTCGCGATGACCGGTCGCTACCAGGT
This sequence comes from Amycolatopsis sp., assembly GCA_035685725.1. Taxonomy (GTDB): domain Bacteria; phylum Actinomycetota; class Actinomycetes; order Mycobacteriales; family Pseudonocardiaceae; genus Amycolatopsis_E. The sequence continues at coordinate 3,414 of DASSAD010000141.1, read as the reverse complement.
CGAAACGGCCGCCGGCGGCAACAGCTCCGCCACCGCAGGGGTGGACTACCGGGCCCTGCTCGACCACAGCAGCCACGCCGATCAGGTGCGTGCGCTCTACCGCGAAGCCGGCTTGGATCTCGACGCCGACCTGGCCACGCTCACCCGTGACGCGAACATCGAGGCCGACCCCAGCGCGGTGGCCGAGCTGGCCAGGACCTCGATGCCGACCGGGCGACTGCGGGTACCCGAGCTGGACATCCATACCATCGCCGACCAACTCGTCCCGGTCGAACAGGAGAACTGGTACCGGCAGCAAGCGGTCGCCGCGGGAAGCGCTTCCTTGCTCCGTCAGGCCTACGTCGACGCCAGCGGGCACTGCGCATTCGCCACCTCGGAAACCGTTGCCGCACTGGGCGCGCTGGAGCACCGAATCCAAACAGGACGGTGGGACCAGAGCGCGGAACCGGAACGCCTGAACGCGGCCGCGGCGGCGATCGGGGACACCGCCCGCTACACCCGGTTCCAGGTGCCGCCGCTGGTCGGGGCTTGATCTCCAAAACGGCATCGAAGCGGTGCGGTCATCCAGCGCAGGTGACGGGCGCGACCATGGCACCATGAGCATCCGTGGCGACACCGCATCGTGATCCGGCGACGAGAACCACCTCCAGCGCCGTCCGGATCGAACTGAGCATCGACACCGCCGACGGCGCGATCGCCGCGGATTCGCTGGGGGTGCCCCGGATCGAGCTGTGTTCGGCCGGAGCGCTGGGCGGGCTGACCCCGGGGCCGGGACTGCTCGCGTCGGTGCTGTCCCGGGTGCGGCAGGCCGAAGTGCATGTCCTCGTCCGGCCAAGGGAAGGTGGATTCCGGTACTCGCCGGCCGAAGTGAACGCGATGAGCGGCGACGTCGCACATGCGGTGGAGGCCGGCGCGGCGGGCGTCGTGATCGGCGCGCTCGATGCGGCCGGGGATCCGGATCGCGCCGTGCTCGCCGATCTGGTGGCCACCGCGCAAGGACGTGCGGTGACCTTCCACCGGGCCATCGACGTCTGCCGGGACCCGGTCGCCGCCATCGACCAGCTGGCGGAACTCGGCTTCACCCGGGTGCTCAGCTCCGGTCAGGCGGCCAGGGCCGAGGCGGGCATACCCGTGCTGACCCGCCTGGTTCGGGCCGCCCGGGGACGGCTCGCGGTGATGGCCTGCGGGGGCATCCGGCCGGGTAACGCCCTCGCCGTGATCCGCGCCACCGGTGTGCGCGACCTGCATGCCGCTCCGCGGCGTGTGACCTGCACGCCGCACCACGGCCGATCCGTCACCGCCGGACGATCCTTCGCCGTGGACTTCGGCGGGCATTCCGAACTGGACCTCGCCGTGGCCGCGGAACTGCTCGAAGTCGTGCGGTGAGCACCTCTCCCCCACCGACTTCCGGTACCGGGCCCAGCGCGTCAGCCCTCGGCCTGGCCGCCGGGTCCTCGGTGTCGCGCCACGGCCGCCACGGTCCGGTCCACGTCGCCGTCGATGATCGCCTCGACCAGTTCGGTGTGGACCCGGACCCGGTGCTTGAGGTAGCCGGCCTGCTGCTCGGACTCGTCGATGCGCGCGCCGGCCGACAGTTCGGCGACGCAGCGGAGGGTGCCCAGATACACCCCGCGCGCCAGCTCGTTGCCGGTGATCCGGGCGATCTGCTCGTGCAGCGCCCAGTTCGCGGTCATGAAACGGTCGACGCCGGTCACCGAGCGGCGCAGCTCGCCCAGTGCCCGGCGCAGTTCCCGGATGTGCGACGCGGTGCGCAGGCGCGCCGCGTCGGTGTCGATCAGTTCCTCCAGCGCGTCACGCACGGCGATCGCGTCGGAGACGGTCGCGGCCCCCTTCGGGACGCTGAGGAGCGTGTGCCGCAGGCGGACCACCGGGCTGACCGGGGCGACGAACAGGCCACCGCCGCGGCCGGGACGCAGCTCCACGATCTCCCGCTCGACCAGCAGTCGTGCCGCCTCGCTCACGGTCTGCCGGGCGAGGCCGGTTTCGGCCCGCAACGCCTCGAGCGTGGTGATGCGGTCGCCCGGCCGCAGCTGCCGTTCGGCGATGGACCGTTCGACGTCCATGGCCAGGGCCTGCACGCGCGAAACGGTTTCCATCCTCAACATTCGGATATTTTATCAACCGGCGCGGACGGCGGGCGCGTCCACTTCCTCCCGTTGGTGCAGGTCACGGCGGAAGGATTCGCGAATGGTGAATACCGCGCCGAAGGTGATCGCGGCCATTCCGATGACGTACAGCGAAACCGACGAGGCGGAGCGGGTCATCGCCAGCAGCGCGGTCATGATGAACGGCGCGAACCCGCCCGCGACCACCGAGGCGATCTGGAATCCCAGCGAGGCACCCGAATACCGGACGTCGGCGGGGAACATTTCCGCGTACAGTGCCGCCCCCGGGCCGTACATGGTGGCGTGGATGGTGAAGGCGACGATCATGGCCGGCAGTGCGAACGCCACCGAGCCGGTGTTCACCAGCAGGAACATCGGGTAGATGAACACGGCGGTGAGCACCGACCCGATGAGGAACAGCCGCCGCCGGCCGACCCGGTCGCTCAGCGCGCCGAAGAACGGGATCGACACCGCTTCGGTCGCGCCCGAGACCAGCACGCACACCAGGGTCTCGGTTTTCGTCAGCCCGGCGTAGCGGGTTCCGTAGTCGAGCATGCCGCTGATCAGGATGTAGAAGGTCGCGTTGACCAGGAACAGCGCCCCCGCCGCCTGGAGGATCTGCCGCCAATGGCGGCGGATCGCCTGGGCCAGCGGTGCCTTCCGGACGCCGGTGCGCGCCGAGGTCTCCAGCATCCGCCGGAAGACCGGTGTGTCCTCGATCGTCAGCTGCAGGTAGATCCCGAGCACGACGATCACCAGGCCGAGGAAGAACGGTAGCCGCCACCCCCAGCTCAGGAACTGCGCTTCGGTCAGCAGACCCGAAACGAGGAGGAACACGGCGTTGCCGGCGACGGCCCCGAAAACGGCCCCGGTCTGGACCAGGCTGCCGTAGAAGCCCCGGCGTGCCACCGGCGCGTGCTCGATCAGCAGCAGCGCGGCGCCGCCCCACTGCGCGCCGACCCCGAAGCCCTGCACCAGGCGGACCACCACCAGCAGCACCGGCGCCCAGATCCCGATCCGGTCGTAGCCGGGCAGCACGCCGATCACGAACGTGCCCACCCCCATCACGACCATCGCCCCGATCAGGGGCGGCTTGCGCCCGTACCGGTCACCGACGTGCCCGGCGACGATCCCGCCGAGCGGCCGAGCGAGGAACCCGACCGCGAAGGTGGCGAAGGACGCGAGAGTCCCGACGACGCCGCTCAGATCGGGGAAGAACAGTTTCCCGAACACGAGGGCGGCCGCCGTCGAGTAGATCAGGAAGTCGAAGTACTCCATCGTGGTGGCC
>DASSAD010000140.1:0-7017 GCA_035685725.1 Amycolatopsis sp. | reverse complement strand
GACCTCCGACGCCACCCTGGCGAAGGTCTTCGACTTCACCCTGCAGATCAAGAAGACGCCCATCGTGGTCAACGACAGCCGCGGCTTCTTCACCAGCCGGGTGATCGGCACGTTCCTCAACGAGGCCGTCGCCGCGGTCGGCGAGGGGGTCGAGCCCGCGTCCATCGAGCAGGCCGGTTCCCAGGCCGGGTATCCGGCGCCGCCGCTGCAACTGATGGACGAGCTGACGCTGACCCTGCCGCGGAAGATCCGGCAGGAGACGCGGGCGGCGATCGAGGCCGCCGGCGGCGTCTGGCGGGAGCACGGCTCCGAAGCGGTGATCGACCGGATGGTCGAAGAGTTCGACCGCAAGGGAAAGTCCGCGGGCGCCGGGTTCTACGAGTACGCCGAAGGCAAGCGGGTTTCGATCTGGCCGGGCCTGCGCGCGGCGTTCGACTCGGGCAGCGCCACGGTGCCGTTCCAGGATCTGCAGGAGCGCATGCTGTTCGCCGAGGCGCTGGAAACGGTGCGGTGCTTCGACGAGGGCGTGCTGACCTCGGTGGCCGACGCCAACATCGGGTCGATCTTCGGCATCGGGTTCCCGGCGTGGACCGGGGGTGTCATCCAGTACATCAACCAGTACGAAGGCGGGCCGGCGGGTTTCGTCGCCCGTGCTCGTGAGCTGGCCGCCCGCTACGGCGAGGTGTTCACCCCGCCGCAGTCGCTGGTCGACAAGGCCGAGAAGGGCGAGATCTTCGAGTAGCCGGCAACACCGGCCGCGGTGGGGCGCCGTTCTTCCGAACGGCGCCCCATTCGCGATCTTTCCGACCGGGCCGCGAGGACTACAGCAGGGACGGCACGATCGCGTCGATCAGGTGCGGGCCCGGCTCCGCCAGCGCGCGCGAGAACTGCTCGGCGAGTTCTTCGGCGGTGGTGGCGCGGGTGGCCGGAACCCCCATGCCTTCGGCGATCTTGACGAAGTCCAGGTCGGGCCGCGACAGATCGAGCAGTTCCTTCGCCTTGGGCCCCGAGCCTTCCGCACCGACACGTTGCAGTTCGATCCGCAGGATCGCGTACGCCGCGTTGTTCAGCACGATCGTCGTGACATCGAGGTTCTCCCGCGCCATGGTCCACAGAGCCGAAATCGTGTACATGGCGCTGCCGTCGGCCTGCAGCGCGATCACCGGGCGGTCCGGGGCGGCGACGGCGGCGCCGACCGCGACCGGCAGGCCCTGGCCGATCGCGCCGCCGGTGATGGTCAGCACGTCGTGCCGGGGCGCGCCGGCGGTGGCGGCGGGCAGCAGCAGGCCCGAGGTGTTCGTCTCGTCGGAGACGATGGCCCCTTCCGGCAGTAGCGCGCCGATCACGTCGACCCAGTTCTGGACGGTGAGCGGGCCGCTGGGCAGTTCCGGCCGCCGCGCGGGCGCGAGCACCGGCTGGGTGTCCGGCGCGATCTCCTCGGCGAGGGCTTCCAGCGCGGCCGCCACGTCGTGGCCGAGTTCGGCGAGCGTGTGCACCTGGGCGCCTTCGGGCACGAGGTCGCTCGGTTTGCCCGGGTAGGCGAAGAACGACACCGGCGCCTTCGTGCCCGCCACGATCACGTGCTTGATCCCGTCGAGCTGGTAGGTGACCTGTTCGGCCAGGTAGGCCAGCCGCTCGACGGTGGGCAGCCCCGCGCCCCGTTCCAGGCGGGCCGGGAAGGTCTCGACGAAGGGCTTCGCCCCGGTCGCCTCGACGATCCGGCTCACCGCGCGCAGGCCCGCTTCCCGGCACGCGGGGCCGCCGATCAGCAGCGCCGCCGGCTCGCCGGTGCGCAGGACCTCGGCCACCGCCTTCACCGTCGTGCCGGCGACCTGCTTCGGGGCGTGCGGGGGGACCGGCTTGACCGCGACACCACCATCGCCCCAGGAAACGTCCGCCGGCAGGATCAGCGTGGCCACCTGCCCCGGCGGTTCCTGCGCGGCGGCGACGGCGAAGGCGGCGTCCGCCCCGACGTCGACCGGGTTGGCGGAGCGGCGCACCCAGCCGTTGAGCGTTTCCACGACCGGTTCGATCTCGGATTCCAGCGGGGCGTCGTACTTCTTGTGGTAGGTCGCGTGGTCGCCGACGACGTTGACGATCGGGGTGTGCGCCCGCCGGGCGTTGTGCAGGTTGGCCATGCCGTTGCTCAGGCCCGGCCCCAGATGCAGCAGGGTGGCGGCGGGCCGGCCCGCGATCCGGCCGTAGCCGTCGGCCGCCCCGGTCACCACGCCCTCGAACAGGGCCAGGATGCCGCGCATCTCCGGGACGGAGTCCAGCGCGGCCACGAAATGCATCTCCGAGGTGCCCGGGTTGGAAAAACACACGTCGACACCCGCGTCGACGAGGGTGCGGATCAGGGACTGCGCGCCGTTCATTGCTCTCCTAACTCACGAAACCCGGTCCGCGCCCGCGCGGATTCGCCGACGGCGTCCGGGGCGTGCCGCGGTGGTGGCCGATCAATCGAAGAGAACCCCGGGGTTGAGGATGTTCCGCGGATCGAAGGCCTGCTTGATCCGGCGCAGCAGCGTGACCTTGACCGGGTCCTCCAAGGCCAGGAAATGGTCCTTCTTCGCCTGACCGATACCGTGTTCGCCGGAGATCGCGCCACCCGCGGCGACCCCGGCGGTGAAGATTTCGTGCAGCAGCTCGTGCCGTTTTTCCGGGTCCTTGCAGAAGACGGCGAGATGCACGTTGCCGTCCCCGGCGTGGCCGCAGCCGACGACGCCGGCGCCGGCCGCGGTGGCGAGTTCCCGTGTCCGGGCAAGGAATCCGGGCATCTGAGAGCGGGGCACGACCACGTCGACCACGTCGTCGGCGCCGGCCGCCTTCGCCGTCCAGAAAGCCTTTTCCCGCGCTTCGACGAGTTTGCGCGCGGAGCCCCCGTCGAGCACGTAGACATCGGCGGCGCCCAGTTTCGCGAGCAGTTCCCCGGCCCGCACGACGTCGCCCTCCAGCCGGTCGGCGTCGCGGTTTTCCAGGCCCACCACCAGATATGCCTGTGTGGCATCGCGGATTTCGTCGGGCACGCCGAGGGAAAGCTTTTCGGTGTAGACGATCGCGGCCATCGTGAGATTGTCGATGTATTCCAGGAGGTACGGGGTCAGGCCGCTGGCGATGATCTCCGGCACCGCGCCCATCACCGTGTCGAGCGCACCGAACGGGGCGAGCAGGGTCGCGGAGTGCGCCAGCCGCGGGTACAGCTTGACGATCACCTCGGTGGCCAGCGCGAGGGTGCCTTCGGAGCCGATGATGAGCTGGGTGAGGTCGTAGCCGGTGGAGATCTTCGCCATCTTGCCGCCGGTGCGGATGATCTCCCCGGTCGGCAGCGCCGCCTCGAGGCCGATGACGTTGTGCCTGGTCACCCCGTATTTGACGGCGCGCATGCCGCCCGCGTTCGTGCCGACCGTGCCGCCGACGCTGGCGCTGAGTTCGCCCGGATAGACGGTGTAGGCGAGCGCGGCCGCCGCGGTCGCGCGGTCGAGTTCGCCCAGCGTGACACCGGGTTGGACGACCGCGACCTGGTTGCCGGTGTCGACCTCCAGCACCGAGTTCATCCGCTCGAAGGAGATCAGCAGGCCGTCCTCGTGCGGGCGGGCGGCGCCGGACAGTCCGCTTCCCGAGCCCCGCGCGGTGACCGGGACGCCGTGCTCGGTCGCCGCGGCCAGCAGCGCCGCGACCTCCCGCGCCGTGGCCGGTTTGGCGACGGCGGCGGGTTCGACCGGTTCGCCGGTCAATGACTCGTCGCCCGCGTAGTCCTCGGAAACCCGCTCACCGGTCAGGAGGTTGCCCTCGCCCACGATCTCGGCGAACAGCGCCACGGCTGAGTCGTCCATGGACCCAGCCTAGTACGAAGGCCTACCCGCGGGTATCGGGCGCGGACGCCGAAAAGCCGGCTTTTCGGCGCCGGAACGGGCGGGAAAAGCCGGCTTTTCGCCGGTTGGCCGAAGATCAGATCAGCCAGCCGAGGAAGTGAGCGAGATGGCCGATCGCGTGGGTGAGGACGTCGTGGCCGTACGGGTAGTAATGGACGATCGCCAGCATTCACGGACTCCTATCGGATTCGATTTCGGCGCAGCTTTTTGCTGCCGAAAGCGGTGATCAGTTTTTCGGCCGGGTGCGCGAATGTCAACGAGACGGGTTCGCGGACCCGGCCGGCGACCACGGGCCGAAGAAATCCGATCGGGTCAAACTATGCACACATTCGGCTTTTTCGCGCCGGTGAAAGCGGGGCGCGGACCGACTACGAGTAGCGCGATCGAGTGAGTAATCCCGGATTCGGTGAGACTTGATGCGGCATTCGGGCGGCACAAGCTGCCGGAGGGGTGAATCCCGCACTACAGGGGAAGAACACTCGATCGGGTGACAGGAAGGGGGCGGCCGATCAGTCGCCGTTCCGCGCCCCGGGTCAGCGCCGCGGATCCTTCCCGTCGACAGCACCGCGACCTGGGCTCGCCCGAGCGTCCCGGCCCCGAAATCGGCCGGCCGGCCGCTGGTGAACGAGCCCCTGGGCGGCCGATCTTCCCCGCCGGGCAGAGGTCGCCCGGCGCGGGTGCCGGACCGGTCCTGGCCCGTCCGGCACCCGGTCGGTCACCTCCGGCCGCCGGATCCCCGCGCCCGGCCGGTCACTCCGCCCGGGCGAAGGAAAACGTCTCCCCTTCGACGCCGCGCAGCCAGAGGTCCTGCGCGGCCGCCGCCATTTCCGGCAGGCCTGCCACGATCGTGGCGAACACGTTGCCCGGTACCCAGCCGGCGTCACCGTTGATGAGCAGGTTGTTCCGGCCGTAGAAGATCGCCAGATCCGTGGCGCCCTGTGCCCCGTGTGCCTCGCTGGAATCCTCGTAGCCGTAGGCCGGATTACCGATCTCCCAGGCTTCGAAACCGAAATAGACCACATCGCCAGGAATGGGGGTGATCGTGGGGTTTTCCCGTCCCGGTTGCGGATCCGCGAACGGCGGCACGAGCGTGTAGACCTCATTGCGCGCGTATTTGGCGTGATAGGCCGAACCGCTTTGCGGCAAAGCGTCCCAGACCGCCCGGCAGGTGCGCGGTGCCTGTTCGTCGAGCAGCACCGCGCGGCAGGACACCCCGCGCTTGTCCAACGTGATCGTGATGTATCGAGCCATGTTCATCCCTTTGTTCGTGGTTGCCGGTTCGGGGAGCGGAATCGTGCGGTCGGCTATCCCCTGGTCACCGCCGCGACCGTTTCGCTCCAGATGCCCAGTGCCTCGTCGACCTGTTCGGCCGACACCACCAGCGGCGGGATCATGCGGACCACGTTGGTGTACGCGCCGCAGGTCAGCAGCAGCAGGCCGCGCTTGGCCGCCTCCCGCTGCGCGGCCTGGGCCGTCGCGGTGTCGGGATTGCCGTCGGCGTCGGTGAACTCGGACCCGACCAGCAGGCCGAGACCGCGTACCTCGCCGATCTCGGCGGTCTTGTCGCCGACCAGCCGGGCGCCTTCCAGCAACTGGCGCCCCCGCGCCGCCGCGTTCTCCACCAATCCTTCGTCCTCGATCACGTTCAGGGTGGCCAGCGCCGCCGCGCACGAGACCGCGTTGCCGCCGTAGGTGCCGCCCTGCGAACCCGGGAACGCCTTGGCCATCAGCTCGGTCGACGCGGCGATGCCGGACAGCGGGAAGCCGCTGGCCAGGCCCTTCGCGATGGTCATCACGTCCGGCCGCACACCGAAATGGTCCTGGCCCCAGTACTTGCCGGTGCGGCCGAAACCGGTCTGGATCTCGTCCAGTACCAGCAGGATCCCGTGTTTGTCCGCCCGCTCGCGCAGCCCGGCGAAGAACTCGGTGTTGCCGGGCACGTAGCCGCCCTCGCCGAGGACCGGTTCCACGAACAACGCCGCGGTCTCGCTCGGTGCACTGACGGTCGCGAACAGGTAGTCGAGCTCGCGCAGGACGAACCTCGTCGTGGTCGCCTCGTCCCAGCCGTAGTGGTAGGAGTACGGGAAGGGAGCGACGTGCACCCCGCCCATGAGCGGCGAGAACCCCGCGCTGAACCGGGTGCCCGAGGTCGTCATGGTCGCGGTGGCGACGGTCCGGCCGTGGAAGCCGCCCTGGAAGACGATCACGTTGGGCCGGCCGGTGGCCTGCCGGGTCAGCCGGAGCGCGGCCTCGACCGCTTCGCTGCCGGAGTTGGCGAAGAACAGCGAGTCGAGTCCCTCGGGCAGCACGTCGCCGAGCCGCTCGGTCAGGCGCAGCAGGGGCTCGTGCAGCACGGTGGTGTACTGCCCGTGGATGAGCTTGCCGATCTGCTCCTGCGCCGCGCGCACGACCCGCGGGTGGCAGTGCCCGGTGCTCGTGACGCCGATGCCCGCGGTGAAGTCCAGGTAGCGGCCGCCGTCGGTGTCGTAGAGACAGGTGCCCTCACCGTGGTCGGCGACGACCGGGGTGGCTTGCTTGAGCAGGGGGGACAACTGGGTCATCAGCGGGCTCCTCGGTGATCTCGGTGACTCCGGGGGCACATGATCGCGCCGCCCGGTGGTGGTTGGCGTGTCCGGCGGTCACCATCGAGGTGCCGCTCAAGCCGGTTCGGGTCAGCCTCCCAGGAAGTTGTAGATTGTTGACAATATGCATAGCATGGCCGCCGGAGCGGGTGCAATCAGGAGGTGCCAATGAGTGAGACCAGTGTGGTCGAGGCAGTCGGCAAGGACCTGTTCATCGCCGGCAAGTGGGTACCGGCGACGGGCGGGCGCACCTTCGGCGTCGAGGATCCCTCGACCGGCCGAATCCTGTGCGAGGTCGCCGATGCCTCACCGGAAGACGGGATGGCCGCGTTGGACGCCGCCGTCGCCGCACAACGCGAGTGGGCCGCCACCGCGCCGCGCCAACGCAGCGAGATCCTGCGCCGCGCGTTCGAACTGCTCACCGCGCGCAACGAAGACCTGGCCCTGCTCATGACGCTGGAGATGGGCAAGCCGCTGGCCGAGGCGCGCGGGGAAATCGCTTACGCCGCCGAGTTCTTCCGCTGGTTCGCCGAAGAGGCCGTCCGCATCGACGGCGGCTACGA
>DASSAD010000139.1:0-12320 GCA_035685725.1 Amycolatopsis sp. | reverse complement strand
CAGTGAGTAGCGCTCGTCGTCGGCCTCGACGCCGCCGCGTTCGAATTCGATGCGCACCCGTCGCCGGCGGGCGGCCCACCGCGCGAGCCCGGCCAGGTCTGGCGCGGGCGCCAGGAACCGGCCTGAACCGGTGGCCGAGTCGGGCCGCAGACCGCGGACGGTGACGACCTCGGCCAGCGGCAGACCGGCCGCCCGCAGATCGCGCAGCAGCAGCCCGCGCTCCACCTGATCGGCTCGGTAATGGCGGTAGCCCGTCGTGTCGTCGACGCGGGCGGGTTTGAGCACGTCGCAGTCGTCGTAGCAGCGCAGTGCGCTGGGGGCCGGCCCGACACGGGCGGCGAAGGCTCCGATGGTCAGCTCGTCCATGGCGGCGATTCCGGGCGTTCGACCTCCTTGAAGGTCAAGCCGCGGATCCGTTCGCGCGCCGGGGAAACACGGCATAGGCTGCCGGGGCGTCGAGCAGGAGGTGCCGGTGGCCGGACGATTCGGTGACTACCAGAACGAGATCTACCTGCAGGGCCTCGGCGGGGCGAAACCACCGCTGCCGACCGATCTCACCGATCTGGAACAGGCCGCGGCCGGCACGCTCGGCGGGGAGGCGTTCGACTACGTCGCGGGCGGCGCGGGAAGCGGCGCGACCATGCGGGCCAACCGGGAAGCCTTCGAGCGGTGGAAGCTCGTGCCCCGCATACTGACCCGGTCCACCGACCGTGACCTCACCACGACCGTGCTCGGCACCGAACTGCCCGCGCCCGTGCTGCTCGCCCCGATCGGCGTGCAGTCGATCATCCATGCCGACGCCGAGCTCGCGACCGCCCGCGCCGCGGCCTCGCTCGGCGTGCCGATGATCTTCTCCACCGCGGCCGGCCGAACTCTGGAGCAGGTCGCGGAAGCGAGCGGGGACGCTCCCCGGTGGTTCCAGCTGTACTGGCCCACCGACCGCGATGTCTGCGCGAGCATCCTCGGCCGGGCCCGGGCGGCGGGGTATTCGGCGCTCGTCGTCACCCTGGACACCTGGACGCTGGCCTGGCGTCCGCGCGACCTCGACCGCGCCCACCTCCCGTTCCTGGCCGGTGAGGGGCTGGCGACGCCGCTGTCCGATCCGGCCTTCCGCGCACGGCTGGAAAAGAGCCCCGAGGAGGATCCGGCGAGCGCGATCCTGTTGTGGGCGTCGATGTTCTCCGGCACCGACTTCGGCTGGGACCAGTTGTCCTGCCTCCGGGAGCTGTGGGACGGCCCGATCGTGCTCAAGGGCATCCAGCACGTGGACGACGCCCGGCGGGCGGTGGACGCGGGGATGGACGGGATCGTGGTGTCCAACCACGGCGGCCGGCAGGTCGACGGCGCGCTCGGCGCGCTGGACGCACTGCCCACGATCGCGGGCGCGGTCGGGGACCGGATCGAGGTGCTGTTCGATTCGGGGATCCGCACCGGCGCCGACGTGATCAAGGCGCTGGCCCTGGGCGCGCGCGCCGTGCTGCTCGGCCGCCCCTACGCCTACGGGCTCGCGCTTGCGGGCGAGGACGGCGTCCGGCACGTGTTGCGCTGCCTGCTGGCCGACCTCGAGATCACCCTGGGCCTCACCGGGCACCGCACCCCCGCGCAGCTGTCGGCGGCGGCGCTGCGGCGCACCTGAGAACCGTGCGCAAAGGAACTTCCAGCACCGGAAGTTCTCGCGCAGGAAGTTCTCATGCGGGAAGTTTCCCTGTAAGCTGGTGACGTGCGGTTCCTGAATCGGACGACGGAAATGGCCCTCCTCCAGGAGCGCCTTGACGGCTCGCTGGCCGAGCTCCTGGTGGTCTACGGCCGGCGCCGGGTCGGCAAGACCGAACTGCTGTCGAAGCTCGTCGCGGACACCCGCGCCGTGTACTTCGAAGCCACCGACTCCGTGGCGGCGGACCAACTTCGTGACCTGACGGCCGAACTGGCCCAGGCGTCCGGCAGCGAGGTCCTGCGGACCCAGCCGCTGACGAGCTGGGAAGCGGCGCTCGCCGCGCTCGCCGAGTTCGTCGGCGACCAGCGCACACTCGTGGTGCTGGACGAGTTCCAGCTGCTGGCCGCTCGTTCTCCCGAGTTGGAGAGCGTGCTGAGCCGCTGGTGGCGGACAACCGGCCGCAAGCTGCCGATCGTGCTGGTTCTCGCGGGTAGCGAACTGTCGTTCTTCGAGGATGAGGTACTCGCCGGCCGGCTCTACGGGCGGCGTACCGGGCAGCTTCGCCTGGAGCCGTTCCTGGCCTGTGAGGCCGCGTTGTTCCACCCGGGATTCCCGGTCGCGGACCGCGTCCGCGCCTACTCGATCTGTGGCGGCATCCCGTACTACCTCGAACGGTTCACCGATCGCCGCTCGATCCAGGACAACCTGGTCCGAGAGGTGTTCCAGCGGACCGGGCTGCTCCATGACGAAGCCGAGCTGATGCTCAGGCAGTCGATCGCGGCGCCGGCGAACCACAGCGCGGTCCTCCGCTCGATTGCGCACGGGCACAATCGGGCCAACGCGATCGTTCAGCGGACCAGGCTCGATCCGAGCGTGGTCGCCAAGGTCGTGGCCACGCTCGAGCGTCTCGGACTCATCGCCAAGGTGCGACCCGTGACCGCGTCGGAGCGCTCCAAGAAGACGGCGTACACGATCACCGACCAGTTCCTGCGCTTCCACTACCGGTTCGTGGAACCCGCGAAGTCGCATCTGCGTACCAACGAGCTCGCGGCCGCCTACGTCGCGGAGTCGGTCATGCCACAGCTGGACCACCACGCCTCGCTGGCGTGGGAGGACATGTGCCGCGAGTACATCCGGCACCGCGTTCCCGGCGTGGCGGAGGTCGGGCGCTGGTGGGGTCAGGTCCCGACGGGCGAGGAACGCCGCACCGAAGAGCGGGAACTCGACGTCGTCGGAGTGGACGGCGCCCGTGCTCCGCTCGTCGTCGGGATGTGTAAGTGGACTGCGGCGGAAGTCGACTTCGACGAGCTGAACCTGCTGGACCGGTTGTCCGCGCACCTGCCGGGCGATCTTTCGGGCCTGCGGAGGTTCCTGTTCTCCCGCAGCGGGTTCAGCCGTCGGCTGCGCGCTGCCGCGGCGTCCGACGACCGGCTCACCCTGGTCGAGCCCGCCGACATCTACGGTGCGTCCTGATGTGACCTTGGGCTCGTTCCGCTCGTCCGGTGTGGTCGTGACCCGCCGTTTCCGGGTGGGCCGTGCCCGACGTGGTGAAACGCGGTGGCGGGCGCCGGTATCCTGAGGGCCGTATGTCTACGCCTTCCCCCTTGGACGAACTGCGGGCCCGGCTGCCCGGACTGATGGCGCGCGACGAGCATCGGCTCCGCCGCCGGATCGACGGTGTGCGCAAGGGCCCGCGCAATGGCCGTGGCCGGGACCGGGGCACCCGCGAGGTCACCCCCGAGATCATCGCCGGGATCACGGCCGACATCGCCGCGGCGGAGCAGCGGGTGGCCCGCCGCAGCGCGGCCCGCCCCGAGCTCAGGTATCCGGAAGAGCTCCCGGTCAGCCGGCACAAGGACGACATCGCGGCGGCCATCCGTGATCACCAGGTCGTGATCGTCGCGGGGGAGACGGGCTCGGGCAAGACCACCCAGCTGCCGAAGATCTGCCTGGAGCTCGGGCTGGGCGTGCGGGGCCAGATCGGGCATACGCAACCCCGCCGGCTCGCCGCGCGCACCGTCGCCGAGCGCATCGCGAGCGAGCTGGGCACCGAGCTGGGCTCGACCGTGGGCTACAAGGTCCGGTTCACCGACACCAGCGGTGACGACACCCTGGTCAAGCTGATGACCGACGGCATCCTGCTGGCCGAGATCCAGGCCGACCGGATGCTGCGCCGCTACGACACGATCATCATCGACGAGGCGCACGAGCGCAGCCTCAACATCGACTTCCTGCTGGGCTACCTCAAGCAGCTGCTGCCCCGCCGCCCGGACCTCAAGGTGATCATCACCTCGGCGACGATCGATCCGGAACGCTTCGCCGACCACTTCGGCGACGGCGACGGCCGGCGCGCGCCGATCGTGGAGGTGTCCGGCCGGACCTATCCGGTCGAGGTCCGGTACCGGCCGATCGTCGACCCCGACGACCCGGCCGGCGACACCGACCGCGACCAGGTCCAGGCGATCGGCGACGCGGTCGACGAGCTGTGCGCCGAGGGCCCCGGCGACATCCTCGTGTTCCTCTCCGGGGAGCGCGAGATCCGCGACACCGCCGATGCCCTGTCCAAACAGGACCTTCGGGACACCGAGATCCTTCCGCTGTATGCGCGGTTGTCGGCGGCCGACCAGCACCGGGTGTTCGCCCGCCACGCCGGCAGGCGGATCGTGCTGGCCACCAACGTGGCCGAAACCTCGCTGACGGTGCCCGGGATCAAGTACGTGATCGACCCGGGCACGGCCCGGGTTTCCCGGTACAGCCACCGCACGAAGGTGCAGCGGTTGCCGATCGAGCCGGTCTCGCAGGCCTCGGCCAACCAGCGCAAGGGCCGCTGTGGCCGCACCTCGGACGGGATCTGTGTCCGGCTCTACACCGAAGAGGACTTCCTGTCCCGGCCGGAGTTCACCGAACCGGAGATCCTGCGCACCAACCTCGCTTCGGTGATCCTGCAGATGACCTCGCTCGGGCTGGGCGACATCGCCGCGTTCCCGTTCGTGGAGCCGCCGGACCGGCGCCAGGTGGCCGACGGCGTCCAACTGCTGCGCGAACTCGGTGCGCTCGATGAGTCCACAAAGGACAATCTGACGCCGGTGGGGCGGCAGCTCGCGCAGTTGCCGGTCGACCCCCGGCTGGGCCGGATGGTGCTGGAAGCCGCCCGGAACGGCTGCGTGCGCGAGGTCATGATCATCGCGTCGGGACTGTCCATCCAGGATCCGCGCGAGCGTCCCGCCGACAAGCAGGAGGCCGCGGCCCAGCAGCATGCCCGCTTCGCCGACAAGAGCTCCGACTTCCTGGCCTACCTGAACCTGTGGGAGTACCTGCGGGAGCGGCAGAAGGCGCTGTCCACCAACCAGTTCCGCCGGCTCTGCCGTACCGAGTACCTCAATTACCTGCGGGTGCGCGAATGGCAGGACATCTACAGTCAGCTGCGTCAGCTCGCCAAATCGGTCGGGGTCACGCTCAACACCGTGCCCGCCGACCCGCAACGGGTGCACGCCGCGCTGATCGCCGGACTGCTTTCGCACATCGGCCTCAAGGACCCGGAGAAGGGCGACTATCTCGGCGCACGGGGTGCGCGGTTCTCGGTGTTCCCCGGCTCGTCGCTGTTCAAGAAGCAGCCGCGCTGGGTGATGGCCGCCGAACTGGTGGAAACCTCCCGCCTGTGGGCGCGGGTGAACGCGCGGATCGAGCCGGAATGGGTCGAACCACTCGCCGGTCACCTGGTGAAACGGAACTATTCGGAACCGCACTGGGAGCGCAGACGCGGCGCGGTGATGGCGAACGAGCGCGTCACCCTCTACGGGGTGCCGCTGGTGGCGAACCGCAAGGTGAACTACGGCCGCATCGACCCGGAGTTGTGTCGTGCGCTGTTCATCCGGCACGCCCTGGTCGAGGGCGACTGGGACACGAATCACCGGTTCTTCGGGGAAAACCGCGCCCTGCTCGACGAAGTCGAGGATCTGGAGAACCGCGCGCGCCGTCGTGATCTGCTGGTGGACGACCAGACGCTGTTCGAGTTCTACGATCAGCGCGTCGGCGAAGAGGTCGTGTCGGCACGGCATTTCGACGCGTGGTGGAAGAAAACCCGCCCGGACCAGCCCGACCTGCTCAACTTCGAAAAGGCGATGCTGATCAACCAGGGCGCCGACGGGATCCGGGAGTCGGACTACCCGGACACCTGGACCCAGGGTTCCCTGCGCTTCGCGCTGACCTACCAGTTCGAGCCGGGCGCGGACGCCGACGGGGTGACCGTGCACCTTCCCCTGCCGGTGCTCAACCAGGTCCGCGAGGACGGCTTCGACTGGCAGGTGCCCGGCCTGCGCGAAGAACTGGTGACCGCGCTGATCAAGTCGTTGCCCAAGCAGCTGCGGCGCAATTTCGTCCCCGCGCCCGACCACGCGAAACTGGTGCTCTCGCGGGTGAGCCCGGCCGACGGCCCGCTGCTCGACGTGCTCGCCGCCGAGCTGGAAGCCCTGCGCGGCGTCGCCGTTCCGCCCGCGGAATGGCAGCCTTCGGCCGTTCCCGACCACCTGCGGATCACCTTCCGGGTGCTCGACGAGCGGGGCCGGAAACTCGGCGAGGGCAAGGATCTGGCGGCGCTCAAGCACCGGCTGAGCGGTCGGGTGCGGGAGACGATCTCCCAGGCCGCCGACGGCATCGAGCGCACCGGGCTGACCAAGCCGGTGTTCGGGGAACTGCCCCAGGTCTGGCGCGGGGACCAGATGCGGGCCTACCCGGCGCTGGTCGACGAAGGCGACACGGTGGCCGTGCGGATGCTGGACACGGCGGTCGAGCAGCGGCAGCAGATGTGGTCGGGCACCCGGAAGATGCTGCGGCTCAACCTGCCCTCGCCGATGAAGTTCATCACCCGCAGCCTGAGCAACCAGTCCAAGCTGGCGCTCGGCCGCAATCCGCACGGTGGCGTGGGCGCGCTGCTGGAGGACTGCGTGAACTGCGCGGTGGACAAGCTCGTGGCCGACAACGGCGGGCCGGTCTGGGACGAGGCCGATTTCGGTGTGCTGCTGGAAAAGGTCCGGGTCGGGCTCAACCCGACCGTGCTGGACGTACTGTCCGAAGTGGAGCCGATCCTGCGTGCGGCGAACGAGGTCGAGGCCAGGCTGGCCGACACCCGTGGCCCGGCGGAATCCCTCGCCGACATCCGTCAGCAGCTGAACGAGTTGGTATATCCGGGTTTCGTCACCGCGACCGGATTGACCAGGCTACCGAACCTGGTGCGCTACCTGCGTGCGATCGACCGCAGGCTGGAGAAGCTGCGGACCGCCGCGGACCGCGATCTCGAGCTGTTGCGGGACATCCAGTGGCTCACCGGGGAGTACCAGCGAGCCGTCCAGGAACTCCGACCGGGCGTCGCACCCGGCCCGGAGTTGCTGGAGGTCCGGTGGATGATCGAGGAACTGCGGGTCAGTTACTTCGCGCAGACCCTCGGCACCGCATTTCCGGTTTCCCCGAAACGGGTTCTGCGCGCGCTGGACGCGGCCGCCTGACTTGCGGTTCTGAATGATTTCGGCGGGCCGGAACGTCGTCGCGTCATATTGCGGCTAATCGCGTCCCACCTGGTGGGTGAATTACTTCAAGTGGTGGAGGGTATCCGGTCGGCTCTTCCCTAAACTGGGGAAAGACACCAGCCGGGCCTCCTCGAATCGAGTGAACCATGAATGCTCGTGACGCGTCCGAGTCGGACGAGGAGTCCCGCCACGGCCACCGTTCGGAGGTGTCCGGCTCGGCCGCGGACGTGGTGCAGGCCAGGGATGTCCATGGCGGCGTGCATTTCCACGCAGCGGAACCGCCGGCGCATCCGGTTCCGCGGCAGCTGCCCGGGGACATCGGCGGCTTCGTCAACCGCGCGGCGGAACTGAAGCGGCTCGACGAGGTTCTAGACGGCGACGACGCACCATTGTCGGCCGGCGTTTATGTCATCACCGGTACCGCCGGAGTGGGCAAGACCTCGCTTGCCCTGCATTGGGCGCACAGTGTCCGAAGGCGCTTTCCGGACGGGCAGTTGTACGTGAACCTGCGCGGTTACGATCCCGGACCACCGGTGTCGGCGGAGCAGGCACTGGAACGGTTTCTGCGGGCCTTGGGCATGCGGCCGGATTCCCTGCCCACCGAACTGGAGGACATGGCGGCCTCGTACCGGTCGTTGCTGGCCGACCGGCGGGTTCTCGTGCTGCTGGACAATGCCGCGAGCGTGGGGCAGGTTCGCCCGCTGCTGCCGGGCAACGGCGAATGCCTGGTGCTGGTGACGAGCCGGAGCCGCCTGTCGGGACTGGTCGCGCGGGACGGTGCGCGAAGGCTTGCCCTCGACATGCTGACCGAGGAAGACGCCGTGCTCCTGCTGCGAAAGATCACCGCCGGCTACCGGGTTTCCGACGATCCGGTGGAGCTGATCGAACTGGCCAGGTTGTGTGCGCGGCTTCCCCTCGCCCTGCGGATCGCGGCTGAGCGCGCGTCGAGCCGACCGCTGATGCTGCTGAGCGAACTGATCGGAGATCTTCGCGACGAGTCCGCGCTGTGGGACGCGCTCACCGCCGAGGACGACGAGGAGGCGGACGCGGTCCGTACCGTCTTCGCCTGGTCGTACCGGGCGCTCGCGCAGGATGCCGCCAGACTGTTCCGGCTGCTGGGCTTGCATCCCGGGCCCGAGTTCGGGATCCCGGCCGCGGCCGCGTTGGCGGGTCTGACCGCGGGCGACACGCGGCACCGGCTGGATGTGCTGGTCGGGGCGCACATGCTGGAACAACACGCACCCGGGCGCTACGAGTTCCATGATCTTCTGCGCGCCTACGCGAGCGACCAGGCGGCCGAACAGGAGTCCACGGAAAGCCGGCGTGTCGTGCTCGGCCGGGCGCTGGCCTGGTACCTGCACACCGCTGACGCCGCGGTCGCCCACATCAATCCCCTCAACCGTCGAATCCCCCTCGATCCGCTTGAAAGCGGTGTCACACCACTACGTTTCGACGACTCCGTGGCGGCGTTCCGGTGGTACGAGCAGGAGCGTGCCAACCTGCTCGCGATGACCCGGGCGGCCGCCGAGGCTGGTCTGCACCGCGGCGCCTGGCAACTCGCCGCCACGCTGCGCGGCGTTTACGCGCGCCAGAACGCTTTCCCGGACTGGCTCGCGACCGCGCGCATCGGCCTTGATTCGGCGCGGCGGGCCGGGGACCGCGCCGGCGAGGCCGAGATCTTCGAAAGCTTGGGAAAGGTCCATCTCCAGTCACACCGGCTCGATCCGGCCGAGGACTGCCACGAGCGCGCCCTGGCCATCCGCCGGGAGATCGGCGACGTGCTCGGTGCAGGGGGCTCGATCAACGCGTTGGGGCTGTTGCACGTGCGGCGGCGTGAGCTGGCGCGGGCCGCGGCGCGGTTCGAGGAGGGCATCGCGGTTTTCCGGCGGCTCGGCAGCCGTCGCTGGGAAGCCGTGGCGCGCAACAATCTCGGATTGGTCTACTACGAGCTGACCAGGCTCGCCGAGGCGTCGGAAATCCTGCCCGGCACGGCGGCGATCTTCCGTGAACTCGGTGACCGCGCGGCCGAGGGCGACGCGCTGTACAACCTCGCCATGACACAGCGGGAATCGGGCCGGGTGAGCGAGGCGATGGCGTCGATCCAGCGGGCGCTGGAACTGGCCCGAGCGGAGAGCCTGCTCGCCTGGGAGGCCCACTGGCTCCTGGAGCTGGCGAGAATCCAGCGTGCCGGAGGCGGCGCAGCCGACGCGCTGACGTCATACCAGCGTGCCGCCGTGATCCAGCGGCAGGTCGGGGACCGCAGCCGGGAGGCGGCGGCGCTCGACGGCGCCGGCGAGGCCTATCGCGAACTCGGCATGCCCGACGAGGCGGCGAAGTTCCACCGCCGCGCGGTCGTGGCCCACCGCGAACTCGGCGACCCGTGGCAGCTGGCGGTCGCGCTCACCAACCTTGCCCTCAGCCTTGACCGGACCGGCGGCGCGGACGAAGCGCGACGCCACCGGGAAGAGGCGCTGAACCTGCTGGCGCCGTTCGACGACCCGAGAGCGAGGAACCTGCGTGAGCGGATTCGCGCGATCGGCGAGCCGGAGAGCGGATAGTGCTGGCGCCGATCGCAAGCGGGCCCGATCATTTGGCGTCGGCATAGCAGTCGACGACGGCGGTGTGCATCGGAAAACGCACCGGACAGGACGAGCCGAACAGCAGCGCCGCGGTTTCGGCCACCGCGGACTCGATCAGCGCCGGCACGGCGTCCGCGACCTCCTCGGGCGCGTGCACGATGACCTCGTCGTGCTGGAAGAAGACCAGCCGGGCGGCGCCGGGCAGGCGCTGGCGCAGAGTGGCCAGCAGCACCGCGGTGAAGTCGGCGGCCGAGGCCTGTACGACGAAGTTGCGGGTGAACCGGCCCCAGTTGCGTGCGGCCTGTCGGGCCCGACCCTCGGCGGCCTCGTCCTCGGCGGTGCCCCCGGTCAGCGCCCGCCAGCTCGCCGAGGGCGGGGGCGAGGTCCGGCCGAGCCGGGACCGCACCCGCTCGCCGCGCTCGCCCGCCTGCGCGGCACGCTCCACATAGGACACGGCAGCCGGGAAACGCTGGCGCAGCAAGGCGAGCAGCGGGGCCGCCTCACCTGCGGTGCCACCGTACATCGCGGAGAGCATCGCGACCTTCGCGCGCTTGCGGGAATCGTCGTCGACCTTCGCGAACATCGCTTCGGACAGGCGCGCGTACAGATCGGCGGAGGCGGACGCCTCGGCGAGGCGCCGGTCGCCGGACAGTGCGGTGAGAATCCGCGGCTCCAACTGGGCGGCGTCCGCGACGACCAGTTTCCAGCCCGGGTCCGCGCGCACGCACACCCGCAACGTCCGGGGGATCTGCAGCGCACCGCCGCCCTGGCTCGCCCAGCGGCCGGACACCACGCCGCCGACGACCCAGGCAGGCCGGAACCGGCCGCCGGACACCCATTCGTCCAGCCAGCCCCAGCCGTTGGCCGAGTACAGCCGGGAAAGCTCGCGGTACTCCCGCAACAACGGCACCGCGGGGTGATCGACATCGCGCAGCACATGGGCGCGCGCCGAGGGGACCGAAATGCCTTCCCGGCCCAGCGCGCGGACGATCGAGGACGGGCTGTCCGGGTTGACCGGCTTGCCGCCGAAGGCCGCGGTGATCCGCGCTGCCAGCTCCACCAGTTTCTTGGGCCGCTGGCCGGCGGGCACCCGCGGCCCCAGCAGGTCGGTGAGCAGCCCGTCGTGCACGTCGGCGCGCCAGGGCAGCCCGTCCACCGACATCTCGGCCGCGACCAGCGCGCTCGCCGACTCGGCCGCGATCAGCAGCCGCAGCCGCGCCGGCTGGTCGAGGCCGCGGATCCGGCGGTCCTGCTCGGCCAGCACGGTTTCCATCGCTTCGGTGACCGAAACCCCGGGCGGCAGCCCGCCGCCGCGCGGGGTGAACAGGGCGGGCTGGGCATCGGTGTGCGCCGGCTCGTCCGGCGGTGGTTCGCGCCCGGTGGCGCGGGCGAAGGCCGCGGCGAGCCCCTTCGGCTGTTCGCCGCGGCCTTCGCGGGCCAGGAGCAGGCCCTCGGCGAGCAGGAGGTCGTGGCACCGGTCGACCCGCAGCCCGGCCCGTACCAGCGGCGGATAGGCCCGCTCGACCGAGGCGAACACCCAGCGTGGCCGCTGCTGGTCTTCGAGCTCGCGCAGCCGCGCGACGAGCCCGGCTCCGGGCGGGCCGGAGCGCCCGGAGACCGTGTAGGTGCCGTCGTCTTCCCGGCCGACAATGATGTGCACGCCTTGATTCTGCGCCTTGCCACCGACAGATTCCCCGCATCGGATTACCTCGTGGCGGATCGCTGGATCGCCGTCCGCCGACTGGGCTACTGTCGGGTAGGTTTGTCCCGGTTCACTGGAGGTCCTTCCCCATGCTCGTCGGCAAGGTGACGGAGACAGCGCGCAGCATCGAGGTGATGTGGAAGGCCGGGCTGATCCCGTTTCCGCGCATCGACGAGGGCATCGGCGCCGTGCTCGCGATGCGCAGGCTCGGCCCGTTCGCGGCGGCCGCGCGCAACGCCGCGCGCCGCGATCCGCTCGCCGTCGGCCTGGTGGACGAGCGCGGCCCGCTCACCTTCCGCGAACTGGACCTGCGCTCCAACGCGCTGGCCCGCGCGCTGTCGGATCGGGGGGCGAAGGCCGGCACCGTGCTCGCCACGCTGTGTCGCGATCACCGTGGGCTGGTCACCGCGATGCTCGCCGCCGGCAAGCTCGGCGTGCGGCTGGTGCTGATGAACACCGGGTTCGGCAAGGCGCAACTCGCCGACGTCGCGCGGCGAGAAGGCGTCGAAATCCTGGTGTACGACGAGGAGTTCACCGATCTGGTCGCCGATGTCCCGGACAACGTCCGCCGGTACCTGGCATGGGTCGAGGCCGGCGTGCCCGGTCGGGTCCCGGTGCTGGACGAGCTGATCGCGAGCACCGACGACCGGCCGGTGCCGCCACCGGCCCGGCACGGCGGTTTCGTGCTGCTGACCAGCGGCACCACCGGCACCCCCAAGGGTGCGCCGCGCGAGCACACCTCGCCGCTGCTCACCGCGCAGTTCCTGGACCGCATCCCGTTGCGCGCGGGCGAATGCACCTACCTCGCGGCGCCGATCTTCCACGGCACCGGGCTCTCGCAGTTCATGCTCTCCTACGCGCTC
>DASSAD010000138.1:0-5015 GCA_035685725.1 Amycolatopsis sp. | reverse complement strand
GCTGCCATGGCTGAAGTTCATCCTGGCGACATCCATCCCGGCGTCGACCAGAGCACGGATCTTGTCCGCGGTGGCGGTGGCGGGGCCCAGGGTACAAACGATCTTCGCGCGTCGGCTCACGTCTATATAGCGTAGCCGCTCGGGCGGCGCACGTCTGTACCGATCTCTCGACCGGTTCAGTTATTCATACCGTAGTCACGCGGAGTGTGACCGGCGGACGACCGTGGTTTCCCTGGTCAGCGCCCGGTTTTCGCGCTGAGCCCGACATGGTCGCGGGCCCACTCGTTGAATTCCCGCACCTGCCGCCACGCCTTGCGCACCCGATCGAGGCACGCTCGTTCGTGCAAGGTGTCGTCCGGCTCCCACACCCGCACCGCGTAGAGCGACCGGTGCCGGAGCAACTCCAGGCGCGGATGGTCCTCGGGATAGCCCCGCGGCCTGGTGCGCAGCGCGTCGCCGGTGACCGTCCAGCCCGACCGGCGCAACCGGGCGAGGATCTTCTCCAGCGCGAGACCGTGCACCTCGGTGTCGACGGCCTGCCGGAACCGGGCCAACTGGTCGGACTGCAAGTGGAAACAGCCGCCGCCGGCGCGCAGGCCCGCCGGGGAGACCTCCACGTAGTACGCGCCGCCACCCCGGCCCTGCTCGATCACCGCGCCGCAGTGCGTCTTGTAGGGCGTCTTGTCCTTGGCGAACCGGATGTCCCGGTAGGGCCGGAACACCTTGCCCGTACCGAAACCCGCGCCGAACTCCGGCTCCAGCTCCGCCAGCATGGCCTCCATCGGCGCCCGCACGTCCGCGCGGTAGACCTCCAGGTTGTCCGCCCAGTAGGCCTTCGTGTTGTCGGCGACCAGGCCGTCGTAGAACTCGACGGCGTGCTCCCCGAACCCTGCGAACGTCACGCTCAGCACGATAACGGGGAGAGAACACGGCGGCACCGCGACGTCCGCGCCGCGGCCCCGGGCCGATCGGGGCGGCTCGGGGCCCGACGCCGCGGATCAGCCGGCGACGGCGGTGATCAACTCACCGTTGGGCGTGTCTCCCGAAAGCTCCCAGAAGAACGCGCCGCCGAGTCCCTGAGCACGGGCATAGGCGACCTTGCCGGAGATCGTGGCCGGCGTGTCGTAGCTCCACCATTCGTTGCCGCAGAACCCGTAGGCGGTGCCCGCGACGGTGCCGGTCGCCGGACAGCGGGTCTTCACCACCTTGTAGTCCTCGATGCCGGCCTCGTAGGTGCCGGGCGCCGCCGCGGTCGCGGTGCCGCCCGGCGCGGACTGCGTCACGCCGGTCCAGCCACGGCCGTAGAACCCGATGCCCAGCAACAGCTTCGCTGCCGGAACACCCGCCGACCTGAGTTTCTGGATCGCCGCGTCGGAGAAGAATCCGGCGGTGGGAATGCCGCTGTAGGAGGTCAACGGCGAGTGCGGTGCCGTGGGACCGGTCGGGGACCAGGCACCGAAGTAGTCGTAGGTCATCACGTTGTACCAGTCGACGTACTGCGACGCGCCGCCGTAGTCGGCAGCGTCGAGTTTGCCGCCGGAAGTGCCGTCACCCGAGATCGCGGCGGTGACGAGCGCGCCGCCGAAGCGGGCGCGCAGCGCGGACATCAGGTTCGCGAACGCCGCCGGTCCGCTGGTGTCACAGGAATTCCCGCACGCGTTCGGGTACTCCCAGTCGATGTCGATGCCGTCGAACAGGCCCGCCCAGCGCGGGTCGTTGAGCAGCCGGTAGCAGGAGTCGGCGAAGGCGGCCGGATTCTGCGCGGCCTGCCCGAACCCGCTCGACCACGTCCAGCCGCCGAAGGAGTAGAGCACCTTGAGGTTCGGATGCATCTTCTTCAACCGCATGAGCTGCCCGAAATTCCCGCGCAGCGCGCCGGTGTCCCAGGTGTCGGACACCCCGTCGACGCTGGAGGCGGCGTCGTAGAACTTGTCGTAGGCGGCGTAGCTGTCGCCGATCGCGCACTGCCCGTTGGTCACGTTGCCGAAGGAGTAGTTGAGGTGCGTGAGCTTCGCGGCCGAGCCGCTCGTTTCGATGTTCTTGACGTGGTAGTCGCGGGTGTACACGCCCCATTCGGCGAAATACCCGAGCACCTTCCCGACCGGCGCCGACGCGGCGGGCGGCGCCGTGGCCACCGTCGTGAGCATCGTCGTCAGAAGTCCCACAACGGCGATTATGAGCCTTCTCACCCGCGGTCTTCCGGCGCTGCCGGCACGCCTGGTGACGTTCTCGCTGGGGCGCCTTCTTCCTGGCCCGACCATGATTCCTCCCGGGGCTCGACGGAGGAGCCGACCCCGGTGACGGTAATTGGACTAGACCAAAACGGTCAATATTCGCGAATGGTTCAGACCAGTATTCGATACTAAAGAAGGGTGCTCAGACCGGCCCGGGCGGTGCGGTGAACGCGATGCCCGCGGCGGCCGCGCGGCGCTCGCCCCAGGCGTAAAGCGACTCGAGCGCCGGACCGAGGCCCTCGCCATCGGGCGTCAGCCGGTATTCGACTCTCGGTGGGACTTCAGGGAAGGACCGTCGCGACAACAACCCGTCACGCTCCAGTTCGCGCAACTGCTGCGTCAACATCTTCTCGCTGATCTCCGGCATGCGGCGGCGAAGCTCGCCGTAACGGTGCACGCCTTCCTTCAGGTGAGCCAGGATCACCGGCTTCCACTTGCCGCCCATCACCTCGACGGCAAGCTCGACCGGACAGTAGTACCGCCGGACCATCACGACCTCCCGCTCGCCGGCCACGCACCGGAAAGTGCGTACTTGCCCCCGGCGCCGCCGGGGTGTTGCCTGGTCTTGTGGTCGTCGAATACCTCCGTTACCACATCGCCGAAACCGACCGGGCCGGCTTCGAAGCGGCGTACGAGCGCGCCGCGCGATCGCTGGCGGCCGCCCCGCAATGCCTCGGCTACGAGCTGAGCCGGTGCACCGAGGACCCCGGCAGCTACATCCTGCGCATCACCTGGACCTCGGAAGCCGACCATCTCGAAGGATTCCGCGCCGGCCCGCTGTTTCGCGAGTTCTTCGCCGAGATCCGTACCTTCGTGCCGGACATCGACGAGATGCGGCACTACGAGCCGACCGCCGTGACCGGCGCCGGCGCGGCCGGCCGGCAACCCAGCCTGTACGACTGGGCGGGCGGCCGACCCGCACTGGTGCGGCTGTTCGAAGTCTTCTACGACAAGGTACTTGCCGACGAACTGCTGGAACCGGTGTTCCGTGGAATGGACCGAAACCATCCGCAGCACGTCGCGGACTGGCTCGGCGAGGTGTTCGGCGGACCCGCGCGCTACAGCACCGAGCGCGGCGGGCACGCCCACATGATCGGCCGTCACCTCGACCGCGCGATCACCGAACCCCAGCGCCGGCGCTGGGTTTCACTGCTCATGGACGCCGCGGACGAGGTCGAGCTGCCGGACGACCCGGAGTTCCGGGCGGCCTTCGCCGGATACCTGGAGTGGGGCAGCCGGCTCGCGGTGTTCTTCTCGCGCCCCGGCGCCGAGCCGAGCGTCGACGAACCCATGCCGCGCTGGGACTGGGGGGCCGCACCGCCGTGGCGGCCCAGCCCCCCGCGGGCTCAGCCGAAGAAGACCTCGGCCTCCTCGTAACGGCTCTGCGGAACGGTCTTGAGCTCCGCCGTGGCCTCGGAAAGCTTGACCCGCACGATGTCGGTGCCCCGCAGCGCGACCATCATGCCGAAATCGCCGTCGACGACCGCGTCCACCGCGTGCAGACCGAACCGGGTGGCCAGCACCCGGTCGTAGGCGGTCGGCGTGCCGCCGCGCTGGACGTGGCCGAGCACCACGGCCCGCGACTCCTTACCCGTGCGCTGCGCGATCTCGTCGGCCAGCCAGGTGCCCACCCCGCCGAGCCGGACATGGCCGAACGCGTCCTTCTCGCCGCTGGTCAGCACCTCCTCCCCACCCTCGGGCAGCGCACCCTCGGCGACCACGATGATCGGCGCGTACATCCGCTCGAACCGGCGCTCGACCCATTCGACGACCCGGTCGACCGAGAACGGCCGCTCCGGTACCAGGATCACGTTCGCGCCACCGGCCAGGCCGGCGTGCAGGGCGATCCATCCGGCGTGCCGGCCCATCACCTCGACCACGAGCGCGCGGAAATGCGACTCGGCGGTGGTGCGCAGCCGGTCGATCGCTTCGGTGGCGATGTGCACCGCGGTGTCGAAACCGAACGTGTAGTCGGTGGCGGCCAGGTCGTTGTCGATCGTCTTGGGCACCCCGACCACGCCGATGCCGTCGTCGGTGAGCTGCTTCGCGACGCCGAGGGTGTCTTCGCCACCGATCGCGATGAGCGCGTCGATGCCCTGTTCGGCCATCGTCGCCTTGATCTTGTCGACCCCGCCGTCCTCGCGGTACGGGTTGGTGCGCGAGGAGCCGAGAATGGTGCCGCCCCGGGTGAGGATCTCCTCCACGTCGCCGAGCCCCAGCGGCCTGCTCTCGCCGGTCATCGGCCCGCGCCAGCCGCTGCGGAAACCGACGATCTCCCAGCCGTGGACCTCGATGCCCTTGCGGACCACCGCGCGGATCACCGCGTTCAACCCCGGGCAGTCGCCGCCGCCGGTCAGCACCCCGACTCGCATCGGATCAATCCCTTCGAAAATAAGTCCTTCGTGACAACTGTCACCGCCAGCGTAGCCGTGTCACCCCTTGATCGGTAAAGGGACGCTCTCGCGGATTTCCCGACCGCCACGGCCTTCGCCGCTCTTCCCGGCTCTTCCCGGCTCTTCCCGGACTTCCCGGGGACCAGGCAGGGCGCGGACGGCACCGGTGCTAGGCTTCCGCCATGCCGCGGCGTTATTTCTGGTTTAGCGGGCCGGCCCTGGGTGGGCCAGCCGGCGAAGTCGCCGCGCGCTGAACCTTCCACCCTCGAGCCGGATACCGGACCGGCTCGGTGGTGCGACCGCGGGGCCGGTCGGGGAAAGGACCACCCCGCCATGCAGATCGCCCCGGGCATCACAGACTCCCTGGACAACCAGCGGACCGTCGGCG
>DASSAD010000137.1:0-18437 GCA_035685725.1 Amycolatopsis sp. | reverse complement strand
GGTGGTAGGCGTGCGGCTGGGCGCGGGATTGCTGGTGGCGCTGGGCGCGGGCGCGGCGGCCGGGGGCTGGTGGTTGCTCGGTGGGGTCGTGCTCGCCGGGCTACTCGCGTTATGTGCCGCCCGGCCGGCTCCGGTCGCGCCACGGGCCGCCTGGCTACTCGACGGCACGCGAGCGGTCGCGCGGCTGGCGGGCGTGCCGCTGTTCGCCGCGGCTTTCGCCGTCTACCTGTTTCCCCAGCACGCCAGGCTTGCCGCGGTGGCGCTCGTGCTGGCGGTCACCGCGGTGGACGCGCTGGGCCTGTCGCTGCCCCGCTACCTCCGTGGCTGGCTCCTCGGGGTGTTGCTGGTCGCCGCGGGCGGGCTGGTCGCGGTCTGCCTGGCCATCGCACCTGTCCCGGCGACCGGGCCGGTGCCCGGCGTCACCGGCATGTTCTCGGCCGGGGCGGTGGTGTACCCGCTGCTGGCACGCCGCCGGGTCAGCTGGTGGCTGGCCGGCTCGGTGGCCCTCGCCCTGGCCGTCTGCGCCGCCGCGCTCTACCAGCTCGGACCCGTACGGCTCGGACTGTCCGACGCGCCGGTGCGGGACGTGCTCGCCGTCGTCGACGGGCAGGCGATCGAGCCGCTGCTGGCCGGTGTCGTCGTGATCGCCACCCTGCCCGCCGCGCTGGGCTCGCTCGCCCGGGCTCGCGCCGGATTCGGCCCGGCCCGGCGCTCGTCGGTCGTCTGCGGGCTCGTCGCGGCGGCGGGCGCGGCGGTGCTGGGACCGGTGCCCGCCCTGGTCCTCGCGGCCACGCTGGCGCTGGCCGAGGTGGTGGTGGCGAGCCTGCTGACCCTCATGCTGCGGCGACGTGACGCGCGCGCGGTGGCGAGCGCGGCGCTGGCGATCACCCTGCTGGCCTGGGCGCCGCCGGTCTACCTGCCGGTCGCGGTGGTGGTGATCGGGGTGTCCGCCGCGGTCATGGCGGCACGGCGGCCGGCGACGGGGGCCGGCGCCCGGGGCTAGAGCAGCAGTATCGCCAGCACCGTCAGCACGGCACCGACCCCCGCGAGAGTGAGCAGCGAAACGGTCCCCGGATCGCGCGGGAACACCTTCCCGCCGTGCAGGTTGCGCCACCACAACACGCCGAAGATCGCACCGACGAGGCCGAGCAGGGCGCCGCCCGCGTTGCCCAGCACGATGTAGCCGACGAGCATGAGCACGCCGCCCGCGTAGGTCAGCAGCGCGGCGGCGACCACGGTGCGCAGGTCCGAGCCGGTCCCGGCGGACACTCGGTTGTCGACACGGTGTTGGTTGTCGACACGGTGTGGGTTGTCGGCCACGGGCCCATGCTAGGTCACCTGGCAATCATTGGATGTCCAAATAAGAGTTATTCTTGCGCGCATGACGATTACGATGCCCTTCACCCGTACCCCGAACCCGGCTCCCGCGTCCGCGGAGCGGGTAGCCGAGGTACTGGCGAACCCGGGCTTCGGGCAGCACTTCACCGACAACATGGTGACCCTGCGCTGGGACAAGCAGCGAGGCTGGCACGACGGCGCCGTCCGCGCCTACGAGCCGATCACGCTGGACCCGGCCACGTCGGTGCTGCACTACGGTCAGTCGATCTTCGAAGGCCTCAAGGCCTACCGTCAGCCGGACGGGTCGATCGCCGCGTTCCGGCCGGAGGCCAACGCCGCGCGGTTCCGCTCGTCGGCGCACCGCCTGGCGATGCCCGAGCTGCCCGACGAGCTCTTCCTCGATTCGCTGCGCGAGCTCGTCGCCGTCGACTCCCGGTGGGTTCCCCGAACCCCCGGCGAGAGCCTTTACCTGCGCCCGTTCATGATCTCGACCTCGGTCGGGCTCGGGGTCAACGCGCCCGCCGACACCTACCTGTACACCCTCATCGGCTCGCCCGCCGGCTCCTACTTCACCGGCGGGGTCAAACCGGTGAGCGTGTGGCTGACCACCGAGTACGTGCGCGCCGCGCCGGGCGGCACCGGCGCCGCGAAATGCGCCGGGAACTACGCGGCCTCCTTCCTCGCCCAGGCCCAGGCCGTCGAGCAAGGCTGTGACCAGGTCGTCTGGCTCGACGCCACGGAACACCGCTGGGTCGAGGAGATGGGCGGGATGAACCTGTTCTTCGTCTTCGGTTCCGGGGCCGACGCCAGGGTGGTGACCCCCGCGCTGACCGGTTCCCTGCTCCCCGGCGTCATCCGCAGCTCCCTGCTGCGGCTGGCGGCCGACTTCGGGCACCCCGTCGAGGAACGCCGGATCTCCACCGAAGAATGGGAGAAGGCGGCGGCCTCCGGCGAGCTGACCGAGGTCTTCGCCTGCGGCACCGCCGCGGTGATCACCCCGGTCGGCCGAGTCAAGCACGCCGACGGCGAATTCCTGGTCGCGGGCGGCGAGCCCGGCGCGCTGACCATGAAGCTGCGCGCCGAGCTGACCGGTGTCCAGGAGGGCACCCGGCCCGACCCGCACGGCTGGATGCACCCGCTGAGCTGAAGCCGATCGTGGGAAGCGTCCCGGCCGGGACGCTTCCCACCACTACCGGTCGAGGGTGGCGACGTCGGTGAGCAGCCGCGCGGCCATTCCCAGCAGTGGTAACGCGGCGGTCGCGCCGGCGCCTTCGCCGAGGCGGATGCCCAGGTCCAGGATCGGCGTCAGGTCCAGCTGACCGAGCACGAGATCGTGGGCGGGTTCGGCGCAGCGGTGCGCGGCGACCCACCAGGAACGCGCGCCGGGGGCGAGTTCCTCGGCCACCAGCGCCGCGGCGCCGGCGGTCAGGCCGTCCAGGAGCACCGGCGTCCGGCGCACCGCGGCCTGAGCGAGGAACCCGGCGATGGCGGCCAGATCAGCACCCCCGGCGGTGCGCAGCAGCGCCACCGGGTCGCCGAGCACGGCACGGGCCCGGCGCAGGGCATCCCGGATCGCGGCGGCCTTCCGCATCCACGCCGCGTCGTCGATCCCCGAACCCCGGCCGACGACGGCGACCGGCTCGGTGGCGGTCAGCGCGGCCACGAGCACCGAGGACGGGGTGGTCGCGCCGACCCCGAGGTCCCCCGCGATGAGCAGGTCGGCGCCGGCGTCGACTTCGGCGTCGGCCACGGCGATCCCGGCTCGCAGCGCCGCCTCGACCTCGTCCGCGGTGAGCGCGTCCTCGACGTCGATCGAGCCGGAACCCTTGCGCACCTTGAATTCCCCGCTCGGCAGGTCGGCGTTCACGCCCACGTCGACCACGCGTAGCCCCGCACCCGCGACCTGAGCCATCGCGCTCGTCACCCCGGCGCCGTCGAGCAACGCCTTGACGCGCCGCGCGGTGACCTCCTGGGGGTAGGCGGAGACCCCCCGGGCCGCGATCCCGTGATCGGCCGCGAACACGACCACCCGGGGGCGGCTGAACGGGCGAGGTGGTGACTGGCCCTGGCAGGCGGCGAGCCAGGCACCGAGCTCTTCCAGCCTGCCCAGTGAACCAATGGGTTTGATCAGGGTGGCGTGCCGGCGCAGCGCGTCGGCGCGGGTCACCTCGTCCGGCTGGGGAACCTCGGCGAACTCAACTGTCACGGCGCCAACCTAGCCGCTGCCGGTCCGGTCGCGGCAGCGCCCTCGCCGGCACCGGCCAGGGCCGAGTAACGGTTAAGCCGTGATGCGCTGGGGATGAGCCGCCGACAAGCCACGAACGAACACCTGACAAGCCACCGCCACGGACGAGCCCACCGACAAGCCACCGACAAGCCCACCGACAAGCCCACCGACAAGCCAGATATCAGCGTGCACCGGCCACGGACAGCCGCCTCAGACGTGGCACAGACCAGCCATGGGCAAAAACCGTGCACGAGTCCGGACACGTCACGGACAAGCCGCTGTCGAGCCACGGAAACGTCACGACAGACAAGGTCGGGGACCAGCCAAGGACGAACGGACGGACGAGCGACGGGCGAACGACAGGCGAGCCGCGGACGAGCCGCGGACGGCCCGGCGCGCCGGGCCGAAACTGTCCATTGAGGACAATTCGGGCCGGCCGGTGGTCGGTTCAGGCGTCCAGATCGGTCACCAGCAGCTGGGACAGCTCCGCCAGCGCCGCTTCCGCGTTGTCTCCTTCGGTTCGTAGCACGACTTCCTCACCGTGCCCGATGGCCAGTCCCAGCACGGACAGCATGCTTCGCGCGTCGACCGGCGTGGTGCCGGGGCGGCCGATGGTGACCGCTCCGCCGTGCTTGGCCGCGGCCTTGACGAACACGCTGGCGGGTCGCGCGTGCAGGCCGACCGACGAGGCGATCTTGACTCTGATTTCGGGCATTTCTCTCCTTGTGAAAGGGGTCCGGGTAACCAAGCCGGATCCGCACGTTACAGACACCACAGTCCGATCGTGAAAAAGAGATGCACCAAAAGTGCAGCCACGGTCAACAGTGGACTCCCCGAACCCCCCACTTGGCCCACACACCCACCCCACCCCAGCACCGTGTCCCCCTCTCCGCCGCCGTGTCCCCCCGCCCGGTCGCCGTGTCCCCTCGTCCGGTCGCCGTGTCCTCCCGTCCCGTCGCTGTGTCCCCTCGTCCCGTCGCTGTGTCCCCTCGTCCGGTTGCCGTGTCCCCTGTTCCGGTCGCCGTGTCCCCTTTTCCGGTCGGCGAGTTCGCTCCTCCCGTCGCTGTGTCCTCCGTTCCCGGCGTTGCGTTCTCCGTTCAAGTCCCCGATTTCTCACCGCCCGCCCGTGCGCCTCCTGTTCCGGTAGGTATGTCGTCTGCCGCGCACGTGCCCGTGTTCCCCAGCGACCGCAGTCGAGACTCGTGTCGGCACCGTGTCCGTATGATTTCCGTTGTGGCGGAACGAGGGCAATCGGTTGAGCGCAAAGGTTCCCGCGCCGCGGGCGTGGTGCTGGCCAGTGGTGCTGGCACACGTGTCGGCGCGAGCCTCAACAAGGTGTACCTGCCCTTGGCCGGACGGCGGCTCGTGTCGTGGTCGCTGGAGGCGTTCGCCCGGGTGCCCGAGGTTGGAGTGGTGATCCTCGTCGCCCGGCCGCAGGACGCCGAGCTTGTCGAGCGGGTTCTCGAACGTGAGGTGCACGGCGCCGAAGTCGAGGTCGTCCAGGGGGGAGGGACTCGACAGGAGTCCGAACTACGGGCTCTTCATCACCTCGCCGATCGGATCGACAGCGCGGAGATCGACACGGTCCTGCTTCACGACGGTGCCCGCCCACTGGTCAGCCCGGCCCTGATCGCCGCCGTGCTGCACGCGGCGCGTGAGCATGGCGGCGCGATCCCGGGCATGGCCGCCGACGACATTCTCGCGGCCGGAGAAGACGGCCGATCGCTTGGCGAGCGTCTGCCGGGTGTGGTGGTCCGCGCCCAGACCCCGCAGGGTTTTCGGGCTCAGCCGCTCTTGGATGCCTATGAACAAGCCGCGCGGGAAGGCTTCGTCGGTACGGACACCGCGTCGGTGATGGAACGGTTTTCCGGGCTGCCGGTCCATTGGGTTCAGGGCGAGCAGGAAAACTTCAAGGTGACTTATCCGCACGACCTGGTGGTCGCGGAACAGGTGCTCGCGGCGGCTACGCGGAACCCGAGCGAAAACCTCCGGTAACCGAACGGGTCTCGCGCGCGGCGACCGCAGTCAGCGCGTCCGTGCCCGCACGTCGATGGGATTCGCGTAAGGCACACCTGTAACCGGCACCGGACGACGGGGCTCAGCCGCGGCGAGGGCGAACACGCGACCGGAGCGGAGGACACGCCCGCCGGAGCAGGGAGCACGCCGGCCGTGTGGGAGAACTCACGGGCCGGAACGGCGGCCTCATGCGCGGGAACGAGAATCCGTGAGCGGGCGCGTGAATCCAGGATGGGTCGACTGGTCTTCGCGCGCCGGAACGGAGAAGTCGGCGACCGGAACAGGGGACTCGGCGACCGGAACAGGGGACACGGCGACCGGACGAGGGGACTCGGCGACCGGAACGGAGACCTCGGGGACCGGACGGGGGGACTCGGGGACCGGACGGGGGGACACGGCGACCGGACGGGGGGACACGGCGACCGGACGAGGGGACACGGCGACGGGAAGGGGGGACACGGCGGGTGGGAGCAGGGGACTCGCGGAGGTGGTGCAGGTTCCCTGCTCCCGGGGTGCCGGGGTGCCGGGGTGCCCGGTGGTGGTTGTGGGGTTAGCCGACGCGGGCGGTGAGGCGGGGGTCGGTGGTGACCACGCCGTCGAGCGCCTCGTCGATGGCGGCGAGGAGGTCGTCGTCCAGCTTCACGCCCGTCGCCTTGACGTTCTCGTGCACCTGCTCCGGGCGGGAGGCGCCGATGATCGCCGCGGCCACGTTCTGGTTCTGCAGCACCCACGCCACCGCCAGCTGGGCCATGGACAGCCCGGCCTGAGCCGCGAGCGGCTCCAGCTTCTGCACGCGCTCGAGCACGTCGTCGCGCATCCACCGCTGGATCATGACCGAGCCGCGCTCGTCGGTCGCGCGGGAGCCGGCGGGCGGTGCCTGGCCCGGCTTGTACTTGCCGGTCAGCACGCCCTGCGCGATCGGGGAGAAGACGATCTGGCTGAGGCCCTCACGTTCGCTCGCCGGCACCACCTGCGGCTCGATGACCCGCCACAGCATGCTGTACTGCGGCTGGTTGGACACGAACGGGATGTTCAGTTCGCGCGCGAGCGCGGCGCCGCGCGTGATGTCCTCTGCGGTCCACTCGGAAACGCCGATGTAGAGCGCCTTGCCCTGGCGGACCAGGTCGGCGAAGGCGAGCATGGTCTCCTCCAGCGGCACCGTCGGGTCGAAGCGGTGCGCCTGGTAGAGGTCGACGTAGTCGGTCTGCAGCCGCTTGAGGGAGGCGTTGCAGGACTCGATGATGTGCTTGCGGCCCAGTCCCTTGTCGTTGGGGCCACCCGGACCGGTCGGCCAGTAGACCTTGGTGAAGATCTCCAGGCTTTCCCGCCGCTGTCCGGCCAGGCCGCGGCCGAGCACGGATTCGGCCGCGGTGTTGGCGTAGGTGTCGGCCGTGTCGAACGAGGTGATACCGGCGTCCAGCGCGGCCTTGATGCACGCGTGCGCCTGCTCCTCCTCGATCTGGGAGCCGTGGGTGAGCCAGTTGCCGTACGCGAGCTCGCTGATGGACAGCCCGCTCCGGCCAAGACGACGAAATTCCATGATTTCACCTTAATCATCGCGATAAGGTTCTGGTCCATGCGTCTCATCGCCAGACTGGGAAGTCTGTCTCTGGCCGTCGCAGCGCTCACCGTCATCACGGCCGTGCAAATGTCCCTGGTCACCGTCGACAACCTCATCGATTACGGCACCAACTACGCCTTCGTTCAGCATGTGCTGGCGATGGACACCACATTCCGCTCGCCAACGCTGATGTGGCGTGCTATCACCGCCCCCGGTCTCGTCACCGCCGCCTACGTCGCCGTGATCGTCTGGGAGGCACTCACGGCACTCCTGCTGCTGGCGGGCAGCGCTGCGTGGATCCTGCGCCGTCCCGGCTGGGGCCGGCGACTGTCGGCGAGCGGATGGTTGCTCCAGTTGATCCTTTTCGCTGGCGGCTTCCTGGCCATCGGCGGCGAATGGTTTCAGATGTGGGAGTCCTCGAAGTGGAACGGCCTGGACTCGGCGATGCGCTACCTGTTGCTGGCGGCGATCGGGTTGATCCTCGTCCACGGACTGCCTGGCGGGCGCCGGGAGTAGTCGCGAATGCGGCAAAGGGTCGCGCCGCCGAGAAAACCCCCAGACTTCTCGGCGGCGCGGCACCAGCATGACAGGCCATCGCCCCCACGCGCCCGGGCCTGTCCGCTCCGGTCGGTAAACTTCCTGGTGGACGGCTTTCATGTGATTTCCGGTCCGGAGAACGACGGGAGGACGAAGCCGAGCAGATGGTCGACTCCCGCCCGGATCCGCTGCCGCGCGAAGCCTTCGCCGAGCGGTTTTCCCTGTTGTACGCCCAGGCCGGAGACCCGCCGCTGAAGCAGGTGGCGAACGCGGTGGCCCGCGCCGGCCGGGTCGACGAGCGCGGTCATCCGGTGCGCGTCGTGCCGCAGCGGGTGAGCGACTGGCGCCGGGGCCGGAACGTGCCGGCCCGGTTCGCGGCGCTGGCGATCGTGCTCGAGGTGCTCATCGGGCAGGCACGCAGGCTGCACCCGCAACCTCCGGTCGCCGGCCTCTACGACGTCGCCGCGTGGCGGGCGCTGTGGCGGGAGGCGTTGGCCACTCCGGTGTCGGCCGCGGTCGAGCCGACCGGTGACAGCGGGGCATGCCCTTATCGCGGACTGTCCGCGTTCCGCGCCGAGGATTCCGGCTGGTTCTTCGGTCAGGAGCGCAGTCGTGACGCCCTGCTCTCGCGGCTGCGGGGCGCGTTGGACGCGGGCGGGATCGTGGCGCTGGTGGGTGCCTCGGGCGCGGGGAAGTCCTCCCTGGTGCATGCCGGGCTGATTCCGGCGCTGCGGGGCGGCGCGCTTGCGGCCGAGTCCTCGGCGAGCTGGCCGATCGTGGTGATCACGCCCGGCGACGACCCGCTGAAGCAGCTGTTCGCGGAGATCCCGGGGCTGCAGGAGGCGTCGGGGCCGGCGCGGATCCGGGAGGCGGTGGCCGCCGAGGCTCGGCGGCGTGGCGGCGCCGGCGCACGTCTGGTGCTCGTGGTGGACCAGTTCGAAGAGGTCTTCACCCTCTGCGAAGACGAGGACAAGCGCGCCACGTTCGTCCACCTGCTGGACACCGTGTGCGGCCGCGGTGCGGCCGGGCTGGTCCTGGTGGTGGTTCGCGCCGATTTCTACGGCCAGTGCCTGGAGCATCCGCCGCTGTCCGAGGCGCTGCAGGCCTCCTCGATGGTGCTCGGCCCGATGACGGCGGCCGAGTTGCGGGACGCGGTGACCGGTCCGGCGAAGGCCGCCGGCCTGCAGTTGGAGACCGGTCTGGCCGATCTGATCCTGC
The DNA here is from genome assembly GCA_035685725.1 of Amycolatopsis sp. Classification (GTDB taxonomy): domain Bacteria; phylum Actinomycetota; class Actinomycetes; order Mycobacteriales; family Pseudonocardiaceae; genus Amycolatopsis_E. Next base: position 9,540 of record DASSAD010000137.1, on the reverse strand, counting down.
GCGACCTCGATGTCCACAATGGACGGAGTAGGGCCACCGCGGGCGTGTTGCCGCTGTTGTCGCACGCGCTGCTGGCGACCTGGCAGCGTCGTCAGAGCGGCAAGCTGACCATCGCCGGATACCGCGCCGCGGGGGGGTTCCAGCGTGCGGTCGCGGAGACCGCGGAACGCGCGTGGGCCAATCTCGACGAGGTCGGGAAGGCGGCCGCGCGCCGGATCCTGCTACGGCTGGTCCGGATCGGCGAGGACACCCAGGACACCCGCCGGCGTGGTGACCGCACCGAGCTGGTGGAGCACGCGCCGAACGCGTCCGCGGCCGAGCGCGCGCTGCAGACCCTGGCCAGCGCCCGGCTGCTGACCCTGGACGCGGACCGGGTCGAGATCACCCACGAGGCCTTGCTGCACGCCTGGCCCCGGCTGCGGCGCTGGATCGACCAGGACCGAGCCGGCAACCTGTTGCGTCAGCGACTGGAGGAAGACGCGCGCGCCTGGGACCAGGAGGGCCGCGACTCGTCGCCGCTCTACCGGGGAGCGCGCCTGGACAACGCGCGGCAGTGGGCGACGAGCGCTGGTGAGGAGGCGCTGAGCGCGGTCGCCCGGACCTTTCTGACCTCGTCGGCGCGGCACGAGCGCCGCAATTCGTGGTGGCGGCGCTCGGCGGTGGCGATGGTCGTCGTGTTCGCGCTGATCGCGGTGACCGGCGCGGTCGTGGCGGTCCAGCAGCGCGACGACGCGCGGTTCCAGCAGGTGGTGTCCGAGGCGGATCGGCTCTCCACCAGCGATCCGACGCTGTCGGCGCTGTTCGATCTGGTCGCCCACAACATGCGACCCGGCGACACCTCGGTCGACACGCGCCTGATCTCCACCGGACAGGAGGCGCTGCAGACGCCGTTGGCGGGGCACACCGGCGCGGTGTATCTGACCTCGTTCAGTCCGGACGGAAACGTGCTGGCCACCGCCAGCTACGACCACACGGCCCGGTTGTGGGACGTCCGCGACCGCGGCCATCCGAAACCGCTCGGCGGCCCGCTGACCGGGCACACCAGCTGGGTCAGCTCGGCGGTGTTCAGCCCGGACGGGCACACCCTGGCCACCGCGGGCGACGACGGCACGGTGTTGCTCTACAACGTGACCGATCCGGCTCACCCGGTCCGGCTGGGCGAGGAGATGACCGCCCATGACGGCACCATCTACCTGGTGGCCTTCAGCCCGGACGGCAAGCTGCTGGCCACCGCCGACGAGGACGACACCGTCCGGTTGTGGGACGTCGCCGACCCGCTCCACCCGGTCGTCGCGGGCGTGCTGACCGGGCACACCAAGTCCGTCCGGTCGGTGGCGTTCAGCCCCGACGGGCACACCGTCGCCGCGGGCGGCGACGACGACACGGTGCTGCTGTGGGACGTGACCGACCCGCGGGCTCCCGTTCCACTGGGCGGGCCGCTGGCCGGTGCCACCGACACGGTCCATTCGGTGGCGTTCAGTCCGAACGGGCACCTGCTGGCGGCGGGGAGCGCGGACAAGACGGTCCGCTTGTGGGATGTGACCGACCGGGCCGCCCCGGTCGCGGTCGGCTCGCCGCTCATCGGCCACAACGGCCCGGTCTGGTCGGTCGCGTTCAACCCCGCCGGCACGGCGCTGGCCAGCACCGGCTCCGACGGCACGGTGCTGCTGTGGAACCTGGCCAACCCCGCGAGGGTCGCCGAACTGGAGGATCCGCTCGCCGGTGGTGCCGGGTTCGCGGTGTCCTTCAGCCCGGACGGGCACTATGTCGCGACCGGCGGACAGGACGGCGTGGTGCGGCTGTGGTCGCTGCCCGCCACGATTCTCGGGGGACAGACCGACGACGTGGGCGCCGTCGCGATCACCCGGGACGGGCACACGATGGCGGTCGGCTCCGACGACCACACCGTGGGGCTGTGGAACATGAGCGATCCGGCGCACCCGGTCGCGTTCGGGTCCGGGCTGACGGCCTCGGGGCAGATCTGGTCGCTCGCGTTCAGCCCGGACGGGCGGATCCTCGCCACCGGCGACAGCAACCGGACGGTCCAGCTGTGGGACCTCTCGGATCCGGCGGACCCGCGACCACTCGGTGCCCCGCTGACGCTGGGGGTCCGGTACACGAACCCGGTCGCGTTCAGCCCCGACGGGCGGGTCCTCGCGACGAACGACGACGACCAGAGCATCCAACTGTGGAACATCGCCGATCCGGCGCATCCGACGCGGCTCGGCCCGCCGCTGACCGGGCACACCGGCTATGTCAACTCAGTGGCGTTCAGCCCGGACGGGCGCACCCTGGCCAGCGGCAGCAGCGACCAGACGGTGCGGTTGTGGAACGTCGCCGCGCCGACCGATCCCGTGCCGCTCGGGCAGTTGACCGGTCATACGGGTGCGGTGAACGCGGTCGCGTTCAGCCCGGACGGGCGGACGCTGGCCAGTGGCAGCGACGACAAGAGCGTGCGGTTGTGGAACGTCACCGATCCGGCTCACGCGACTCCGCTCGGCGAACCGTTGACCGGGTTCACCGGTCTGGTGAAGGACGTGAAGTTCAATCCGGACGGCAGCTGCCTGGCGGCCGCCGCCGACGACGGCACGATCCAACTGTGGAGCGTCACCGACCCGGCCCATGCCACCCAGTACGGCCAGCCGCTGACCGGGCAGCGCAACGGCGCGGTGAGCTCGATCGCGTTCGGTCCGACGGGGACGACACTGGCCACCACGAGCGGCACGGGCTACACGGTGCTCGTGTGGGATCTCGACGTGGCGGACGCCGTGCGGCGGATCTGCGGCTCGACCAGCGGCGTGCTCACCCCGCGGAGCTGGCAGCAGCACCTGCCGCAGCTGCCCTACCACCCGCCGTGCCCCAGTTCCTAGCCGCGGCCAGTGCCACCGGAGGCGGCTTCGCCGGGTGAGCTCAGGAGAGCGCGTCCCCGGGCTTGACGCGGGGCTTGGGCATCCGCAGCTTGCGGATCTGGCTGGCCCGGACGAAGGCGTACCAGCCGATGGACCGCCCGTTGATCGTCTCCTTGGGGAACTTCTCCCGCGCCTGCTTGGTGATCCGCCGGCCGGAGATGAAACCCTCGACCGCCATCGCCAGCAGGAGCAGGGTGCACAGCAGCGTCGCGTACTGCTGGATCCTCGGGTACGGGATCAGCAGCGCGAGGAACACCACCAGCGCCAGCGGCATGAACAGGCCGAGCAGGTTCCGCCGGGAGTCGACCAGATCGCGCACATGGGCCTTGACCGGGCCCTTGTCGCGCGGCATCAGGTACCGCTCGTCGCCTTCGGCCATCCGCCGCTGGCGTTCCTGGGCCTCGGCCCTGCGCTCGGCCTTGTAGTTCGGGTTGGACTTCTTCAGTTCCCGGTTGCGTTTCATCGACTCGCGCATGGTGCGCGGCGGCGGGGCGACCGGGCCGCGGCGCTTGCCTTCGGCTTCCCGGCGCTTGGGTGTCGCACGGCCCTTGGCCGGCGTATAGCCCTTGTTGTTGTGAGATTCGATACCCGGAGCGCCCTCCGCGGTCCCGGCCTCGGGGCTGTCTTCGGTGGTAGTGCCGCTACGGCGCAGAAACCTCACCCGGTCAGGATATTCCAGGCGTTCCGTCGGTGTTCACGCGGTCGAAGGGTGTGCGACCATGGAACAGATCGGGTACCACGAGTGTTGTCCGGTGAAGAGGAAAGTCGTACCCGCCGTACGCAAGACCGAGGGAGTGCAATGACGACCGCTGAGCAGACCGGCACGAACGCCGAAGCCGGCGAAGCCACCCACGGCGTGAACCTGACCGACGCCGCGGCCGCCAAGGCGAAGGCCCTGCTGGAGCAGGAAGGCCGCGACGACATGCACCTGCGTATCGCAGTCCAGCCCGGTGGTTGTGCCGGCCTGCGGTACCAGCTCTTCTTCGACGAGCGCACGCTCGATGGCGACCTCTTCCGCGAGTTCGACGGGCTGCGCGTGGCCGTGGACCGGATGAGCGCGCCGTACGTGCAGGACGCCGTGATCGACTTCGTGGATTCGATCGAGAAGCAGGGCTTCACCATCGACAACCCGAACGCCACGGGATCGTGTGCGTGCGGGGACTCGTTCCACTGAGGTGAGAGCGGGCGGGGTCCCGGACCCCGCCCGCCTACTTCGTCGATCCTGGGAACTCGTCCGATCCCGTGGCCCTTGCCGGTTTCACGGCGGGCGGTTCACGGTCTCTCAGTAGTCGTCGAGCCCGGCCACCTGCGCCTGGCAGGCCTCGTCCACGGTCCAGGTTTCCGGCCGGGGCGGGCGGACGGCGACCATGCGCTCGGGCCGCAATCCCGCGGGGATGTCAGCGCAGTCGCTGATCAGCTCGGCCAGCGTTTCGGGTTCGGTGGTGGTGGTCACGCACCGACGCTAAGCCGCTCCTCCGCGCCGCGACAGCCCTACCTACCGGTAGTGTGCGCCAGTCCCTCTTTCGGGTGACGTAGAGGTCAAGACAGGGAGAACGGGTGGCTTCCAACGACCGCATCGCGGTAACCGGCAGTATCGCAACAGATCATCTGATGCACTTCCCGGGCAAGTTCGCCGAGCAGCTGGTCGCGGAGCAACTGCACCGGTTGTCGCTGTCCTTCCTCGCCGACGATCTGGTGGTCCGGCGCGGCGGCATCGCCGCCAACGTCGCCTTCGGCCTCGGCGTGCTCGGTGTCCGGCCGGTGCTGGTCGGGGCGGTCGGGGAAGACTTCGCCGACTACCGGTCGTGGCTGGAACGGCACGGTGTGGACACCTCGGGCGTGCACGTGTCGGAAGTCGCCCACACCGCGCGGTTCGTCTGCACCACCGACGACGACCTCTGCCAGATCGCCACCTTCTACGCCGGCGCGATGGCCGAAGCCCGCAACATCGAGCTGTCGCCGATCGCCGAGCGGGCCGGCGGGCTCGGCCTGGTGCTGATCAGTCCGGATGATCCGGAGGGAATGCTCCGCCACGCCGAGGAATGCCGGACCCGGGGCTACGTCTTCGCCGTCGACCCGTCACAGCAGCTGGCCAGGATGAGCGGCGAGGACGCCCGTGCCTTCGTCGAGGGCGCGAAGTACCTGTTCACCAACGACTACGAGTGGGAACTGCTGCTGCGCAAGACCGGCTGGACCGAACAGGACGTACTCGACAAGGTCGGCATCCGGGTGACCACGCTCGGGGAGAACGGCGTGGAGATCATCGGTCCGGACGGGCTCGCCCTCAAGGTCGGCGCCGTTCCCGAGTCCGTCAAGGCGGATCCGACCGGCGTCGGCGACGGCTTCCGCGCCGGGTTCCTCGCCGGTCTCCTCGGCGGGCTGAGCCTGGAGCGAGCCGCCCAGCTGGGCTCCCTGATCGCCGTCCTGGTGCTGGAAACCGTCGGCACCCAGGAATGGACGCTGGACACGCCCTCGGCCATCAAGCGTCTCGCCGACGCCTACGGTTACGACGCCTCGGCCGACATCGCCCCGCTTCTGCCCGCCTGACCAGGCCGTCGGAGCACGACTCCGCAAGCCGCGAAAAGGGCCCTCCTCCGCGGCGCGCCGGCGCCGGGAAGGAGGGCCTTGGCCGGTATCCCGGTCAGATCTTGACCGGGTAGGCGGGTTCGGGCACCTCGGGCTTGATGCGGTGTTCGATGAAGATGCCATGCCAGAGCATGAAGACCAGCAGGGCCCAGATGCGGCGGCTGTGGTCGAGTGTCCCGGCCCGGTGTTCTTCGAGCAGCCGCAGCACGGCCGGTTTGTCGAGCAGCGCGTCGGTGGCCGAGTCGGCGATGATGCCCCGCGCCCAGTCGTACATCTCGTCGCGCAGCCAGAGCCGGATCGGCACCGGGAAGCCCAGCTTGCGGCGGTTGAGCACGTGTGCCGGCACGATCCCGTCGAGCGCCCGGCGCAACGCGTACTTGGTGGTCTCGCGCGTGACCTTCTGGTCGAGCGGGATGCCCGCGGCGACCTTGAACACCTCCGCGTCGAGGAACGGCACCCGCAGTTCCAGCGAGTTCGCCATGGTCATCTTGTCGGCCTTGACCAGGATGTCGCCGCGCAGCCAGGTGAACAGGTCCACGTGCTGCATCCGGGCCACCGGGTCCCATCCGGCCGAGGTCCGGTAGTGCTCGGCGGTCACATCACGATGTCCGACACCCTCGATGAAGGTGCGGAGGACACCGCGCAACTGGTCGTCCCGGAAGATCCGCGCGTTGCCGTAGTACCGCTCCTCCAGTGACAGCGCCCCGCGCCGCAGGAGGTCCTTGCCGCGGGTGCCTTCGGGGATCTTGGTCGACACCTTGCCGAGCAGCCGCCGCATCCCGTCGGGGACCTTCTCGAACGGGGCCAGCGAAATCGGCTCGTTGTAGATCGTGTACCCGCCGAAGAGCTCATCCGAGCCTTCGCCGGAGAGCACCGCCTTGACGTGCTTGCGGGCCTCGCGGGCGATGAACCACAGCGGCACCAGCGCCGGGTCGGCGACCGGGTCGTCGAGGTACCACACGATCAGCGGCAGCGCCGCCATCATCTCGTCGGCGGAGACGGTGCGGATCACGTGCTTCACGCCGATCGCGGCGGCGGACTCGGCCGCCACGTCCACCTCGGAGTAACCCTCGCGTTCGAATCCGGTGGTGAACGCGATGAGGTTCGGGTTGTGCTCCTTCGCCAGCGCCGCGATGGCCGTCGAGTCGATACCGCCGGAGAGGAAGGTCCCGACCGTGATGTCCGGGTCGGCGATCATGTGCTTGCCGACCGAGTCGCGCATCACGTCGGCGATCCGCGAGTAGAGCGCCTTGGCCTCGGTGTCGGAATTGATCGGTTTCGCGGTGAACTGCGGGACGAAATAGCGCTTCTGGTCCAGCGCGCCACCCGGCGTCACGGTGAACGAGGTCCCGGACTCGATCCGGCGCACCCCGGTGTGCAGCGTTTCCGGCTCCGGCACGTACTGCAGCGTCAGGTAGTGCTGAAGTGCGCGGGTGTCCAGTTTCTCCGGCAGCCCGAGCACCCCGGACAGCTCCAGCAGGCTCTTCTTCTCGCTGGAGAACGCCGTCCCGCCGGGACCCGTCGCACAGAACAGCGGCTTGATGCCGAACGGATCACGCGCGCCGAAGAGGACCTTCTCGTCGGCGTCCCAGATCAGGAACGCGAACATGCCGCGCAACCGGCTGACCGAATCGGCGCCCCAGTAGTGGTAGGCGGCGACGATCGCCTCGCCGTCGCCTTCTGTGGCGAATTTCGCACCGTGCGTCGCGGCGAGCTCCTCGCGCAGTTCGAGGTAGTTGTAGATCTCACCGTTGAAGTTCATGGTGTAACGGTTCGGCGACTCCGGCGGGCCCCACACCAGCGGCTGATGCGCGTGCTCGACGTCGATGAACGCGAGCCGGTTGAAGCCGTAGACGACCTCGGCATCGGCCCAGGTGTCGGTCTCGTCCGGGCCGCGGTGGCGCTGGCAGCGCAGCGCAGCGCCGACCGCGTCGCGGGCTCTGGCCGCGTCGTTTTCGCTGGCACAGACCAGTCCAAGCAGGCCGCACACGTGTACTCACACCCTTGATTCATCACTGGTTGTCGAGCGCCCAGTATGCCCGGTGCCCGCCGTGACAACGGTTACCCCTTGGTCGGCGGGGAATGTCCGGGAATGCCCCGTCACTGCCTGAGTCGCGCCGCCCGGGGCGCGTCACGTGCGGCAACGGCCCGCGCGGGTGCGCGCGGGCCCACCGCGACCCTCACGGGAGGCGCTGTAAGCGGCGGATAGACTGCCCGCTGTCACGCGAGAATTCGAGGAGGCCTGGGTTGAAGAGGGTCGGTAAGGTCGCCGCGCTGGCCGGGCTGGTCGCCCTGCTGGCGACCGGGTGTTCGGGTGACGAGGTGTTGCGCTTCGGCTGGCCGGTCGGGGTCACCGAACAGGCGACGGAGATGCGCTGGCTGTGGACCTGGTCCGTGATCGCCGCGCTCGTCGTCGGGGTCATCGTCTGGGCACTGATCTTTTGGGCCTCGGTGTTCCACCGCAAGAAGAAGAACGCCGATCCCACGGAGCTGCCCCGTCAGTTCCAGTACAACGTGCCGCTCGAACTGTTCTGTGTCGTGCTGCCGCTGGTGATGGTCTGCGTGCTGTTCTTCTTCACCGCGACCACCGAGAACGATGTGCTCGCCAAGAAACCCAACCCGGACGTGACCGTCAACGTGATCGCGTTCCAGTGGAACTGGGAGTTCGACTACCCGAACGAGCCCAAGGACGCCAACGGTCAGATCATCAAGACCGTCGGCAGCTCGACCGAGATCCCGCTGCTGGTACTCCCGGTCGGCAAGAACATCCAGTACAACCTGCGTTCGGCCGATGTGATCCACTCCTTCTGGGTGCCGGAGTTCAACTTCAAGCGGGACGTCTTCCCGTACCCGGAGAAGAACAACCAGGATTCGTCGTTCCAGAACACGATCGACCAGACCGGCGAGTTCGTGGGCCGCTGCGCCGAGTTGTGCGGCACGTACCACTCGATGATGAACTTCGAGGTCCGTGCACTGCCCGACAACCTGTACACGCACTACATTCAGTTGCGTACACAGATCAACCCGGCCACGGGTCAGCCGAACACCGCGGCCGAGGCGCTGACCGCGCTGGGGCAGTCCGACCCCACCTGCGGCGTCCTGTGCACCCCGCACGCGGTGACCACAGAGCCGTTCAACACCGACCGCACCGCGCGCTAGAAGGAGATCTTCCATGAAGGTCGAAGCCCGTATTTTCGACTTGATCACGGGATTCTGCTTCTTCATCGCCATCGTCTACGGCGTCAGCACCTACTTGTGGAGTGGGTTCGGCGTCGAGCCGGTGGGCTTGGTCGCGCTGATCCTGACCGGTGGTCTCGCCCTGATCGCGGGCAGCTACCTGCGGTTCGTCTCGCGCCGCATCGAGCCTCGCCCGGAAGACCGCGAGGACGCCGAGATCAGTGACGGCGCGGGCGAAGTGGGATTCTTCAGCCCGGGCAGCTACTGGCCGGTCGGCATGGCCGCGTCGGTCGCCACGGCCGCGCTCGGGATGGCGTTCTGGCACATCTGGCTGATCGTCATCGCCGGGGCGCTGGTCCTGATCACCGTGGGTGGGCTGGTGTTCGAGTACCACACCGGGCCGAACCACGAATAGTCCGTAACGCGGCGCGGGCCGTGGGGAGAAGAGATCGTCTGTCCGGACGGTACCTTCCCGCACGGCCCGCGTTGCCGTTCCGGGCCCGGATTCGCGCTCGGCTGCCGAAGAAGCCGGTCACCCGGTAGTCACCGGGGACCGGCAGAACCATGAAGGGGTCGGCTACCCGCCGGTGTCGTAGGCGGCCCAGCGCGCGAGTAGCTCCGCCGCGGCGCCCGAGTCGATCGCCGCGGCCGCCCGTTCCAGACCCGCTTCGAGGTCCTCGGTGAGGGAGCCGGTGAACCCGCGGTGCGCGGCCAGCGCGGCCGCGGAGTTGATCAGGACCGCGTCCCGCACCGGACCGGGCTTGCCGGCCACCAGTTCGCGGACCACCTCGGCGTTCTCCTCGGCGTCGCCGCCGCGCAGATCCTCCCGCGCCGCCCTTGGAATGTCCAAAGTGGATGGATCAAGGCG
>DASSAD010000136.1:0-2362 GCA_035685725.1 Amycolatopsis sp. | reverse complement strand
GTGATGCGGCGGTCCCCGTCGATGACGGCGACCCGCGGCCCGTAGGACCGGCAGGCGCGCTCCAGCAGGGCACCCATCGTGTACTCGTGCATCGCGCGTGCCTCCTGGGGAAATCCACCTGTCCGCCGGGACACTAGGCGGGCCGAGGCGGCGGTTCCAGGGCGCAAAAGCACGGTAGTGACCGGCGTCATTGTGGTTTAACCACATAGGCGGCCTACCAGACGCGCCCTAGGGTTGCCGCATGCTGGCTGACCTGCAGGGCAAGAGGGCCCTCGTCACCGGCGCCGCGCAAGGCCTGGGACACGCGATCGCCGTGCTCTTCGCCGAACGGGGTGCCCGCGTGCTCCTCACCGACATCGACGCCGAGGGGGCCGCCAAGGCCGCCGCGGCACTCCCCGGCGCGGCCGCTCTCGGCTGCGACGTCACCCAGGCCGCCGAGGTGCAGGCCGCCGTGGACGCGGCGGTTGCCGAGTTCGGCGGCCTGGACATTCTGGTGAACAACGCCGGCATCGAGATCGGCAAGCCGCTGACCGAGCACACCGAGGCCGACATCGACAAGCTCTTCGCGGTCAACGTGAAGGGCGTCTTCTTCGGCATCAAGTCCGCGGTGCCGGCACTCGTCGCCTCCGGCGGCGGCTGCATCGTGAACATGGCCTCGGTGGCCGGCCTCGGCGGGGCTCCGCTGCTCGGTGGCTACTGCGCGACCAAGGGTGCGGTGCTGCGTCTGACCGAGGTCGCCGCGATCGAGTTGCGCGCACACGGCATCCGCGTCAACGCGGTCTGCCCGTCGTTCATCGACACCGCGATGGTGGCCCGCCTGGTGGATCCGTTCACCGAAGCGGTCGGCCTGCCGTTCAGCGACGTCGTCGCGCTCAAGCAGCAGCGCCTCGGCACGCCGGAGGAGGTCGCGGAGACCACCGCGTTCCTCGCCTCCGACGACGCCCGGTTCATCACCGGCGCGCACTTCATCCTCGACGGCGGACTGACCGGGAGCCTGCTGTGAGCAACTCGAACCAGGCAGGCGAACTGCAGGACAAGATCGCGCTCATCACCGGCGGCGCCCGCGGCATCGGGCAGGGCATCGCCGAGGCCTACGACCGCGAGGGCGCGATCGTCATCGTGGCCGACATCGACGGCGACGGTGCGGAGACCGTGGCCAAGGGCCTCTCCCGCGGAGAGTCCGCCGTCTGCGACGTGCGTGACGAGGCGGCGGTGAAGGGCCTCATCGACGGGATCGTCGCGCGGCACGGCCGTCTCGACATCGCGGTCGCCAACGCCGGCGTCGGGCGCCCGATGCCGCTGGCCGAGATGAGCCTGGAGGAGTGGCGCAAGGTCACCTCCGTGAACCTCGACGGCGTGTTCCTCACGATCCGCTTCTCGGCGCTCGCGATGGCAGCGACCGGCGGTGGCGCGATCATCGGCATGGCGTCCATCACCGGGCTGAAGGGCTCGCCGCTGATCGGTGACTATGCCGCGGCCAAGGCCGGCGTGATCAACCTGTGCAAGACGGCCGCGACGGAGTTCCGCGCGCATCACGTGCGGGTCAACGCAATCGCCCCGACCTTTCTCGACACCGTCCTGGTGCAGGAGGCCATCCCGACCTTCGAGGCCGCGCTGGGCGTCCCGTTCGACCAGATCATGAGCCAGAAGCAGGGCCGGATCGGCACGGTCGACGACCTCGTCCCGCTCACGGTGTTCCTGGCGAGCGAGCGGTCACGGTTCTCCACCGGCTCCACCTTCGTGGTCGACAACGGCTGGACCGCCTCCCTGGTCTGACCCCCTTGTGGAAACGGCCAACAGGCGTGTCAGGCCTGTTGGCCGTTTTTCACGGCCGGCGGAGCAACTGACGGAGTCTCAGGGCAGCGAGCACTTCTGCCCGCCGGTCCGAGAGGCCGTGGGCGAGTATCTCCTCGGCCTGCCGGATCCGGATCCGGACGGTGTTCTCGTGGACGCCCAGCCGGGTTGCGGCCCGCGACTGCGAGCCGGTCGTGAGCCAGGCCAGCAACGTCTCGCAGGTCCGGTCGGCCCGCTCGTCGGTGCCGGCCAGTTCGCCGAGTTCGTCCGTGACGAACGACCAGGCGGCGTCCTCCTCGTGCAGCATCAGCAGCTCGAGCCGGACGTCGGAGAACCACAGCACCGGCGGCTGCTTCCCGATCCGGCGATGCAACCGTGCGGTGTCCAAGGCCTGCTCGTACGTGCGGCGCAACCCGTCGAGCCCCACGCCGGGGGCGCCGATCGCCATCGTGGCCCCGGCGGAGTCCGCACCCTTCGCCACCGCCGCCGTCTCGGTCGCGCCGACGGCACCCGCGAAACCGAGCCAGAGCATCCAGGTTCCCGGCGCGTGCAGGAGCATCAGGGAACC
>DASSAD010000135.1:0-17903 GCA_035685725.1 Amycolatopsis sp. | reverse complement strand
ACCGGGTACGCCTCGCTGTCCCAGCTCCTCCGGCTCCCGGTGGACATCCTGAAGATCGACCAATCGTTCGTGGCCGGTCTCGGGGAATCGTCCGACGCGACCGGAATCGTCAACGGAATTGTGGCGATGGCCCACGCGGTGAACCTTATTGTAGTCGCGGAGGGGGTGGAAACAGCATTACAGCGTGACGTTTTGTGCGCCCTCGGCTGCGATCAGGCGCAGGGTCACTTCTTCGGCCGTCCAAGCCCTCCCGCCGACATTTTTTCACCCCCGTGATGGTATGCCACTTTCGGGTGTTTCCCCTGCTCAACCACTATCTCCCCGTTGCGCTCGACCACCGGTGCGGGGGACAGTGAAAGAGCGCAGACACCACTGCCGGCCTGCCGTCTCCCCGGACGTCCCCAGTCCTCGGACGTGCCCCGAATTCGACCCGGTAATGGGATTTATCCACCCATTCCACGCTCGGAGGTTGTCGTGCCCGGTCCCCCTATCGGCAGCAGAATCGACTCGTTACTGGATGCGCTCTGGCGGGCCAACGGCACCGAATTACTGCTCACCGCCGGGATGACGCCACAGATCCGCGTGCACGGTGACCTGCACCCGATTCCCGGGCAGGGGCCGCTGACCTCCGCGGCCACGGACGCGGTCATCGCCGAGATCCTGCTGCCCGAGCAGGCCGCCGCGTGGAAGACCGCGCACGAGTACGACTTCACCTTCGGCTGGCGCAGCACCGCGCGAGTCCGCGGCAGCGCGTTCAGCCAGCGTGGCACCACCGCGCTCGCCCTGCGGATCATTCCCCGCTCCGTGCCGAGCATGGCCGCGCTCGCCCTGCCGCCCGTGCTGGGCGAGTTCGCGCGGGGGCGGCAAGGTCTCGTGCTCGTCACCGGCCCGACCGGATCGGGGAAGTCGGCCACGCTGGCCGCGGTGATCAATCAGATCAACATCGAGCGCGCCTGCCACATCATCACGATCGAGGATCCGATCGAATACATGCACGAGCACAAGCGCTCCGCGGTCAACCAGCGCGAAATCCGCTCCGACACCGCCTCCTTCCCGGTCGCGCTCGAGTCCGCCCTTCGCGAGGGGCCGGACGTGCTGCTCATCAGCGAGCTGCGGGACCTGGAGTCGATCCGGCTCGCGCTCGCCATCGCCGAGACCGGAACACTGGTGTTCGCCAGCCTGCACAGCAAGGACACGGCGGAATCGCTGGCGCGCGTCGTCGACGTCTTTCCGCCGGAGGAACGGGCGCAGGTCCGGGTGCAGTTGTCCGCCGCGCTCACCGGAGTCGTCAGCCAATGCCTCGCGCCGCGGATCGGGGGTGGGCTGGTCGCCGCCTACGAGGTGCTGGTGGCCAACGCCACGGTCCGCGGCCTGATCAAGGAAGGCAACACCGACAAGCTGCGCGACTGCCTCGTCACGGGTACGCACGAGGGCATGATGACCTTCGAAATGTCGCTTTCGGAGCTGGTCCGGTCCGGCGAGGTGGCCTACGAGAACGCCGTGGCGCGCAGCGTCCATCCCGAGGACATCGCCGAGGTCGGCCCCCGCCCGCGGGCCGGTGTGCCCGGATGAGGGCCCGGTTCTGAAAGTCCGCGCTTGCCCGGATGAAGAAGACCTCACTCGATGGCGGGAGAGCCGCGTTTCGGATCGACGCACCGTGACCGGGTTTCCCACGCATGAGTACGCCCCGCGGTTCACGGTGTGGTTCACGCGCACGTGTCCGTGTGGCTTGTTGACAACGAGATCCCCCTGCCGGAAGCTCGCCGTGGCCTTGATCCTGGCTCTCGGCGTCTTCGCCCGTCCAGGCAAGGCCGTCCCCCGCTGCACTCCCGGACCCGCGCGCGGCGGCCGTCGTCGGAAACACCGCAGTGGAAGGAAAACCGTGTTCACGAATCCCATCCGGGCCGCGCTGATCGGCGCCGTCGTCGCCACGAGACTGATCGGGGGCGCCGGTGCGGCGGCCACCCGGGCACCGGCCGTGGACAGGCCGGCCGGGCCGGCTCTCCTGCCGCGCACCCAGCCGGCGCCGCACATCTCCCTCGACGACCTCCAGGCCGAACTGCGGGTGCTGGCCACGGCCGGGGACAGCACCGGCATCCAGGACGGGCTCGGCCTCGTCATCGCCGGCCTGGACGCACAGGCGCCGCTGGTGAGCAGCCCGTTCGAAGTCACCTACCTTTGGCTGCTCGTGAAACTCGAGTCGCTGCGCAGCGCCGTGGCCGAGAAGCGCGGCGACGATGGCGTGATCCATACCGTCAACGCGTTGGCCGCGGAACTGGCCGAAGCCCTGAGCTCCTGACGAGCCGGGGAAGGCGCGCGAGCCCCCGGTAACCGTCCGAGGTCACCGGGGGCCGGTCATCGGCAACTCGACACGCACTCTCCTTCGGCCGCCCGGGGCGCTCTCCGTCCCCACGGCACCGCCGTGCAGTTCGATCACCTCGCGGGCGATCACCGGTCCGAGCCCGGCCGGCGGCGCCGCTCGTCCGGTGATCTCGATGGTCCAGCGCGGATCGCGAAACCCGGTCCGGACCGCACCGTCACTCGGGGCCACTTCGTCGAGCACGTGGTCCAGTGCCCGGCGCAACAGATCAGGGTCGCCCCACACCGGCGGCCCGCCGCCGTCTTCGCTCTCGATCTCGACTCCGGCGGCCCGGCGATCGGCGACCGCGGCCCGCACGAGCCCGGGAAGGTCGACTTCGGCGAAGCTCGGCGACAACTGCCCGCGCGCCAGCGACTCCAGCAGCGCGAGGTCGTCGAGCGAGCGCTGGAGCCGGCCGGTATTGCGGGTGATCAGCTCGACCACCGAACGCTGATTCTCGTTGAGCGATCCCAACCGCTTGTCGCCGAGTAACTGGGTGAAACCGAGCAGCGCCGCGAGCGGGCCGCGAAGCTCCTCCGACACCGCGGCGGCCGCCGCGGGCCCGCCGGACCGCCGCGGTGGCGCCGGGTGCGCGGCGAGTTCACGGAAGCGCCACGAGGTCCCCAATTCGATCCCGCTGTCGGAAAGCGGGCGCGCTTCCAGCTCCAGCACACGGCCATCGGCCAGCCGGAGCCGCTCGATCGCCCGCTCGCGCGGGGACGAGAGACCGGCGAGCCGGTGGGTGGCGGTCTCGGGATCACGGCAGCGCGCGGCGACCAGGTCCCGGGCGGCCGCACCGTCGCGGGGTCGGCCGAACAGGTCCCGGAAGGCGCCGTTGGTCAGGGACAACTCACCCGCCGGGTCCATCACCAGCGTGGCGTCGCCGAGCCCCATGACCACCTCGCGCAAGCGTGCCCGCGCCGCGTAATGCCGAGTGACGTCGGTTCCGTAGGCGACGACGGAACGGAGGCCGGGCACGCCGGTCAGGTCGACGAACACCGTTTCGAGCATCACGGTCGCGCCGGCAGCCGATCGCACGCGGAGATCGACCACGGCCTGCTTGCGCAGACCGGTGTGCGCAAGCGCGAACGCACGCAGCGCCGCGGGCCGGTCTCGCGGGTCGACGATCGACAGCGGCTGCATGGCCAGCCCCGGCGGGTAGCCGAGGACCGGAGTCACCGCCTCGGACAGCGGTGCCCAGCTCTCGCGGCCGAGGCGCACGATGATCAACCGGGTGTTCCTGAGCAGGTGCTTGATCGCGCTGTCGGCGGGCAGTTCACCGCCCGTCGGGCCGAGCGCGGTCGCGATCAGGGCGAGCGCCGCCTCCAGGCGCCGCCGCTGCTCGTCACCCGCCCATTCCCGGTCACCGGCCTCGGCGAGCTCGACGACGAGCCCGCCGGGCAGTCCCTCGTACCGCTGCGCCTGCCGCCGGTCTCCCTTGCGCCGCTCGGTCTTCCGGCGATCCGAGCCCCGCTGGGCGGGGATGGCGAGCTCGGCGCTCGCGCGGCGATCCCGACCGCGGCGGTCGGTTCCCCTGCGGTCGGTCGGGCGCACCGAACGGACGCCGAGCGTGTCCCTGAGCAGCCCGGTGAACTCCTCGACCGCGGCGGCCCCCTCCCGTTCGACGCCGGTGAGCAGATCGGCGGCGGCGACCACCAGCTCGGCCACCCGCGCGGCCGCCGCGGTGTCCTGCCGTGCGGTCGGTTCCAGTTCGGCGGTCACGGTTTCCCCGCTCTGCTCGGCATCACTGATCGCCCGTCCGGGGCGGCCAAGGCTGGCTTCACGGTACGGTCCGCGAACCGCCTCCGGACAGTGCGGATTCGCCTGCCGGACATGGGTTTCACCCGACAAAGGTGAGGGGCCGTTCCACCGCGGAAACGCCTATCGATCGATCGATTGGGCGATTACGCTGCACCCTATGAGCTCGGTGGAACTCGGCCGGCAGGACGACATCGCCCGGATCTGGCTGAACCGGCCGGAACGGCTCAACGCCGTCTCCCCGGCACTCGTCGACGATCTGCTCGCGGCACTGCGCGAGGTCGCGGGCTCGACCGCGAAGGCGGTGGTGCTCGCCGGTCGCGGCCGCGCGTTCTGCGCCGGTCACGATCTCAAGGAGCCGCTGCCCTCCGGCGACGCACGAGCCAGGCTGGAACGGCTTCAGGACGTCACCCGCCGGTTGCGCGCGCTCCCCCAACCGGTCATCGCCGCGGTGCACGGCTTCGCGATCGGCGCGGGGGCCGAGTTCGCACTCGGCGCCGACCTGGTGCTCGCCGCCGAGGACGCGGTGTTCGCCTTCCCCGAGGCCGGACTGGGGCTCAGCGTCACCGGTGCCGCGTCCCGGCTGCTGCCCCTGCTGGTCGGCCCGCTCAAGGCCAAGGAACTGGTGCTGCTCGGCGAACGCGTCGACGCCGCCACCGCGGCACGGATCGGTCTGGTCAACGCGGTGGTGCCCGACCTCGACGGCGCGGCCATGGACTGGGCGCGAAAACTCGCGAAACAGCCCGGGGCGACGCTGGCCAAACGCGCGCTCGACTTTTCGACCGACCTCGAAGCGGCGCTGGAACTCGAAGTCGGCCATGCGCTGATCACCGAGTACTCGACCGGAGCGGCCAAGGCAGCCGAAGCCTTCCGGAGCCGGGAATGATCCCGCTCGCGGAGGTGGACGACCTCGCCACGCTCGTCCGGCGTGCGGCCGCGGCGTGGCCGGAGCGCACCGCGTGGATCTTCGACGAGACCGGCGAACGCCTCACCTTCGGCGAAATCGACCGGCGCAGCACCGGACTGGCGCGCGCACTGGCCGAGTTGGGCATCGGGCCGGGTGACCGCGTCGCGGTGATGCTGCGCAACGAACCGGGATTTCCGTTGCTCTGGCTGGCCTTGGCGAAACTGGCGGCCGTGCTGGTGCCGGTGAACGTCAATTACCGCGAGCTGGACGGCACCCACGTGCTGCGCCATTCCGGCGCCCGGTTCGCGGTGGCCGCCGAGGAGTTCGGGGAACTGCTCGCCCGGATCGCGCCGGGCGCCGGAGTGGAACGCGTGCTCACGCTCGGCGAACTCACGGACCGGGAACCGCCCGCGGGACCGGGGAAATCCGCGGCGGTCGCCGGTGAGCTGCCGGTCAACATCCAGTACACCTCGGGTACCACCGGACCGCCGAAGGGCTGTGTGCTTCCCCACCGTTACTGGCTGACCCTCGCCCACGGCCTGGTCACCGGTTTCCCGTCGATCTCGGCGGCGGACACGCTGCTGACCGCGCAACCGTTCCACTACGTGGATCCGCAATGGAATGTCGCGCTCGGACTGGCTTCCGGCGCCACCCTGGTGGTCCTGGACCGGTTCCATCCCTCGACGTTCTGGGCGAAGGTCCGCGGGTACCGGGTCAGCTGGTTCTACTGCCTCGGGTTGATGCCGCTTTTGCTGCTGCGCCAGGAGGAATCGGCCCAGGACCGCGAACACCGGGTTCGCGCGATCAGCGCTTCGGCGATTCCGCGTGAGCTCCACGCCGCGCTGGAACAGCGATGGGGTGCGCCCTGGTTCGAGGCCTTCGGCATGACCGAAACCGGCGGAGATCTCCGGGTGTCCGAAGCGGATCACGACGAACTCGTCGGAACGGGATGTGTCGGCACGCCGAATCCCGGCCGGGAGGCGATGATCGTCGATGAATCCGGGCGCCCGGTGCCGCGTGGCCGGACCGGTGAACTCGTCCTGCGCGGCGTCGGGATGATGCACGGCTATCACGACGATCCCGAAGCCACGGCACGCGCCTTTCGCGGCGGCTGGTTCCATACCGGCGATCTGGCGGCGATGGATCAACAGGGACGCGTCTTCTACCGCGGGCGCACCAAGGACATGATCCGCCGCAGCGGTGAGAACATCTCCGCGGACGAGGTGGAACGGGCGCTGCTGCTGCATCCCGCGGTCCGGCTGGCGGCGGTGGTCGCCGAACCGGACGAGCTGCGCGGCGAGGAGGTCCACGCGTTCGTCGTGCTCGACCGCGAAGCGACTCCGGACGAGCTCGCGGAGTTCTGCGCCGGCAAGCTCGCCTACTTCAAGGTGCCCCGCTACTGGACCATCGCCGACACCCTGCCGTTGACCCCATCGGAACGTGTCGCGAAGGGCGAGCTGGACCGGTCCGGTCTGCCCGGCCATGACCGGCTGCGCGGTCGATGGCGGCGAACATGACGCCGGACACCGGGCAACGGGTGCGTGACGCCGCGGTCAAACTGTTCGCGGACAAGGGTTTTCACGGCACCGGGATCCGGGATCTGGCCCGGGAGGCGAAGATCTCCTCGGCCAGCCTGTACCACTACATGGGCACCAAGGAGGAACTGCTCGCCACGATCATGACCGAGTCCCTCGGCCGACTGCTGCTGGCGGCTCGCCAACTGCCCGGCGAAGACCCCAGGGAGCGGCTGGCCGGGCTGGTCGCGCTCCATGTGCTCACGCACGCCACCCGACCGGCGGAAACACGTGTGGTGGATCACGAGATGCCCGCACTGTCCGCCGCGACCCGCCGGCGGATCATCGGGCTGCGCGACGAATACGAGCGGCTCTGGACCGACACGATCGTCGACGGAATCCGCGCCGGGATGTTCCGCGACGCCGAACCGGCGCTCACCCGGCTCGCCCTGATCGAGATGTGCAACGGCGTGTCCAGGTGGTATTCGCCGCGCGGGCCGTTGTCGCCGGACGAGCTCGCCGTCCACTTCGCCCGGCTCGCGACGCGCATGCTGGGCGCGACGGAAAACGATTTCTCCAGTGTGATCGGGCGCGCACGATCGGTGGTATCAACGGTGTGGAACAACACCCGCTAGCTGGGGATTCGACAGGGGTCCCTTGCGCGGGCAGGCGTAATTGAGGGACCCTCGAAGGGTGACTGAGCAAACGATCCATCTGGAACTGGACGACTCGGGTCTCGCACCGGAGTTGCCGGTGCCGACAAACCCTCGGGATCGCGTACAGGACGTGCCGTACCGCCCGGTGGAATTTCGCGATGACGACCTCGCCACAGCACTGGAGCGCTGTGCGACCTGGCTTCGCTCGGCACAGGAATGGCTCGGTGAGCCGCTGGACGTACTCGCCGTTCACCTCGACTACGACGACCGCGAAGGCTCCCCGTACTACGACCTGAAGCTGCTCTGCAACGAAGAGGACCTGGCAGGAGCGCCGCTGGCACTGCGCGCCGCCGCCATCTAGCGCGGAGTCACGAGGGGTCCGAGCCGCGCAGCGACGCCCACCACAGGACCAGGGCGCCGGTGATGACGGTCGCCCCCAGCCATCCGGGGAAACCGGAGCCATCGAGGAAGGACCAGAACAGACCGACGACCGGCGCGGTGACCAGGAGCGCGGAATCCACCCGCAGCTGCCTCGGCCACCGCGCCGTCGTTTTCGCCCGCGCCGCCGCGTCTTCGTCCGGTTGCGCTGGATTGTCCGCCCGCCGGCCCGGTGGCGCCGCGGTGCGGACGCGGCCCGACGGGTAACCGCGCACCCCGTTGATCTCGGCGCCCACCAGGCGTTTCCCGTGCAGGCGCACGGTCACCGGCGAAGGCAGCGTGACGAGTTCGGGCACGAAGAACACCGGGATCCAGCGACGCGGTGTCTCCTCGGTCTCCAACCACGACCGCACCAGCAGGCCGCGCTGAAACCGCACCCGCCGGACCCGGCAGGCCCGCCCCGGACGGCGGAAGACCACCGCCCGGGACACCACCTGCCAGGCGCCGAAGCCGGCGACGACCACCGTGACCAGCGCCGGGTAGATCAGGCCGCTGATCGCCCGCTCCGCCGCGTCGAGCGTCCGGGCGTGGGCAGCGGAGACCACGGACAGCCCGGCCACGGCCCCGCACGCCAGGAAGACCAACGCCGTGGTGGCGAGACCGTGCCGCAGCGGCCTCGGCGCCCGTGCGGCGGCGCGGTCTCGCCCGGAATTCGGCGGAAACACCGCCTACCGCTGCCAGCCGACGAGCGTGAAATCGACCGCGCCGAAACCGAACGCCCCGAAATTGGCGAGGCCCTTCTTCACTCCCCAGGCATCCGGTCGCTGATAGAGCGGCAACGAGAAGCCTTCCTTCCACAATGCCTGATCGATCTCGTTGCCGATCTGCGCGCGCTTGGTGTCGTCGAATTCCGCGGACGCCTTTTTGAACAGATCCGCGATGCCCTCGGTGTCCGGGATTCGCCCGTAGTTCTGACCGATGTTGTCCGGGTCGTAGGTGTAGATCCCGTTCGAAGAACTGATCGGGAACAGCGTCGATTCCCACGCCATGTTCTGCATCTCGAAGTTCCCGGACTGCAGGTACTGGGTCTGCCAGGCGTTGAGGTCGACGGCGTTGAACGTGACCTGCACCCCGACTGCCGCCAGCTGCTGCTGGATCACCTGCGCTTCGTTGGCGCTGACCGGCACGCCGCTCGGGTACATCAGGCTGATCGCCAGTGGCTTCCCGTCCTTCTGCCGTACCAGGCTTCCGGCGGGCAACGTCCAGCCGTCGGCGTCGAGTTCCTTGCCCGCCGCGGCCGGGTCGAAGTTGTAGGCGGCCCCGTTGTCCTGGTAGTACTTCTGGCCTTCGACGTAGATCCGGTTGTTCAGCGGGCGCACGTCGGGCACGATCGGGCCGACCGCAGCCTTGCCCAGGGCGACCCGGTCGATCCCCTTCATCACCGCGACGCGCACCGCCGGGTCGGCGAGCGGGGTGCCGGGCTTGGCGTTGAAGTTGAGCACGCGCCAGTTCGGGGCGAGCGCCTTGCGGATATCGGCCGTGGGGTCCTGCTGGATGGTCTGGAAGGTGGCCACATCGGGACCGATGTCCACCGCGTCGAGCGCGCCGCTCGCGAAGGCCTGCGGCTGCGCCGATGCCGAAACCTGCCGGAAAGTGATGGTGTCCAGCTTCGGTTTCGGCCCCCACCAGTTCGGATCCCGTTCCAGCACGAGCACCTTCCCGGTGTTGTCGATCTGCTTGACCCGGTACGGGCCGGTGGTCACCGGGATCTGCCCGACCCAGTCCTTGTTGAACTCGTCCGGCGTCGAAAAGTGCGAAGCCGGGTAAATGAAGTCGGTCAGCCCCTTCCATTCCGAGAACGGCGACGCGAAATGGACCAGGACATCCTGGTCATCGGTGCCCCGGGCGACGCTGTCGATGTCCTCCCAGCCGGCGGTGTTGGCGGGTTCGTAGGCGCTGTTCCGGCCGTTCTGCGCCTGCCAGTCCGCCGCGAAGTCCCGCCAGGTGATCGGCGTGCCGTCCGACCACTTCGCCTTCGGGTTGATCTTGTATTCGACCACCTGCGGGCTGGTGGAGACCAGCTGCGCCGAGGTCAGGAAGTTGGTGTTGAGCTGCACCGTGCCATCGGGCTGCCGCAGGAACGGCTCGAAGCTGATCGCGTGCCCCACCAGGTACAGATCGACCGACGTGCCGTCGACCTGCGTGAAGTTCCACTGGGTCGGCCACTGCTGGAGCGGCAGGTTGACGTTTCCGCCGTCCTTCAGGCTGTCCACGGGCTGCGCGTCGATGTCGGCGCCGCTCATTTGCCGGACCTGCGCGTTGCCCCCACCCGACGGCCCGCCGCCGGCACAGGCGCCGAGCACCAGCGCCCCCACCACCACGGACACCACCGGTCCCACCCATCTCCGCCTGCTCACAGCGCTCTCCTCTCTGGAAAATGGCAGGCGACCTCGTGGTCCCCGCCATGCTTGGTCCGCACCGGTTCCCGCTCGACACAGCGCGAACGCTCGTCGGGTCCGAGCGCGGCGAACACCGGGCACCGCGTCCGGAACCGGCAGCCCGAGGGCGGGTGCGCGGGGCTGGGCAGCTCCCCGGTCAGCACGATGCGCTCCCGTCGCCGCTCGGCGACCGGGTCGGGCACCGGGATCGCCGACAGCAACGCGCGGGTGTAGGGATGCTCCGGCGTGCCGAAAACCGTGCGGACGTCGCCGATTTCGACGATCTTGCCCAGATACATCACCGCGACCCGGTCGGCGATGTGGCGGATCACCGACAGGTCGTGCGCGACGAAAAGGTAGGACAGCGAGAGTTTCGCCTTGAGCTCGTCGAGAAGGTTGATCACGCCGGCCTGGATCGACACGTCCAGTGCGGACACCGGCTCGTCGAGCACGACGAGCTTCGGTTCCAGGGCGAGCGCCCGGGCGATCCCGATCCGCTGCCGCTGCCCACCGGAGAACTCGGCGGGATAGCGGGCGGCGTGTTCCGGCCGCAGGCCGACCAGTTCCAGCAGTTCCGGAACCCGCTGCCGGATGCGCTGCCGGGGATAGCCGTGCACGGTCATCGGCTCGGCGATGATGTCCGCGACGGGCAGCCGCGGATCCAGGGAAGCCAGCGGGTCCTGGAACACCACCTGCAGTTCACGACGGATCCCCTTGCGCGCCTTGGCATCCAAAGTGGACGTTTCCCGGCCGAAGACGCTGATCGTGCCGGCGGCGGGCGTGACGAGGTCGAGGATCTCCAGCAGGGTCGTGGTCTTGCCACAGCCGGACTCGCCGACCAGGCCGAGCGTCTCCCCCTCGACGATGTCGAAGGAGATCCCGTCCACCGCGTGCACGGTGCCCACGCGGCGGCGGAGCACCGCGCCCCTGGTGACCGGGTGGTGCTTGACCAGGTCCCGAACCTCGAGCACGGTGGCCCGTTCCGCGCGCGGCAGGGCCACCAGCGCCGAGGCGTCCACCACTTCGGCTCCATAGACCTCCGCCGCTTCCGCCGCGCCGAGTTCGCCGCCGCGGATACACGCGGCCTCGTGCCCCGGCACCACCGCGGCCAGCGGCGGCTCGGCGTCCCGGCAGGCATCCACCGCCAGCGGGCACCGCGGCTGGAACGGACAGCCGGGCGGCAGGTCGGACAGCGAGGGCGGGCTGCCTTCGATCGGGACCAGGGGCCGCTTCTCCTCGGCGTCGAGCCGGGGAACCGAACCGAGCAGCCCCAGCGTGTAGGGCATGCGGGGATGGGCGTAGAGCTCTTCCACCGGCCCGGTTTCCACCGCGCGCCCCGCGTACATGACCAGCACGCGGTCCGCGAAGCCCGCGACGACGCCGAGGTCGTGGGTGATGATCGCGATGGCCGCGCCGGTGACCTCGCGTGCGGTGCGGAGCACGTCCAGCACCTGGGCCTGCACCGTCACGTCCAACGCGGTGGTCGGCTCGTCGGCGATGATGAGGTCGGGATCGTTGGCGATCGCGATGGCGATCACCGCGCGCTGGCGCATGCCTCCGGAGAACTCGTGCGGATAGGCCTTCGCGCGTTCGGCGGCATTCGGGATACCGACCAGGTCCAGCAGTTCGACCGCCCGGTTCCGGGCGTCCTGTTTGGACAGTTTGCCGTGCACGAGGAGGGCCTCGGTCACCTGGTCGCCGACGGTGTAGACCGGCGTCAGCGCCGAGAGCGGATCCTGGAAGACCATCGAGATCCGCTTGCCGCGGATCCCCGAGAGCTCCCGGTCGGACAACCCGATCAGCTCGCGCCCCCGGAACCGGATCGAGCCGGACACCCTGGCATTGCCCGGCAGCAGGCCCAGCACGGCCAGGGACGACACCGACTTGCCCGAGCCGGATTCCCCCACGATCGCCAGCACCTCGCCGCCGCCGATCCGGTAGCTCAGGCCCCGAACCGCGTGCACTTCCCCGCTGTCACCGGGAAAATCGACTTCGAGGCCGGTCACCTCCAACACGGATGTCACGAGCGGCCTCCCGCCGGGTCGAACGCGTCACGCAGGCCGTCACCGGCGAAGCTCACCGCGAGGACACCGAGGATCAGCAGCAGTCCGGCGGGCAGGAACAACCACGGCGACGTGAGCGCGAAAGGCGCGCCGTCGCGGATGAGCGTGCCCAGCGACACGTCGGGAGCCTGCACACCGAAACCGAAGTAGCTCAGGCCGGTCTCGGCGAGCACCGCCGTACCGACGTTCACCGTCGCGTCCACGATCAACAAGGAAGCCATGTTCGGCAGGATGTGCCTGCCGATGATCCGCCACGGCCCCTCACCCGCATACCTCGCCGCCTTCACGAACTCCCGTTCCCTGAGCGAAAAAGTCAGTCCGCGCACCATCCGGGCGGTGATCATCCACAGGAACGCGGCGAGCATCAGCACGAACATCAGCCAGCCCTGGTGGCGCAGCCACTGACTCAGGATGGCCAGGATCAGGAACGAGGGCAGCACCAGCAGCAGATCCACCAGCCACATCAGCGCCCGGTCCGTCCAGCCGCCGAAATATCCCGCCGCGGCGCCGACGAGCGCGGCCAGCCCGGTCGAGACCAGCGCGACCAGCAACCCGATGGTCAACGACCGCTGCAGGCCGTGCATGGTCTGCACGAAGACGTCGCCGCCGATCTGCGTGGTGCCGAACCAATGCCGTGGACCCGGCGGCGAAAGGTACGCGCTCGGGTCCTGGCTGGCGTAGGTCCATGGCGAAAACAGCGGCGCCAGGAACGCGACCGCGTACATCACCACGATCACCACGAGGCCCGCGACGGCGAGCCTCTTCCGCAGAAACCGCCGGAGCACCAGCCTGCCCCGGCTGACCGGAGCCGGTGCCACCCGCCCGGGAGCGCTTCCCGTCAGCACCATCGGCTACACCCGCACCCGGGGGTCGAGCACCGAATAGAGCACATCGGAAAGCCATCCGGAAACCAGGACGCAGACGGCCACGAAAAGCGTGACCGTCGCGGTGATGTTGGTGTCCTGCTGACCGATCCCGTACACCAGCCAATCTCCCATGCCATACCAGCTGAACAGGTTCTCGGTGAACACCCCGCCGGTGATCAACGTGCCGAAGCCGAACGCGAACAGCGTGGCCATCGGGATCAGCGCGGTGCGCATGCCGTGCTTGACCAGCGCCCGGCGCCGGGTCAGTCCCTTGGCGCGCGCGGTGCGCAGGAAATCGGAGCCCAGCACGTCCAGCATCGCGCTGCGCTGATAGCGGGAGTACAGCGCGATCTGGCCGAGCGCGATGGTCAGCGTCGGCACGATGAGGTGTTGGATCCGGTCGCCCACCGATGCCCAGAAGCCGCCTTGGAAGTCCGGGGTCTTCTCACCGGTGAACTGGAGAATGTTGCTGCCCACGGCGAAATTGATCTGCAGCGCGCCCTGTTTGAGCAGCAGGCCGAGCAGGAACACCGGGGTGGACAGGACGACGAAGGAACCGACCGTGATCAGGTAGTCGGTGACGCGGTAGTGGCGAACCGCGCTGATCACCCCGGCGAGCACCCCGACCACGACACCGATCACCGTGCCGAGCAGGAACAGCCGGAGGCTGACGCCGACCCGTCTGCCGAGTTCGCCGGTGATCGGTGTGCCGTCGATGGTCTGCCCGAAGTCGCCGTGCAGCACCCCGCCGAGCCAGCTGAAGTACCGCTCCAGCAGCGGTTCGTCCAGGTGCAGGTCGCGCGCCTTGGCGGCGATGGTGGCCGGCGACGGGGGCGGGTTGCGGGACAGCAGGACGTCCAGCGGGTGAAACGTCAGCGATGCCAGCGTGTATGCCAAGAATGTGGCGATCAGGCACAGCACGACGTAGTTGGCCAGGCGTCGCGCCAGGAATCCGGTCACGTATGAGTAAGCCCTTTCCCATGCGGCCTTTGCCGGCCGCATCGGAGCAGGCTAGATCAAGTTGGTGGATGCCCAACCCCTACCAAAGTAGGGTCATTCATCACGCCTTGGTATCAGTGCCGCCGCGCCGGCCGGGTCAGCCGAGCGCGCCGGTGACCTTGATGTGCCCCTTGAGGAGGTTGCGCGCGATGGTGCGGCGCTGGATCTCGTCGGTGCCCTCGTAGATCCTCAGCAGCCGCAACTCCCGATACCAGCGCTCGACCGGCAGTTCACGGGTGTAGCCCATACCACCGTGGATCTGGAGTACACGGTCGACGATGTCGTTCGCCTTCTGCCCGCCGTACAGCTTGGCGACCGACTGCGCGTGCCGCGAATCCAGCCCCGCGTCCACCTGCCAGGCCGCGTGCAGCACCAGCCAGCGCAGCGCCTCCAGCTCGACCCCGGAGTCGGCGATCATCCACTGGATCGCCTGCCGCTCGGCGATCGGCGCGCCGAAGGTCTGGCGGGTGTTCGCGTGCTCGATGGCCATCGAGATCAGCCGCTCGCACGAACCGATCGCCCGCGCGGGCAAGAGGTACCGGCCGCGGCCGATCCACTGCATGGCCAGGGCGAAGCCCTGTCCCACCTCGCCGAGGATCTGCTCTTCGGGCACCCGGACGTCCTGGAAGACCAGCGAGGCGGGGCCCCATTCGCCCATCGTGTCGATGTACTCGGACTTCCAGCCCATGTCCCGGTCGACCAGGAAGCAGGTCACCCCGCCGGCGGCGCCCCTGGCCGGATCGGTCACCGCGAACACCATCGCGAAGTCGGCCTCGTTTCCGCCGGTGATGAAGGTCTTCTCGCCGTTGATGACCCAGTCGGAGCCGTCCTTGCGGGCGGCCGTGCGGATGGCCTTGGCGTCCGATCCCGCGCCGGGCTCGGTGATCGCGAAGCAGGACTTGCGCTCACCCGCGATGGTCGGCAGGAGATAGCGGGCCTTCTGCTCGTCGTTGGCATGGAAGAGGATGTTGTCGGCGCTGCCGCCGAACCGGAACGGCACGAACGTCTTGCCCAGCTCGGCCTCCAGCAACGCGGTCATCACCGCGGACAGGCCCATGCCGCCGTACTCCTCGGGTGTCTGCACGCCCCAGAAACCGGATTCCTTGGCCTTGTGCTGAAGATCGGCCAGTTCGCCCTCGGCCAGGCCCGGCGCACCCCGCCGCTCGCGCCGCAGGACCTCCGGTTCGAGCGGGATCAGCTCGCGCTGGACGAAGGTGCGCACCCAGTCGCGAACCTCGCGTTCTTCGGTGCTCAAGCTGAAGTCGACCATGGGATCTCCCGTTCCGCCGTCGATACGCGCGCCCCCGCGACCGGTGCGGGGTGACCGCCTCGCGCACCGTCGCGCCCCGGTGGGCTAAGCGCTTGCTTAGTCCAACGCTACTGACCGGTCAGGAACCACACAAGGACACCGGTCCGCCAGCCGACTCGTCGCGTTCACCAGGATCCCGGCCCGCCGGGAGGTTAAGGTGAAGAGGTGATCGAATGCCGGGTGTGGTGGGCGCTTCCGCTGACGGCGCAACCGAGGTATCTGAAGCTGCTGGACCAGGCCGAACAGGGCCGATACGCGGCATACCGCCAGGAGATCGACCAGCGCCGGTTCCTGACCGGGCGAGTGCTCGCCAAGACCGTCGTCGGCGAGCTGCTCGGCCGCACGCCGGAGGCGGTGGAGTTCGACGCCACCTGTGACGACTGCGGAAAACCCCATGGCAGGCCGACGATCGACGGAGTGCGCTTTTCGATCTCCCACTCCGGCGAGCGGATCGGGCTCGCGGTCACCGACGCGACGCCGGTCGGCCTCGACGTCGAATCGGCGACCCGGCGGGCCGTCGATTCGCTGATTTCCTACGCCCTCAACGAAACCGAACAGCGGGACATATCGCTCCTCGGCGAAGAGGAACGCACCCGGGCCTTCTTCCGGTACTGGACGCGCAAAGAAGCACTGATGAAGGCGACGGGCCGAGGACTGAAGATTCCGTTGCAGAGCATCACGCTGTCCGGCCCGGCGGAACCCGCGCGGCTCGTCGCCTCGGCCGATCCCGCGCTGGCCCCCGCGACCGCCCGGCTGGCCGACCTCGACCCCGGCGAGGGATACCGCGCCGCCGTGGCCGTGCTGACCGCCGACGAACTCAAGGTGACCGAACACCCCTGGTCCTGACCACCCGTTCGCCGTGTCCCCCCGTCCGGTCACCGAGTCCTCCCCTCCCGTCGCCGTGTCCCCCCGTCCGGTCACCGAGTTCTCCCTTCCCGTCGCCGTGTCCCCCCGTCCGGTCACCGAGTTCTCCCTTCCCGTCGCCGGGTGCTTGCTGACGGCAGTGGGCCGCCCGGGATTCGCGTGCCACGAGAGGACTCGGGCGCGGGAACAGGGGACACGACGACAGGAACAGGGGACACGGCGACGGGAACAGGGGACACGGCGACCGGAGGGGAGAACTCGGCGACCGGAAGGGGGGACACGCGGGCTAGAGTTCCAGGCCCATCGCGCTGAGCAGGGTCTGGAACTTGGCGGAGGTCTCGTCGAGTTCGGCCTTGGGATCGGAGGCCGGCACGATGCCCCCGCCCGCGTACAGCCGCAGCGACCGCTGCCCGGCCTCGGCGCACCGGATCGACACCGCCCACTCGCCGTCGCCCTGGTCGTCCATCCAGCCGACAGTGCCCGCGTAGTAACCGCGCTCGAACGGTTCCAGCTCGCCCACCAGCCGGCGCGCCTGCTCGGTCGGCGACCCGCAGATCGCCGGGGTCGGATGCAGGGCGGCGGCCAGGCGCAACGCGGTGATGTCGCGGTCGGCCAGCTCACCGGTGACGACCGTGCTGAGGTGCCACATCGTGGGCGTCGAAACCAGCGACGGCGCGCTGGGCACGTCGAGGCGCCGGCAGAACGGCCGCAACGTCTCCACGACGGCTTCGGTCAGCACCGCGTGCTCGAGATGATCCTTGCGGGAAGATACGAGACTCTCCGCGTTCTCGCGGTCACTGACCGGATCCGCCGAGCGGGGTGCGGAACCCGCGTGCGGGTGGGAAAGCACCTGCCCGCCGCGGCGGGAGACCAGCAGCTCGGGGCTGGCGCCGAAGAACGTCCGGTCGTTGGGCAGGCCCGCGGCGAAGATGTAGCCACCGGCACCGTCCTTGACCAGGTTGTGCAGGATGGCCCGCGGTGAGATGTCCTCGTCGAAGTCGAGATCCAGGGCCCGCGCGAGGACGACCTTGCGCATTCCCCGGTCGGCAAGGGCCTTGACCGCCTTCGCGACGGCCTCCGCGTGCCGCACCGGCTCGGGAATCGCGCGCACCCCCACCGGCGCCGGAACGGCCAGGCGCGAGGAAACCCGCACGGGACCGGCCGTGCGCGTCGTTTCCGGAAGCACGATGTGCCCCGGCACCCCGTCGGTGTCGAAGGGAAGGACCCCGACCGCGAGCCCGCCCGGCCGGCCGGCCAGGGCCGTCGAGACCTGCTCGCTGAGGGCGACGACGTCGGTGCCGGTGAAGGACCGGCGCACACCGGAACCGGAAATCGTGTGCCGGTCGGTGGTGAAGAAGAAGTCTCCGGGGGCGTATTCCGCAAGCAGTCGTCCGGAATCCATAGGGCCATTCTGCCCCCGATCGCGAGCGGGTGTCCGACCGCGGAGTGGAAAGTGTTGCCTGGGCAACACTTTCCACCCAGAAGCCCCGAAACCAGGGAAACGCGATTATTTGAGCGCGTCGATGAGCGCCTCGCGCTGGCGCTCGCCGAGACCGGCGGCCCGCCGGTCGGGATCGATGCCGGTCTGCTCCAGCAGTGCCGCGACCTTGACCGCGCCCAGGCCCGGCACGGCCTTGAGCAGCTGCGTGACCTTCGTCTTGCCGATCGTCTTGTCTTCCTTGGCCTTCAGAAGCACCTGGTCGATGCTCTGCTTGCCGGACTTGATCGACGCGAGCAACTCGGAACGCGCCTTACGAGCCTCGGCCGCCTTGGCCAGGGCTTCCGCACGCTG
>DASSAD010000134.1:0-2486 GCA_035685725.1 Amycolatopsis sp. | reverse complement strand
CAGCGGGACGCCCCGAGGTCGTAGGTGGTCGTCTCCACCGAGGGCGCGACCTCGCCGAGTACCTTGAGCGCCTCGGTGATCACTTCGGGTCCGATCCCATCACCTGGGATCACCGCGAGCCGCATTCCAGACACCTCCGTCAACCAGTGCCCCAGGGCTCCGCAGCCCCGACGCACGAAAACTCCAGCGACGGCAGGTTACCGGCCGTCGCCAAGGGACCGAAGCGGCACCACCCTTATGACTGAATTTCCCGCCAGGCGAGACACCCAGACGGACCAGTTGATCATTGTCCTCACTGATCTTGTGCCGGGCCAGGGGAGAAACCCGGCAGCGCTACCGCGGAAACACCGCGACGCCAGGGCAGGAACGCACCGAGTGTCCGGATCACCCCGGCCCGCCGCCCGGTGCCGTTGTGATATTCCAGCGCCAGCAGACCTTGAACCGTGTCCAACGCGGCGGACGCCGGGTTCCGGTCCACCACCAGCGCCGTTCCCGGCTGCGCGGAGTACGTCACCGCGGGCGCTCCCCCGCCCCGCACCCGGTAACCAAGTGCCGCCACATCGAACGAAAGCGGCGTATCGACACTGTCGATCAATCCCGTGGCGCTGCCCGGCGCGGTGTAGAACCCCACGGTGCCCACGGTGTAACCGATCCGGTGCGACGCCGCGGCCGGGTCGATGCCCAGCGCCGCGATGCGCGCCGGGAGCAGGATCACATTGGTGTCGAAGACATTCGTGTCCACGTCGCCGAGCTGACGGTGGTGTGCGGGGCGGCCATCGAGGTACCCGAGAGCACCGCGCGGTCGTTGCCGCTCAGCCCGCCACCGCGGCCTTGTCCACATCGGACAGAACCGCACAGCCGTCGGTATTGGCGGCAAAGAGCTTCACGACCGGACTCGTCTGACCGAGACTGTCGTAGCCCGCGTAGTTCTGGCTGTACTGCCCGCCTTGCGGTCCCGCGATACCGGCAGGGGCGACGCGGCGAGGGTGCGCGTCAACTGTTCGCCGTGGCTCGCCCGCGGGCCGTGTCCAGGCGCGGGGAAAGCTTGCCCCGCAACCCGTTCACGTCGACCTTCGCCGGGACCAGCCCCTCGGCGAGGAGATCGTCCTGCGCGGCGGCACGGGCCGTGGCGCACAACGTCGTGCCCACAGCGATGGCGAAGACGGTCGCGGTGGACCGCCGGAGGAAACGTCGCATCCAGCCACTCCTGATCAAGGCGAGGATGCGAACCTCCGGCGGCCCACCAGGGCGAATCGGAGTAATCCGACATTCGGAACTCAGGCGAACGTAATGGCACGAATCGTACGGGCACCCACCGTGGCGGCGATCGGGTCGAGCAGATGGGCGTCGACATCGCGGTCCACCCGCAGCAGCATCACCGCGTCGCTGCCTTCGGTGGTCTGGCTGATCTGCGCGGCCTCGATGTTGATCCAGGCCTCGCCGAGCAGGGTGCCGACGCGGCCCATGATGCCCGGGCGGTCGGGGTATTCCAGCAGCAGCTGGTGTCCCTCGGCGCGCAGGTCGAAGTGGCGGCCGTTGACCTCGACCAGCTTCTCGACCTCGTCCTTCCCGGTGATCGTGCCGGACACCGAGATCGTCGACCCGTCGGCGTGGACCGCGCGCACGGTGACCACGCTGCGCCAGTTCGGGCTTTCCGGCTCGGTGACGACCTCGACGCGGACACCGAGTTCCTCGGCGAGCCTCGGGGCGTTGACGAAGGTGACCTGGTCATCGACCACGCCGGAGAAAACCCCGCGCAGCGCGGCCAGCGGCAGCACGCCGACCTCCTCGGCCGCGAGTTCACCGCGGACCAGGACGGTGACCGACGAAGGCGCCTGCTGGCTCAGCGCGGACACCACGGTGCCCAGCTTCTGGACCAGCGACAGGTACGGGCGGACCTCCTCGCCGACCCGCCCGCCCGCGGCGACGTTCACCGCGTCGGGCACGAAGTCGCCGCGCAGCGCCAGCAGCGTGGAATGCGCCACGTCGGTGCCCGCGCGGTCCTGCGCCTCCGCCGTCGAGGCACCCAGGTGCGGGGTGACGACCACGTTGGGCAGATCGAACAGCGGGCTGGCCGTGGTGGGCTCGGAGACGAACACGTCGATGCCAGCGCCGCCGACATGGCCGCTGCGGATGGAATCGGCGAGCGCGTCCTCGTCGATCAGGCCGCCGCGGGCGGCGTTCACGATGAGCACGCCCTGCTTGGTCCGCTTCAACGCCTCTGCGTCGATCAACCCCTTCGTCTCCGGGGTTTTGGGCAGGTGCACCGAAATCGCGTCCGCGCGCGAAAGCAGCTCGTCGAGACTGACCAGTTCGACGCCGAGCTGCGCGGCGCGGGCGGCCGAGACGTAGGGGTCATAGGCGATGATGTTCGTGCCGAAGGCGGCGAGCCGCTGCGCGAAAAGCTGGCCGATCTTGCCGAAGCCCACCACGCCGACCGTCTTGCCGTTCAGCTCGACACCGGTGTAGGAGCTGCGCTTCCAGGC
>DASSAD010000133.1:0-2341 GCA_035685725.1 Amycolatopsis sp. | reverse complement strand
GCTCGGTGCCGATGTAATTGTGGTTGAGCATCCTGGCCTCTTCCTGAGCCAGAACGACCACCCGCCTCGCGCGGTCGGTGAACCTCTCGAACATTCCCACTCCCTCGACTGCTGCGCCGGCGGTGAGCCTCCGCCATCTTGGCCGGCGGATTCAGCACCGTATGACCACTGTAGTAGCCAACCGGCCGGGTCGGACCACCACTGGTGCGGATTCCGGTATGGCAGCCGGTTCTCGCAAACCGGGTTCGGCCTGCGTCTTCGCTGGTAGCTGACGTGACGTCCAACGTCACAGGACCCTCGCGGATTCCCTGCCGGACGCCTTGTCCGCTCACCGCGAACACGCCGGGGTTACCCCGGCGGCGGAGTGACGGCGAACCAGTAAGGTAAGGCAGACCTAACTTTTCCTGAGAAGGGGACGCCGATCCACACCGCGCGCCACGCTCCCGCCCGACACGGCCTGGAGCAGTCCATCCAGCGGGTCGCACCACGCCAGGGCCGCTGCGAACTGCGCGCCTGCCTGCCGGACGAAATGCCGGACGACCTCGTGCGCGGTCCAGGCCGGCAGCCTCCGACCGGCCCCGGGACCACGGTCCGCCCGGTCGCCGCCGCCACCTGGCTCCGCTGCGCCGGGTTCCTGGCCGACCCGGCGCGCTTCGACCTGTGGCGCGGACTGCTCGCCGGCTGGCTGGCCGACCGCTTCGGCACCGCGCCGCCCCGGACCACGGCCGGCTACGTCATGTCCTGGTACCTGTACGTTCCGGCCTACGCGGGCGCGCTCCTGCTGCACCACGAACGGCGCGTCCCGTCGCTGCGGCCGGCCGAACTGGCGTTCCGCCTCGGCGGGGACCGGCCGCACCCCGACGGGATCGCGGTGCTGGGCAAGGAGTTCTTCTGCCTGCCCGGCGATCCGGGAGCGACCCGCGCCGAAGCCACGGTCGTGGCCGGGGAGCGGGCGCTCGCGGCGGTGTTGCGGGCCCGCTACCTCGCCCACGCCACCCGGTTCGTGCGGGTCTACGGGCCGGGGAGCGGGCTGGGACGCCGGATGCTGTGGGCCGCCGCGACCGACGCGCTGGACAACGCGCTGTGGTGGGCCGGGCGGCAGGGCGGCGACGAGGGCGCGGGGGTGGCCGACGCGGCCCTGGTGCTGGACGCCCGCCACGAACCGCTGACCTCGGCGTCCACCCTGCGGCTCGACAGCGACCGCCGCTGGTGCCGCCGCCGGGAGAGCTGCTGTTTCTCCTATCTGCTTCCCGGCGAAGCGGAATGCGCCGAATGCCCGAGAACCTGCCCCCGGTGAGTTTCGCCACAGCCGATCACCTCCGCTCCGAAGAACGCCCCGATCGCACGGGGAAGCGCGCGAAGCGGGTTCCGGTGCGGCCGGAGATTCGCCGTCCCCGAATGTCGTAACCGGCGCGTGGCGCGGACCGCGCGAATCGACCTGCCGGTCCCGGTGGCGGGGGGAGCGAGCGGCCGTGCGCTGAAAATCTTCGGTCGCGGATCGCCGACGAAACAAATCGTCTCGGCCATACCGCCTGTCCCGGAAATGATCGCGATGGCCAAGCCGGTGACGGTAGATGTACCGACACTTGAACCGGCTCCGGCCACGGTGGTCGCGTGGGAGATTGCGGAAACGATTGCCCGGGATCGGCGGATTCGGCCGGGTCGATCAACTCACCGCGGTCCCGGCACAGGCCGCGACCGATCAGTGGTCTCCGGGTGACGAAGTCGTAATCGAGCCCCAATTGGGCGATCCGGGTGTATCGGATCGACAACGGCACACGCGGGGCGGAAGCGGCTCATTACGCACCGCTGACGCCGGCCCGCGATACGACGACCAGGCACGCTTCTCCCTGATTCCGCCGCCGCGATTGACACTTCGCCAGGACATCCGGAGCAGAACTCTGTTCAAGAATAGGCACAGAACCTGATTGGCGTCACGCTCCGGGTCAACACCAGTGCACCAGCCGCCTACCAGAAGGGCCGCCAGGAGCAATCCGGCGGCCCTTCTGAACGGTTATGACCTGGCGCTGACGGTCAGTTCTTCTTGTGGTAGGCCTCGACGACCTCGGACGGGATCCGGCCACGGTCGGAAACCTGGAAACCGTTCTTGCGGGCCCAGGCGCGAATGGCCTGGTTCTGCTCGCGGTCCACCGAAGCCGGACGAGCGACCGCTGCCTTGGCCGAAGGACGGCCGACGGCCCGCTTGCGGCCACCGGCACGCCGGGCGTGCTCGACATACTGCGCGAGGGCGTCGCGCAACTCTTCGGCATTTTCGCTGGAGAGATCGATCTGGTAGCTGATGCCGTCCAATCCGAACTCAACGGTCTCGTCCGCCTCAGAA
>DASSAD010000132.1:0-52998 GCA_035685725.1 Amycolatopsis sp. | reverse complement strand
GGGGACTGATCTCCTGGGCACCGAGCTACCTGCTGGACTCGCGCGGCATCGGCCTGGCGCAGACCGGGGTGCTGGTGGCGATCCCGTGGTTCGTCGCGGCGGCGTCGACCGTCCTGGGCGGTGTCCTGTTCGACCGGTACTGCCACGACAAACCGCGCCTGCTGATCGTGCCGTCCATGGTCGCGACCGCGGTGCTGCTGTGGTTCATGCTCACCGCGTCGTCGACCGGCGCCTTCGTCACCTTCGAGTCGATCGCGATGGCGTTCATGTGGCTGTCCTTCATGCCCATCTTCGGGTTGCCGCTGCGGCTGCTGCGCGGGCAGGTCGCCGGGCTGGCCAACAGCACCGTCAACTTCGGCGGTCAGGTGGCCGGCACCCTCGCGCCGATCACCATGGGCTGGCTGGCCCAGCAGTACTCCTTCGGTGCCGCGTTCGCGCTGCTGCTGGCCGGCGCCGCGATCGGCGCGCTGGCCTCGATCTGGATCCCGCAGCGCCCGGCGGACTTCGCCCGCACCCTGCCCGCCGAGGCACTCGCCGTCACCGAGTAGCGAACTACCCGCGGAGAAAGGAATACCGTTGACTTCGACCGACCACATCGGACAGACAACCACGGCACTGCGGGAGCTGGACGCCGGGTTCAGCGGTGTCCTCGCCGTCGCCGCGCGGGCGGAGGACACCGGCGAAGTGGTGACCCACGACGCCGACCGTGTCCTGCCGACCGCGAGCGTCATCAAGCTCGCCGTGCTGGCCGAGGTGTTCCGGCAGGACGCGACGGGCCCGCTGTCGCTGCGGGAAAAGATCGCGCTCGACGAGGGCAACCGCGTCGGCGGTTCGGGCGTGCTCAAGGACCTTTCGCCCGGCGTGGTGCTGCCCGTGCTGGACTACGCGACGCTGATGATCGTGGTCAGCGACAACTCGGCCACGAACACGCTGATCGATCTGGTGGGCGGGGTGGGCCCGGTCAACGGGTTCATGCGCGAACTCGGCCTGGACACCATCACGTTGCACCGCAAGGTGGTCTTCGGCGCACCCGGCGGTCCGGCACCGCTGCTCGGCGAGGCGAGTCCGCGTCACCTGATGGAGCTGATGGGCCTGCTGTGGCGGCGCGAACTGGTCAGCGCGGCCGCGTCGGAGCGGATGCTCGCCATCCTGGGTCGCCAGCACTATCTGGACCAGGCGCCCCGGCTACTGCGGCACGACCCGCTCGCCACCGAACTGGGTGCCGAGCCCGAGGTCGGGATCGCCTGCAAGACGGGCATGATCGGCGGCATCCGTGCCGACGCGGGCCTGCTGCGACTGCGGGGCAGGCCGGTCAGCTACGCGATCATGACCGACGGCTCGGCCGACACCGCGTTGTATGTGGACCAGGAGGGCATGCGGACCGTCGCGGCGGCCGGCGCCGCGCTCGCCGAGTGCTTCTGGCCCGGCCCCGGGCCCGCGCCGGTCCGGGCGGGGAGCGGGCCGGGTCAGCCCTCCAGGTCACCCTCGGTGCGGAGGTAGACGTCGCGGAGTTCGGCGAGCAGGTCCGGGTCGGGCTCGGCCCACAGGCCGCGGTCGGCGGCCTCGCTGAGTCGTTCGATGATGCCGCGCAACGCCCAGGGATTGGCTCGGGCCAGGAAGTCCTGGTTCTGCTGGTCGAGCACGTACTCGCGGGAAAGCTGCTCGTACATCCAGTCCTCGACCACTCCGGCGGTGGCGTCGAAACCGAACAGGTAGTCCACGGTGGCCGCCAACTCGAACGCGCCCTTGTACCCGTGCCGGCGCATCGCGGCCAGCCAGCGCGGGTTGACCACGCGGGCGCGGAACACGCGGGTGGTCTCCTCCGCGAGGCTTCGCGTGCGCACCGCGTCGGGGCTGGTGGAGTCGCCCACATAGGACGCGGGCGCGCGGCCGGTGAGCGCGCGGGCGAAGGCGATCATGCCGCCGTGGTACTGAAAATAGTCGTCGGAGTCGGCGATGTCGTGTTCCCGGGTGTCGGTGTTCTTCGCCGCCACCGAAATCCTCCGATACGCGCTTTCCATGTCGGCGCGCGCCGGTTCGCCGTCGAGATCACGGCCGTACGCGTAGCCGCCCCAGGTGGCGTAGACCTCGGCGAGATCGGCGTCGTCGCGCCAGTTCCCGGAATCCATCAGCGGGAGCAGTCCGGCCCCGTAGGCGCCCGGTTTGGACCCGAAAATCCGCTGCGTGGCGCGCCGGGCGTCGCCGTGCCGCGCGAGATCGGCCGCGGTGTGGGCGCGGACGAAATTCTCCGACTCCGCTTCGTCGAGCCCGGCGACCAGACGCACCGCGTCGTCGAGCAGGTCGATGACGTGCGGGAAGGCGTCGCGGAAGAACCCGCTGATCCGGACCGTGACGTCGATGCGCGGACGGCCGAGTTCGGCCGGCGGGATGACCTCCAGGCCGGTGACCCGCCGGGAGGCCTCGTCCCACACCGGCTGCACCCCGAGCAACGCGAGTACTTCCGCGGCGTCGTCGCCGGAGGTCCGCATGGCGGAGGTCCCCCACACCGACAGCCCCACCGAGCGCGGCCAGTCCCCGTGGTCCTCCCGATAGCGCCGCAGCAGCGAATCCGCCAGCGCGACTCCGGTCTCCCAGGCGAGCCGGCTCGGGATCGCCTTGGGGTCGACGGTGTAGAAGTTCCGGCCCGTCGGGAGCACGTTGACCAGACCGCGCAACGGCGAACCGCTCGGCCCGGCCGGGATGTACCCGCCGTCGAGGGCGTGCAGCACCGCGTCGATCTCGCCGCCGGTGCCCGCCAGCCGCGGCACGATCTGCTCCGCGGCGAAGGCCAGCACCGCGGCGACCCGCTCGTCGGTGGTGACCTCGCCGATCGCGGCCACCGCCCAGTCGCGCGCCTCCATCCCCTCGACGAGCGAGCGCGCCGCCCGCTCGACAGCGTCCACTTCGGACAGTGGGGCGTCCTCCTTGAGGCCCAGCGCGGTGCGCAGGCCGGGGACGGCGTTGACCCCGCCCCACAGCTGCTGGGCGCGCAGCATGGCCAGCAGCAGGTTGACCCGGGCCTCGCCGGTGGGCGCCTGGCCGAGCACGTGCAGGCCGTCGCGGATCTGCGCGTCCTTCACCTCGCACAGCCAGCCGTCGATGTGCAGGAGGAAGTCGTCGAACTCCGCGTCGTGCGGCCGTTCGCCGACACCGAGGTCGTGGTCGAGCTTGGCGGCCTGGATCAGCGTCCAGATCCGCGACCGGATCGCGGGCAGCTTCGCCGGGTCCATCGCGGCGATGTTGGCGTGCTCGTCGAGCAGCTGTTCCAGGCGCGCGAGGTCGCCGTAGCTTTCCGCCCTGGCCATCGGCGGGATGAGGTGGTCGACGATCGTGGCGTGCGCCCGCCGCTTGGCCTGCGCGCCCTCGCCGGGATCGTTGACCAGGAACGGATAGATCAGCGGAAGGGCTCCCAGCACGGCATCGGGCGCGCAGGACGGCGACAGCCCGGCGGTCTTGCCGGGCAGCCATTCCAGCGAGCCGTGCTTGCCCAGGTGCACCACCGCGTGCGCGCCGAACTCGCGCTCGAGCCAGCGGTAGGCGGCGAGGTAGTGGTGGCTCGGCGGGAGGTCCGGATCGTGGTAGATCGCCACCGGGTGCTCGCCGAACCCGCGCGGCGGCTGGATCATCAGGACGACGTTTCCGGCCCGCAGGCAGGCCAGCACGATAGCCCCGCCGTCCCCGCCGTCCACGTAGAGCTCGCCCGGCGGCGGCCCCCAGTGGCGTTCCATCGCCGCGCGCAGGTCCGCCGGAAGCTCGCTGAACCATTCGCGGTAGGTCGCGGCGGGCACCCGGGCCGGGTTGCCGGCCAGCTGGTCCTCGGTCAGCCATTCCGGGTCCTGGCCGCCGGCCGCGATGAGCGCGTGGATCAGCTCGTCGCCGTCCTGGGAAACGACGCCCGGGAAGGGTTCCGGCCCGAGGTCGTAGCCCACCTCGGCCATCCGGCGCAGCAGTTTCACCGCCGAGGCCGGGGTGTCCAGGCCGACCGCGTTGCCGATCCGCGCGTGCTTCGTCGGATACGCCGACAGCATCAGGGCGATCCGGCGCTCGCCGGGCGGGGTGTGCCGGAGGCGGGCGTGCGCCACGGCGATCCCGGCGACGCGCGCGGCCCGCTCGGGGTCGGCCACGTAGCGGGGCAACCCGTCGTCGTCGATTTCCTTGAAGGAGAACGGAACCGTGATGAGCCTGCCGTCGAATTCCGGGACCGCCATCTGGTTCCCGGCGTCCAGCGGAGACAGTCCTTCGTCGCTGTCCAGCCAGGTGCGGCGGTCGTTGGTGAGGCAGAGCGCCTGCAGGATCGGCACATCGAGCGAAGCGAGTTCGGCGACGTCCCAGGACTCGTCGTCGCCGCCCGCGCCGGCCTCCGCGGGCCGGGTCCCGCCCGCCGCGAGCACGGTGACCAGCAGCGCGTCGGCCTCGGCCAGTGTGGTCATCATCTCGGGTTCCCGCGAGCGCAGCGAGGCGCAGTAGACCGGCAACGCCCGGCCGCCCGCGTCCTCGATCGCGTCGGCGAGCGCCTCGACGAAGGCGGTGTTCCCGGAAAGCTGGTGTGCCCGGTAGTAAAGGATCGCGATGACCGGACCCGCGCCGTCGGTGTCGGGCCGCGCCCGGTCGAGCACACCCCACACCGGCTGCGGCGCGGGCGGCTCGAACCCGTCGCCGGTGAGCAGCAGCGTGTCGGAGAGAAACCGGTGCAGCTGCGCGAGATTGACCGGCCCGCCCTGCGCGAGGTAGGCGTGCGCCTGCGCGGCGATGCCCGCCGGCATCGTGGACAGCGCCATCAACTCGGCATCCGGCGCCTGCTCGCCGCCGAGGACGACCACGTGCGCCCCGCTCGCCCGGACCGTGTCGAGCCCGTCCTGCCAGCTCCGGGCCGACCCCAGGAGGCGGACGACGATGATCTCCGCACCGGCCGTCAGCGCGGGGAGTTCGGCCGGATCGAGGCGCGACGGGTTGGCCGGCCGGTAGTCCGCGCCGGACGCCTTGGCGCTGAGCAGATCGGTGTCCGAAGTCGACAGCAGCAGAATCGTCACCCGGTCACCCTAAGCCGTGTGCCCCCGGAGTGGTCGTCTCAAGCGGAAACGCGGACTTCGCGGCACGCCCTCGGCCAGGCAAGCCGCATCCTCCGGCGCACCGCGTCGCGTTCTCGCCGTGCTGCCTGCCTTAAAGTGACGGCCATGGCCGACCCCCTCCGCGACCGCGCCGACGCCTGCCCCGGCGTCTTCGCGACCCACGACGCCGCCGACGGCGGCCTCGCGCGGGTCCGGTTGCCCGGTGGGCGGATCACGGCCGCGCAGCTTCGCGTGCTCGCGGGCTGCGCCGAGGATCTGGGCGACGGTGCGGCGCATCTCACGTCGCGCGGGAACGTGCAGCTGCGCGGGCTCGACCGGGACGATCACCGGCTGATCACGCGGCTTTCCGGGGCGGGCCTGCTGCCCGAGCCCACCCACGAGCGGGTGCGCAATTTCCTCGCTTCCCCGCTGAGCGGCCTGTCCGGTGGTCTGGTGGACGTGACCCCGCTGGTCGCCGAACTCGACGCCGCGGTGTGCGCCCGCCCGGAACTGGCGGGGCTGC
This sequence comes from Amycolatopsis sp., assembly GCA_035685725.1. GTDB lineage: Bacteria > Actinomycetota > Actinomycetes > Mycobacteriales > Pseudonocardiaceae > Amycolatopsis_E. The sequence continues at coordinate 47,427 of DASSAD010000132.1, read as the reverse complement.
CGGGTCGCTTCCTGTTCGCGGTGGACGACGGGCGTGGTGACGTGTCCGGGGAAGATCCCGACGTCTGCTGGCGTGCCGTCTCGGCTTCGGCCGGCACGCTGCTGCTCGGCGGGCGCGACACGGGCACGCGAGTTCCGGTGACCGCCGCCGTGGCCACGCTCGTGGAGATCGCGCGCCGGTTCCTCGCGCTGCGCGGCAGCGCCTGGCGGGTCCGCGAGCTTACCGACCCGGGCGTGCTGACCGACGCGCCGCCCACCGGCGGGACCGGCATCACGACCAGCACGGCCGAACCCTGCCCGCTGGGGGAATTCGAGCGCAACGACGGTGGCCGCGGGATGGTCGTCGCACCGGTCCTGGGGGAGTTGTCGGCGGAACAGCTGCGGAAGGTCGCGGAGCTGGCGGAATGGGCGGTGGTGACGCCCTGGCGCTCGCTCGTGCTGCCCACCGCCCGGGACGTCTCGGGCAGTGGCCTGGTCACCGATCCGGCCGCGCCCGCCGCGCGGATCAGCGCGTGCATCGGGCGGCCCGGTTGCGCGAAGGCGCGCGCCGATGTGCGGGCCCAGGCGCGGCGCCGGCTGTCCGGCCCGCTCGCCGACGAGGTCCGCGTGCATTACTCCGGCTGCGAGCGCGGGTGCGGAAAACCGCGCCGGCCGTGCGTGGAGGTCGTGGCAGGAAAGGAAGAACGGTGATCGACTACATCCGGGACGGGGCGGAGATCTACCGCCACTCGTTCGCCACCATCCGCGCGGAGGCCGATCTCGCGGTGCTGCCGCACGACCTGGAACCGGTCGCGGTGCGCATGATCCATTCCTGCGGGATGGTCGATCTGGTCGAGGATCTGGGCTATTCGCTCGATCTCGCCGAGTCCGCCCGTGCCGCGCTCGCCGCGGGGGCGCCGGTGTTCTGCGACGCGCACATGATCGCCAGCGGCATCACCCGCCGCCGCCTGGCCAAGGCCAACGACATCCTGTGCACGCTGACGGATCCGCGGGTGCCCGCGCTCGCCGAACGGCAGGGGACCACCCGGTCCGCGGCCGCGCTGGAGCTGTGGCGGGACCGGCTGGCGGGCTCGGTGGTGGCGATCGGCAACGCGCCGACCGCGTTGTTCCGGCTGCTCGAACTGATCGACGAGGGCGCCGGGGTGCCCGCCGCGATCATCGGCGTGCCGGTGGGGTTCGTCGGCGCCGAGGAGTCCAAGGCGGAGCTGGTCGAGCGGGCTCCGGCGCCGTATCTCACCGTGCGCGGCAGGCGGGGCGGCAGCGCGCTGGCGGTGGCGGCGATCAACGCGCTGGCCGCCGGTGAGGAGAGCTGAACGGTGACCACGCTGACGAATCCGCCGCGCCTTCGGTGCGGTGACCGGTGAAGGCCGGGAAGCTGTGGGGTGTCGGCCTCGGGCCGGGCGACCCCGAGTTGATGACCGTCAAGGCGGCGCGGCTGATCGGGGCGGCGGAGGTGATCGCCTACCACAGCGCGCGGCACGGGCGCAGCATCGCGCGGTCGGTCGCCGAACCGTACCTCCGGCCCGGCCTGATCGAGGAGTCGCTGGTCTACCCGGTGACCACGGAGACCACCGATCATCCCGGCGGCTACGAGGGCGCGATCGCGGAGTTCTACGAGCTGTGCGCGAAGCGGCTGGCCGCGCACCTCGACGCCGGGCGTGATGTCGTGCTGCTGTGCGAGGGTGATCCGTTCTTCTACGGCTCGTACATGTACATGCACGAACGTCTCGCCGACCGCTACGAGGCCGAGGTGGTGCCCGGCGTGACCTCGGTGAGCGCGGCTTCGGCGGTGCTGGGGCGCCCGCTGGCGCAGCGCGACGAGGTGCTGACCGTGCTCCCCGGCACGCTGCCCGCCCCCGAGTTGGCGCGGCGGCTCGCCGACACCGACGCCGCGGCGGTGCTGAAACTGGGCCGCACGCACGCCTCCGTGCGGGAAGCGCTTGCTGAGGCCGGGAAACTGGACGACGCGTACTACGTCGAGCGGGCCACCTGGCCGGAGCAGCGGGTCGAGGCCTTCACCGAGGTCGATCCCGCGAGCGTGCCGTACTTCTCACTGGCGCTGGTGCCCAGTCCGGCCTACGCGGCGCGGCGGTCGGCGGACACGGTCGCCGCGGAAGAGCCGGCCGCCACAACAGCCGGTGATGCGGCCGGTGAGGTGGCGGGTGAGGTCACCGTGGTCGGTTTGGGCCCGGCCGGCCCGCAGTGGCTGACCCCGGAAGCGGCGGAGGCACTGGCCGAAGCCGATCACCTGGTCGGCTACGCGCCGTACTTGGCGAAGGTGCCGCAGCGCAGGGGACAACTGCGGCACGCCTCGGGCAACCGGGTCGAAGCCGAGCGGGCCGCCGCGGCGCTGGACCTCGCCCGCGCGGGTGCCCGCGTGGCCGTGGTGTCCTCCGGTGATCCCGGTGTCTTCGCGATGGCCTCCGCGGTACTGGAACAGGCCGCGCTGGCCGACGAGGAGGCCGCCCGGGTCTCGGTGCGTGTCGTGCCGGGCGTGACCGCCGCGCAGGCGGCCGCTTCCCGGGTCGGGGCTCCGCTGGGCCACGACTACTGCGTGCTTTCCCTGTCCGACCGCCGCAAACCGTGGGAGATCATCGAACGTCGGCTGGAGGCGGCGGGCGCGGCGGATCTGGTGCTGGCCCTCTACAACCCGGCTTCGCGCAGCCGCACCACGCAGTTGGCGAAGGCCCGCGAAGTGCTGCTACGGCACCGCACCGCCGAAACACCGGTCGTCGTCGCACGGGACGTGGGCGGGCCCGAAGAGTCGGTGCGGGTGACCACCCTCGCCGGGCTCGATCCCTCCACAGTGGACATGCGCTGCCTGGTGATCGTCGGCTCGTCCCGGACCCGGGTCACCCACGGCGCGGTGTGGACGCCCCGCACCTACTGACGCGCCCCGTTCACCCGGCGAGCCGATCCCGCACCCAGGCCAGCGCGGCGTCCACGTCGGCGACGGCCGGCGCGCCGGGCCGGGGCGGGCGGCGCACGACCACGACCGGGATGCCCCGCTCCCGCGCGGCGGTGAGTTTGGCGCTGGTCATGGTTCCGCCGCTGTCCTTGGTCACCAGCAGGTCGATCCGGTGCGCGCGCAGCAGGGCCGCTTCCGAGGCCGGCGAATAGGGACCGCGGTCGAGCAGGATTTCGATCCGCGGCGGCAGCGGCGGCTCCGGAGGGTCGACGCAGCGGGCGAGGAACCACTGCCCGGTGCAGCCTGCGAACGCCGCGAGTCCCTGCCGCCCGCTGGTCAGGAAGACGCGTTCGCCGAGCGTGCGCACCTTCTCGGCGGCGTCGTCGAGGGTGTCGGCCCAGTGCCAGTCGTCGCCGTCGGTCTGCCGCCAGCCGGGGCGCTGAAGCCGGAGCAGCGGCACCCCGGCCTGCCGCGCGGCGATCACCGCCGAAGCCCCGATGCGCTCGGCGAACGGGTGCGTCGCGTCGACGACCGCCTGCACGCCGTGCTCGGCCAGCCAGCGCGCGAGCCCGTCCGGCCCGCCGAATCCCCCGATGCGCACCTCGCCCTCGGGCAGCCGTGGCGCGCTGACACGGCCCGCCAGCGAACTCACCACGCGCGCCTCACCGGCCAGCGCGGCGGCCAGTTCCCGGGCTTCGGCCGTGCCGCCCAGCAGGAGAATCATGACGCGATTGTGTCAGTGCACGTCCAGGATGCCCGTCCAGGATGCCCGGCCAGGATGCCGGGCCAAGATCCCCGCCGAGAACCCGCGGGGCGGTTTTGCCCCCGGCCGGGCGGGCCGGTCACAATCGGTTGTGCGTTACGGCTGGACCACCGGAGCATGCGCGACCGCGGCGACGACCGCGGCGTATACCGCGCTGCTCACCGGCGTCTTCCCCGATCCGGTGGAAGTGCCGCTGCCCCAAGGAAAACGCCCGAGTTTCGCGCTGGCGACCGAACGCCTGGACGCGACCGGCGCCCGCCGGTCGGCGACCGCCGGTGTGATCAAGGACGCGGGCGACGACCCGGACGTCACCCACGGCGCGCTCGTCCTCGCGACGGTGACGGCCGGTGCGCCGGGCTCCGGTGTGGTGTTCCGTGCGGGCGAAGGCGTGGGCACCGTCACCCGGCCGGGCCTGCCGGTGGCGGTCGGCGAACCGGCGATCAACCCGGTGCCCCGGCGGATGATGACCGAAGCGGTCGAACGGGTCGCGCTCGCGCACCGCGGCGCCGCCGGTGTCACGGTCGATGTCGTGATCGAGATCGCCATCCGGGACGGCGCGGAGATCGCGCGCCGCACCTGGAATCCGCGGCTGGGCATCGTCGGCGGGCTCTCGGTGCTCGGCACGACCGGTGTCGTCGTGCCGTACTCGTGCTCGGCCTGGATCCAGAGCATCCGGCAGGGCATCGACGTGGCCAGGGCCATCGGGCACACGCACGTGGCGGGCGCCACCGGCAGCACCTCGGAACGGGTCGTCGCGCAGCTGTACGGACTACCGGAAAGCGCCCTGCTGGACATGGGCGACTTCGCCGGTGCCGTGCTGAAATACCTGCGGCGGCATCCGGTCCCCCGGCTCTCGCTGGGTGGCGGGTTCGCCAAGTTCTCCAAGCTCGCGGCCGGGCATCTCGACCTGCATTCGCAGCGCTCGCAGGTCGATCTGCGCCTGCTCGCCTCGATCGCCGCCGACGGCGGCCACCCGGACCTCGCCGAGTCGATCTCGGGGGCCAACACGGCCCTGCACGCGTTGCAGTTGTCGCAGGCGGCCGGGTTCCCGATCGGGGACGCCGTCGCCGCCCGGGCGCTCGCCACCGCCCGTGACGTCCTCGGCGGCGCCCCGATCGAGGTCGACGTGGTCGTCATCGACCGCGCCGGCACCATCGTCGGCCGCGCGTGAGGCCGGCCGTCCCGGTCACGACCGGGGACGGGCCGCCGAGTACAGGTAGCTGTCGGGGAAGGCCTCGGCGGTGAGGACGCGGCCGACGAAGATCACGGCCGCGCGGTCGATTCCCGCTTCGCGCACGCGGGGCGCGATGTCGGCCAGCACACCGCGCACGATGCACTGATCCGGCTGCGAGGCCCAGGCCACCACCGCGACCGGGCAGTCGGCGCCGTAGTGCGGCAGCAGTTCCTCGACGGCCTGCTCGATCCGGTTGACGGCCAGGTGCAGCGCGAGGGTCGCCCCGCTCGCCCCGAACGTGGCCAGCGTCTCCCCCGGCGGCATCGCCGACGAGCGGGCCCGCGTCCGGGTCACGATCAGGCTCTGCCCGATCGTCGGCACGGTGAGTTCCCGGCCCAGCGCGGCCGCCGCGGCGGCGAAGGCGGGCACGCCGGGCACGATCTCGTAGCGCACGCCCGCCTGGTCCAGCCGCCGCATCTGCTAGGCGACCGCGCTGTAGATCGACGGGTCGCCCGAGCACAGCCGGGCCACGTCCCCGTCGGCGGCGACCAGCTCGGCGATGATCTCGTCGAGGGAAAGCCGTGCCGTGTCGACGAGTTTCGCGCCCGGCGGGCAGTGCGCGAGGAGTTCGGCCGGGGTCAGGCTGCCCGGATACAGGCAGACCGCGCAGCGCGCGAGGAGATCCCGGCCCCGCACGGTGATCAGGTCCGCGGCGCCGGGTCCGGCGCCGATGAAGTACACGGTCATGCTTGCCTCCACCAATCGGTCATGGTTTGCGCACGCTCCACTGCGTCACGGTCCGGGCGGGTGTCCAGCCGGTGAAGGAACCGAGCGGCGCGGCGCGCTCGACGCCGATCCGGATCAGCTCTCCGCCGTGCCGGGTATACGCCGCGGCGAGCGCTTGCTCGGATTCGAGGGTCACCGCGTGGGAGACGAGTCGCCCGCCCGGCGCCAGCGCCGAGAAGCACGCGTCCAACGCGGCCAGTCCGCCGCCGAGGAACACCGCCTGCGGCGTGGGAAGCCCGGACAGCACATCGGGTGCGGTGCCCTCGACGACCCGCACCTCCGGCACGCCGAGCCGATCGGCGTTGCGGCGGACCCGCGCCGCACGGTCCGCGTTCCGCTCGATCGCGACGGCCCGGTTCGACGGGTGCGCCCGGGACCATTCGATCGCGACGCTGCCGGCCCCGGCACCGACGTCCCACAGCAGTTCGCCGGGGACCGGCGCGAGGCGCGCCAGCGCACAGGCACGCAGCTCGCGCTTGGTGAGCTGGCCGTCGTGGTCGAAAACCTCGTCGGGCAAGCCGAATCCCGGCAACGCGGGACCGCCGGCGCAGTCGATCGCGAGGACGTTGAGCTCCGCGGCCGGCTCGGTCCACGTCCGGGCGAGCCCGCGCACGCACCGCTCGTCCGGCCCCGCGAGGTGTTCGAGCACGGTCAGCGCGCTGTCGCCGAAGCCGCGTTCGGTGAGCAGCTCGGCGACTTCCCGGGGAGCCGAGCCCAGCACCAGGATCCGGCGGCCCGGCGCGAGCGCCCGGGTGACCCGATGCACGCTGCGCCCCACGACGCTGATCACCTCGGTCTCCTCGGCCGACCAGCCCAGCCGCGCGCGGGCCAGTGCGACCGACGACACACCGGGCACGATCCGCACCGCCCCGAACCGCTTGCGCAGCGTCGTGCCGATGCCGGACAACAGGGGATCACCGCTGGCGAGCACGCCGATCCGCTTGCCGGCGTGCTCGGCGAACAGGTCGTCCAGCGCGGGCAGCAACGGGCTCGGCCACGGCACTTTTTCGATGTCGGGCCCGAGGTCCGGCGGTAGGAGTGCGAGCTGGCGCCGCGACCCGAAAAGCACGTCGCACCGGGCGACCTCGGCCCGCGCCGGCTCGCCCAGCCCGGCCCAGCCATCGGCCCCGATGCCCACCACGACGATCGTCACGAGAGGAAACGGTATGCGATGATGCCGCGGACCCTCGTCGCAGGAACCGCGGGCGAAGCGGCCCGCGGCGAAACCGGATCCGGATCGAAGGAGTCGCCGTTGCGGCCGTACCCGTTCACCGCCGTCGTCGGGATGGACGAACTGCGCCTCGCGCTCGTGCTGTCGGCGATCTCCCCCGCGATCGGCGGAGTGCTCGTGCGGGGCGAGAAGGGAACCGCGAAGTCGACCATGGTCCGCGCGCTGGCCGGGCTGCTGCCCGAGGTCGAGGTGGTGCGCGGCTGCCGGTTCTCCTGTGCGCCGGGCAAACCCGATCCCGCCTGCCCGGACGGGCCGCACGGCGAAGAGACCGGCGTCACCCGCCCGGCCCGGCTCGTCGAGTTGCCGGTCGGCGCGGCCGAGGACCGCGTGGTGGGCTCCCTCGACCTGGAACGCGCGCTGACCGAGGGAGTCACCGACTACCAGCCCGGCCTGCTCGCCGCGGCGCACCGGGGCCTGCTCTACGTGGACGAGGTCAACCTGCTCCACGACCATCTCGTCGACACCCTCCTCGACGCCGCGGCGATGGGCCGGGTGACGGTGGAGCGTGAAGGGGTCTCGGTGTCGCACGCCGCGCGGTTCGTGCTGATCGGCACGATGAACCCGGAGGAAGGCGAGTTGCGGCCGCAGTTGCTCGACCGGTTCGGGCTCACGGTCGAAGCCGCGTCCAGCCGGGACGCGGGGCAGCGCGCCGAGATCATCCGCCGCCGGCTGGACTACGAGGCGGACCCGGACTCCTTCGCGGACCGGTTCACGACGGACGAAGCCGCGCTGGCCACCGAAATCGGGGCGGCACGGGCACTTCTGCCGTCGGTCGCGCTCACCGACGACGCGCTGCGACAGATCGCGGAGGTGTGCGCGTCCTTCGAGGTCGACGGGATGCGCGCGGACATCGTGACCGCGCGGACGGCGGCGGCGCACGCGGCCTGGTGCGGCCGGTCCGCGGTGGCCACCGACGACATCCGGGTGGCCGCGCGGCTGGCGCTGCCGCACCGGCGCAGGCGCAATCCCTTCGACGCGCCGGGCATCGACGAGGATCAGTTGGAGCAGGCGCTGCGCGACGCCGAGCCGCCCGACGACCCGGAACCGGACGACCCCGGTCCCGGCGACTCCGGCCCCGATGACTCCGGGCCGCACGACTCCGGCCCCGACTCCGGGCCGGGCTCGCCGGACTCCGGCGACGCGACTCGGGAAACCGGCGACAGCGACACGGAAAGCGGCCCGCCACCGGGCAACCGCGGCGGGACCGACACCCAGCGGGCCGGAAAGCCTTTCCGCGCACGGGTCTTCACCGTCGGCGGCGTCGGCGAAGGCCAGCGCGGAAGGCGGTCGCGGGCCGAGAACGCGGGCGGCCGGACCGTGGGCGTCCACCCCGCCGCCGTGCGGGAGGGGCGGCCACACCTCGTCGCGACGATGACCGCGGCCGCGCCGCACCAGCGGGCGCGGGGACGCCGCGGTCCCGGACTCGTGGTGCGGCGCGGAGATCTGCGGTTCGCGCGGCGGGAAGGCAAGGAAGGCAACCTCGTCCTGTTCTGCGTCGACGCGTCCGGGTCGATGGGTGCGCGGGCACGGATGCGCGAAGTGAAGGCGGCGGTGCTGTCGCTGCTGCTCGACGCCTACCAGCGGCGGGACAAGGTCGGCCTGGTCACCTTCCGCGCCACCGACGCAGAGCTGGCGCTGCCCCCGACGATCAGCGTCGAGGCCGCCGCCGCCCGCCTGGAAACGCTGCCCACCGGCGGACGCACCCCGCTGGCCGAAGGACTGCTCGAAGCGGCCCGGGTGCTGCGGGTCGAGGCGGTGCGCGATCCGCGGCGCCGGCCGCTGCTGGTCGTGGTGACCGACGGCCGGGCGACCAGCGGCACCGACGCGGTCGGCCGCGCGCACGCGGCCGCGGACCTGCTCGCCGGCGCCGGAACCGCGTCGGTCGTGATGGACTGTGAGAGCGGGCGGATGCGCCTGGGCCTGGCCGGTGAGCTGGCCACCCGGCTCGGGGGCGAGCACGTCCGGCTCGACGAGATCTCGCTGGCCGACGAGGTCAGGACAAGGCTGGGAAAGGCTGCCTGATGCCGCAGGGAAAACCGGAAGTCGTGCCCGAGGACGGACTGTCCACCCGCCAGCGCCGCAACCGCCCGGTGTTCGCCGTGCACACGGGTCCGATGAAGGGGAAGTCGACGGCCGCGTTCGGGATGGCGCTGCGGGCCTGGAACCAGGGCTGGTCGATCGGGGTGTTCCAGTTCGTCAAGTCGGCGAAGTGGCGGGTCGGTGAGGAAGCCGCGTTCCGCGCGCTCGGCGCGCTGGACGAGGGCGGCGAGGTCGAGTGGCACAAGATGGGCGAGGGCTGGAGCTGGGCGCGCAAGCAGGGCAGCGAAGACGACCACGCGGCCGCCGCCCGCGAAGGCTGGGCGGAGATCAAGCGCCGGTTCGCCGCGCAGCGCCATGACTTCTACGTCCTCGACGAGTTCACCTATCCCCTGCGCTGGGGCTGGATCGACACCGCGGACGTGATCGAGACGATCCTGGCCCGGCCGGGCCGCCAGCACGTGGTGGTCACCGGTCGCGACGCGCCCGCGGCCCTGATCGAGGCCGCGGACCTGGTCGCGGAGATGACGAAGGTGAAGCACCCGATGGACGCCGGGCAGAAGGGCCAGCGAGGGATCGAATGGTAGCCCGCGTCGTGATCGCCGCCCCGGGATCGGGGCAGGGCAAGACGACGGTCGCGACGGGACTGATGGCGGCGCTGCGCGCCCGCGGCGTGCGGGTGTCCGGGCACAAGGTGGGGCCGGACTTCATCGATCCCGGCTATCACGCCCTCGCCACCGGGCTCCCGCCGCGCAACCTCGATCCGTTCCTGCAGGGCGAAGATCTCGTGGTGCCACTGCTCCGGCACGGCGCGGCCGAGCTGGCGGTGATCGAGGGCGTGATGGGCCTGTTCGACGGCGCGCTGGGCACCGAGGGCTACGCCTCGACGGCGCACGTCGCCCGGCTGATCTCCGCGCCGGTGGTGCTGGTCGTGGATGCCGGCGCGGCCAGCCGGAGCGTCGCCGCGACGGTGCTGGGCTTCGCGCGGTACGACCCGGATGTCCGGCTAGCCGGGGTGATCCTGAACAAGCTGGGCTCGCAGCGGCACGAGGACGAGATCCGCTCCGCGCTGCGCCCGACCGGAATCCCGGTGCTCGGGGCGTTGCGCCGCACCGACGACATCCACGCGCCGAGCCGTCACCTCGGGCTGGTCCCGGCCGGCGAGCGGACGGCGGAGGCGCACGAACTGCTGCCGAAACTGGCCGCCTGGGTGAGTAGCGGAGTGGACCTCGACGCGATCGTGCGCGTCGCCCGCGCGGCGCCGCGCCTGTCCGGTTCGGCGTGGTCCCCCGAGGAGGTGCCGGTGGCCCGGCGGCGGGTGGTCGCCGCGGCCGGCGGGCGGGCCTTCACCTTCCGCTACACCGAGACGGTGGAGCTGCTCGGGGCGCTCGGCATCGACGTCGTCGAGCTGGATCCGTTGCGGGACAAGGCGTTGCCCGACGACTGTGCCGGGCTCTACTTCGGTGGCGGCTTCCCCGAGGTGCACGCCGAAGAGCTGTCCGCGAATGTCCCGCTGCGCGAGGCGGTGGCCACGGCGATCGGTGCGGGCATGCCGGTGGTCGCCGAGTGCGCGGGACTGCTGTACCTGTGCCGCGAACTCGACGGCCTGCCCATGGTCGGCGCGCTGCCCGCAAAAGCCCGGATGACCCGGCGGGGTGCGCTCGGCTACCGGAAGGCGACCGCGCCCACCACCCACCTGCTCGCCGCGGCGGGCGCGACGGTGACCGGGCACGAGTTCCACCGCACCGAAGTCCTTCCCCGGCACGGAAACCCGTCGGTCGGCACCGGGACTGGCACCGGGACCGGGACCGGGCCGGCCTGGCAGTGGGACGGCACCGGCCATGGCTACGCCTCACCGCGCCTGCATGCCTCCTACCTGCACGTCCACTGGGCGGGTCACCCGGAGCTGGCCCGCCGGTTCGCCGCCGCGGTCGCCGAAGATGACTGACTTCGACCTGCACCACCACGGCGACCGTGAGGTCGGTGCCGGGCTGGTCGACCTCGCGGTCAACGTGCGGCTTTCGCGCCCGCCCGCGTGGCTGCGGCGCGAACTCGCCGAGGGCCTGACCGAACTCGCCGCCTACCCCGACCCGACCGCCGCCACCAACGCCGTCGCCGCGCGCCACGGCCGGTCGCCGCGGGAGGTGCTGGTGACCGCCGGTGCGGCCGAGGCGTTCACCTTGCTGGCCAACGCTTTCACGCCGCGACACGCGGTCGTCGTGCATCCGCAGTTCACCGAGCCCGAAGCCGCGTTGCGGGCGGCGGGTCACGCCGTGGACCGGGTGGTGCTGCGGGAGGACTTCCGGCTCGATCCCGCGCTGGTGCCCGACGACGCCGATCTCGTGGTCGTCGGCAACCCCACCAACCCGACCTCGGTCCTGCACCCGGCCGCGTCGCTGCGCGCGCTGGTGCGGCCGGGCCGGGTGCTCGTCGTCGACGAAGCCTTCCTCGATGCCGTGCCCGGCGAGCCGGAATCCCTTGCCGGACAGCGGTTTCCGGGGCTCGTGGTGATCCGGAGCCTGACCAAGACCTGGGGCATCGCCGGTCTGCGCGCCGGGTACCTGCTCGCCGAACCCGCGGTGGTCGCCCGGCTCGAAGCCGTGCAGCCACCGTGGTCGGTCTCCACGCTCGCGGCACGCGCCGTGGTCGCGTGCTGCCGTCCGGCCGCGCTCGACGAGGCCGAGAAACTGGCGCGGGTCGCCGAAGGGGACCGGGACTTCCTGGTCGAGGGCCTGCGGGCGCTGGGCATCGAAGTCGCGGGCACACCGCGCGCGCCGTTCGTCCTGGTCCGCCATCCCGGCGCCGACGAAGTCCGCGCCCGGCTGCGCAAGGTGGGCTACGCGGTCCGCCGCGGCGACACCTTTCCCGGCCTGGGCCCGCAGTGGCTGCGCATCGCGGTCCGCGACCGGACCACCACCGCCGCCTTCCTCGAAACCCTCGCCCACCTACCCTGACCCCACGCGTGTCCCCCCTTCCGGTCCCCGAGTTCCCCGTTGGCGGAGCATCATTTGCGGTCGGGACTGTGGATCGAATATGTTTCCGGCCCGACACGCCGGGCTGAGGTCCGGCGGGACGGACACCGTGAGTGATGACATCGGACGCTGTGAGTCCAGGCAAGAGTGAGAATGGGACAGCAGCTCCGCGAGACGGTGAAGATGTCGATGAGCGGGTGGTTGTCGCCCCGGTAGTCCGGGTCGGCCCGGTCGGGTCGAGCTACTCCCATCTGGCCCGCGAAGTGGGCATCACCCGCGGCTCGCTGAACAGATTGACCATGCTGCGGGCCTCTGCCGGCCCTCCGTTGGGCCCCGACACTCACCGGAAAACACCGTTACCGAAACAGTCCCGGAACGTCCCCTTCTGCCGAATTGCGGGCGTCCGGGCGCGGTGGGTCCGGGATACCAAGTCGCACTCGCCGTCAGTGGGGTCAGGAAACTCCTGCCAGTGTGCTGCTTGTCTTCCACAGGTCCGCCGCCTTGTCCGTGTCGTAGGACTCGTCCGATGAGCGGACCTCGTGCCGGCCGGAGAAGTACTTGCCGGTAGCGTCGGCCAATGTCGGGTCGAACACCAGCCGAGCCAGCGCGCGACCGGACTGCCGTGCCGTGTGGATGTTGAATCCCGGTAGGATAGTCAGAGCTGGCATCACATAGCGCCACGCGAGTGCTTGGACGCCACGGTAGTCACGGGCAAGTCCGGTGCCTGGCATGAGGCCTGGGTCGAACGCGTTGAAGGTGGCCATATCCGCCGGAACCCGGCGTGCGAATTCGTAGGCCGCGAGCACGTTACACAGCTTGGATGTCGTGTAGCGCCTTCGCCCCACGACGCCCGGGGTGTCTGTGTCGGAGTCGACCGGGTAGGCCAGTGAGTGAGCATTGGTGTAGACCGGTGCCGGCATGCCGGTGCGCTTGGCCGGGTCGTGGGTGTCGCTGGCGACGAACACCACCCGGCCCGCGGTCGCCATGCGCGGCAGGATTTCCTTTACCAGCAGGAAATGTGCGAGGTGGTTCACCCCGAAGGTCTGCTCGATGCCGTCCTTGGTCAGTGTGGTGCCTGAGATGGTCTGGAGACCTGCGTTGCAGACCACCGCGCGTATCGGTGGCAGGTCCTGGGCGAACCGGCGGACCTCCGCCAGCGAGCTCAGGTCCAGTGGCAGGCCGGTGGTCGAGCTGCCCAGCCGTGCGGCCGCATCCTCGACCGCAGCGCGATCGCGTCCGGTGACAACGACGTCCCAGCCGTCGCCCGCGTCGAGGATGGCTCTCGCGGTCTGGAAACCGAGGCTGCCCGTACCACCTGTGATCAGCACAGTGCGTCGGCTGGTCATGTTGGTTCTCCCTCCCGGGTGACCGACCCGCACCCGGCGGAAACTCCGCGGGGCGCGATCGCCATCGAAGCTGCCGTCCCGATGCCGAACTGCAGGACATCGACTGCGATCACCGGTCGTCGGTGGATGTGAGTGCCCGCCGCGCGCGGTCGATCGCGGGTGGCGCCAGCGCGCGTACCGCGGTGAGCAGATCGGCGTACATGCGGTGCAGGTCGGCAGTGGCCGGTTCGAGTTGTGCGGCGAAGAAACAACCGTCGGAGAACGCGACAGCCAGCTGTGCCAGGTCGGCCGCCGCGGCTCGGGCGATCGCGGGTTCGGTGGTCGTGGACAGGATTGCGGTGATCATGTCGTGGAAGTAGGTCGTCGCACGACGGCGGACTCGGCTGATCAGTTCGGCGACGACCTTGTCGTCCGGTTTTTCCAGCGCCAGCATGTAGAACAGGCGCAGGAATGTCGGGTGTCCGCCAACCGTGTCCGCGCCGGCGCGCACGACGGTCTCCGCTCGTGTCTCGGTATCGCCGTCGAGCTCGTCCCACTGCGGGAGCGCGGCGAACCAGTGCTGGGCGCCGCGCTCCATCACGGCAGCCAGCAACCCTTCTTTGCTGCCGAAGTGCCAGTAGAGCGAGGTGACCGCGGCGCCGGCCTGCTTGCAGATCGCCGAGACCGACGTTGCGGCGTAGCCTCTCTCGCTCATCAACCGTTCGGCCACCTCGAGCAGCAACTCCCGGGGCTGGGCGGCGACGTCGCCGCCCAGCATGTGTCGCGTCGAAATCCCCACAGTCACACTGTAGGGATCGCTACATACAGAGGTCAAGGTGCTCTTGGTCGTGGACGGCGCGCTCATTCCGCGAAGCCCGCGTTCGGTTTACCGACTCACGAAGGAGGCCCCGCCCTTTTTAAGGAACTCGGCCTGCATCAGCAACTCGCGATTTCACGTTCCAGCTCACACAACCGAGCCCGTTCATGGAGGTGATCTGACCGCCCATGCTTCTGGTGGTGCAGGCTTGATGGTGTTGGCGGAAGCGCTTGGCGGTACATGCCTGTGAGCTGCCCCGCCGCTACGCTGAACGCCGTGACCGCGGCACGCGGACAGGCACCCGGGCTGCTGCGCGTCCACCGAATACGGCACGGCGCGAGGCGACTCATCCATAACGTTCATCGCGCACCCTCCCGTGCCCGCCGCGACGCGGTGACGGGCAGCGCTGCCGCGGCAGTGAAAGCTTCGCCTTTCCGGCCGCCAGGTTCTCCCGTCCGGTCCCCGAGTTCCCCCGTCCAGTCGGTGAGTTCGCTCGTCCAGTCGCCGAGTTCGCCGCGGGCCGCTCAGCCGAGGTCCGCGAGCAGTCCCATGTCGGCGATGATCGCGCGGGCCGCGCGGAGGGTCGGCACGGCCTGGACGGCGCCACTGCCCTCCCCCAGCCGCAGCCCGAAGTCGAGGATCGGCGCCAGGCCCAACGCCTCCAGCGCAAGGGAATGGGATGGCTCGGTGGAGCGGTGCCCGGCCAGCCACCAGCGCGGAGCATCGGGTTCGATCATGCGGGCCACCACCGCGGCCGCGCCCGAGAACACCCCGTCCAGCAGGACCGGAACGCCGCGCCGCGCGGCCTGCACGAGGAATCCGGCGGTGGCCGCGGCACACGCGCTGCCCACCGCGGTCAGCAGGGAAAACGGGTCCGCGACGCGGGAGCCCGCGCGGGTCAGTGCGGTGGAGACCACCGCCACCTTGTGCGCGCGCCCGGCCTCGTCGACGCCGGTGCCGGTGCCCACGACCTTCTCGGCGTCCAGGCCGAGACACCCGGCGACCAGCGCGGCGGCGATGGTGGTGTTGCCGATCCCCATGTCACCCGGGATCAGCAGATCCGCACCCGCGTCGATCTCCTCGTCCGCCACCGCGCGGCCCGCGTCGAAGGCGCGCTCGGCCTCACCGGGCTCCAGCGCGTCCGTGACGTCGATCGAGCCCGACCCACGGCGGATCTTGTAGGCCGTCACCTCGTCCGGCAGATCGTTCAGCGCGGCGACCTCCCAGTCCACCGCGATGTCGAGCACCCGCACCCGCGCGCCGACCTGACCGGCGAGCACGGTGACCCCGCTCTTGCCGGCCAGGAACACCCGCACCATCGCCGCGGTGACCTCGCGCGGATAGGCCGAAACGCCGCTGACCCCCGCGCTGACTCCCGCGCTGACCCCCGCGCTGACCCCATGGTCTCCGGCGAAGATCACCACGCGGACGTCGTCGAGCGGGCGCGGCGGCACCTCGCCGTGCGCGGCGGCGAGCCACGCGGCGAGATCCTCCAGCCTGCCCAGCGAGCCCAGTGGTTTGACCAGCGCGTCCAGCCGCTCGCGAGCGGCGGTGTAGGCAGCGGCGTCCGGCACGGGAACACCCGTCACAACAAGTCCCTTCGTCGAGGTGCAGCACACGCGCCTCAACTATGAACGCCCCCGCGCCGAGCACAAAGACCCGACGCTGTGACATCAGCCGACATTCAGCCGACATCAGCCGACATCCGGCCGACATCCGGCCGACATCCGCGCGGCCGAGTCGGGTTCGTCATACCGCACCCCGTGACGCGCAGGCTAACGTCACCTTCGTGGTGCGCAGACGACCGTTTTCCCGCCGCCCGCGGCGACTTCGCCCGCGGACGGCCGGTGCGATCGGCCTGGCCGCCGGCTACGCCCTCGACACCGTCCTCGGTGACCCGCGCCGTGGTCACCCGGTGGCCGCGTTCGGCCGTGCGGCGGCGGCCGTGGAACGCCGGATGTGGGCCGATTCCCGGGCCCGCGGTGCCGCGTACCTGCTGGCCTGCGCGGGGACGGTCACCGGGCTCGGCGCGCTCGCTCAGGTCAGGACCCGCGGATGGACGCGGGTGGTGGCCACCGCGCTCGCCACCTGGATCGTCCTCGGCGGCCGAGGTCTCGCCACGGAGGGCGAAACGATGGCCGGACTGCTCGACGACGGTGATCTGCCGGGCGCGCGCCGCCGGCTGAGTCACCTGTGCGGCCGCGACGCCACCGGTCTCGACGCGGCCGAACTCGCCCGCGCGGCAACGGAATCCATCGCGGAGAACACTTCCGACGCCGTGGTCGCGCCACTGCTGTGGGGCGCCGTCGCCGGGATTCCCGGCCTGCTCGGCTACCGAGCGCTCAACACCCTCGACGCCATGGTCGGGCACCGCTCGCCCCGGTACGCCCGCTTCGGCTGGGCCGCGGCCCGCGCGGACGATGCGGCGAACCTGCTGCCTGCCCGGGTCACGGCGCTGGTCACCGTCGTACTGAGCGGGAATCCCGGCCGTGCCTGGCGGATCTGGCGGCGCGACGGCGCGCGCCATCCGAGCCCGAACGCCGGTCAGGTCGAAGCCGCGTTCGCCGGGGCGCTCGGGATCCGGCTCGGTGGCGTGAACAGTTACGGCGGCCGCGTGGAAGATCGCGGTGTGCTCGGCGACGGCGCGGCCCCGTCCCCTGCGGAGCTACGCCGCGCGGTACGCCTTTCGCGGGCGGTCGGGCTGGCGGCACTGGCGATCGCGGTGCTGCGATGACCGGGGTGCTGGTCGCCGGGACCACCTCGGACGCGGGCAAGAGCCTGGTGACCGCCGGAATCTGCCGGTGGCTGGCCCGCCGGGGCGTGCGGGTGGCGCCGTTCAAGGCGCAGAACATGTCGAACAACTCGATGGTCTGCGGCGACGGCGCGGAAATCGGGCGCGCGCAATGGCTTCAGGCCCGCGCCGCCGGGGTCGAGCCGGAGGCCGCGATGAACCCGGTGCTGCTCAAACCCGGTAGTGACCGCCGCAGCCACGTGGTCGTCCTCGGTAAACCGTTCGGGGTACTCGAAGCGGGCAGCTACGCGACCGGTCGCACGGAACTGGCCCGCATCGCCTTCGCCGCGCTGGCCGAGTTGCGGACCCGGTTCGACGTCGTGGTGTGCGAGGGCGCGGGCAGCCCGGCCGAGATCAACCTGCGGGCCGGCGACTACATCAACATGGGGCTGGCGCGCCGGTTCGGCCTGCCCACCGTGGTGGTCGGCGACATCGACCGCGGCGGCGTGCTCGCCGCGATGTACGGCACGCTCGCGCTGCTCGACCGCGAAGACCAGGACCTGATCCGCGGTTGGATCATCAACAAGTTCCGCGGCGACCCCGACCTGCTGCGACCGGGACTGGACCGGCTCGGCGAACTCACCGCCCGCCCGGTGCTGGGCGTTCTGCCGTGGCTGGCGGACGTGTGGATCGACCGCGAGGACGCGCTCTCCACCGCGGGCTGGACCCGCCCGCCCGGTGGCGGCTCGCTGCGCATCGCCGTCGTGCCGTTCCCGCGCGCCTCCAACGCGACCGACATCGACGCGCTCGCCGCCGAACCCGGGGTGGCGGTCAGCCTCACCGCTGAGCCGGACGTGGTCCGGACCAGTGACATCGTGGTGCTGCCCGGTTCGCGCGCGACGGTCGACGATCTGCGCTGGCTCCGGGACCGCGGCCTCGACGGGGTGCTGGCCGAGCGGGCCGCGGCGGGACATCCGGTGCTCGGCATCTGCGGCGGATACCAGATGCTGGCGCGCGAGATCTCCGACGACGTGGAGTCCCGCGCGGGCACGGTCACCGGGCTCGGTCTGCTGCCCACGACCGTCTCCTTCACCACCGACAAGACGCTCGGCCGTCCGGCCGGGCGGTGGCGGGGACACGAGGTCGCCGCCTACGAGATCCACCACGGCACGGCGCGGTTCACCGGTGGGGACGCGGAACCGTTCCTCGACGGCTGGCGCAGCGGCGCCGTGTGGGGCACCACCTGGCACGGCGCCTTCGAAAACGACGGTTTCCGCCGCGCCTGGCTCATCACGGCCGCGGCACAGGCCGGAACGATCTTCTCGCCCGCGCCGGGGGCACCCGGCTTCGCGAGCCTGCGCGAAGCGATGCTCGACCGGCTCGCCGACGCGATCGACGAACATCTCGACACCGCGGAACTGTTCCGGCTGATCACCTCGTGACCGCGAAGTCGGGGAACCCCTACCAGCCGGTGTCCGTGCCCGCTTCCGACTCGCCCGGTGCGCAGGCCCGCCAGCCGAGTTCGGCCGAGATGGCGGAGGTCGTGTCCAGCAGCGTCGGCAGGTGCTCCCGCAACGCCGCGAGGTCGGCCTGCGGCTTGAGCGTGGTGATGGAGATCCCGCCGGCCACCCGCCCGGTGTGATCCCACACCGGCGCGGCGACGCAGTTGGAGATCGGTTCGTACTCGCCGTCGTCGTAGGCCCACCCGGATTCCCGCACGGTCTCCAGCCGCTCCTCGAACCGGGCCCGGCTGGTGATCGTGGTGTCGGTGAACCGCTCGAACCCGATGTTGCCCAGGAAGCGTTCGCGGTCCGCGGGCGCCACGTTCGCCAGGATCGCCTTGCTCACCCCGGCGGTGTGCATCACCACGTAGCCGCCGATGCGGGTGTCGAGATGGATCGAGCCGGGCGGTTCCACCTTGTCGACGTAGACGATCCGGTCGTCCTGGGGGACCGCGAACTGGACGGTCTGCCCGACCCGTTCGCTGAGCGCCACGATGTGCGGATGCACCAGCGTGTGCAGGTCGAACTGGCGCAACGCCGACTCCGCGAGCGCGGCCAGCCGGAACCCGACGCCGTAGCGGCCGTGCTCGTCCTTGCGGACGAAACCACCGGCCGCGAGCGCCTGAAGGAGCCGCAGGGCGGTGGTGCGGTGCACCCCGAAGCGCTCGGCGATCTCCTGCAGCCTGCGCGGGCGCGCACTGCAGAACTCCAGGACGGCGATGGCCCTGCTGACCGATTGCGTCACCGGGACAGCCTATCCAGCGACCGGGCGGTCCCGGCCGAGGACACCCAGGGTGAGCAGCACGTTGCCGAAGCGGCGCACGTCTCCGGTGACCACGGCGAGCACGAGATCATCGCGCCGGGCCAGCTCGTAGAAGGCGAAGCGGTCGACGAACTCGTGCGTCACCCCGGCCGGCAGCAACGCGTCGACCTCGTCCTGGACCACGCAGGGGCGGGCGTCGGCGGCCGGTTCGATCCGCGTGACCTTCTCGACCGCGACCGACTCCAGCAGCACCGAAAGCACCTCCGGCACCGTCGGCCGGCCCGGTTCGAGGTTGAGGTACACCCGCCGCGCGTTCGGCCCGACCGCGGTCGCCGCCGCGTAGTGCGCGTCGGTGACGAGCACGGTCGAGCCGTGCCCGCCACTGGCGAGCGCGCCGAGGATCTCCGGATGGATGAGCCTGCCGCTGAGCACCGTCGAGCCTTTCCGT
This sequence comes from Amycolatopsis sp., assembly GCA_035685725.1. Lineage (GTDB taxonomy): Bacteria > Actinomycetota > Actinomycetes > Mycobacteriales > Pseudonocardiaceae > Amycolatopsis_E. The sequence continues at coordinate 27,971 of DASSAD010000132.1, read as the reverse complement.
TGTCGCAGTGTTTCCCCGCGTTTCCCCGCGTCCCCGCGTCTGTCGCGCCGCGGCGCCCTACGTGAAGTACTGGCCGCCGTTGATGTCCACGACCGTGCCGGTCACGAAGGCGGACAACGCCGAAGCCAGCCATACGGCCGGGCCCGCCACGTCCGCCGGCACGCCGGCCCGACCGGCCGGAATCGTGTCGATGGTGGCCTGCTTGGACTCCGCGGTGGTGAACGTGTCGTGGAACGGGGTCGCCTCGATGAATCCCGGAGCCAAGGCGTTGACCGTGATGCCCTGCGGCGCGAGTTCCTTGGCCAGACTGCGGGTGAAGCCGAACACGCCCGCCTTCGAGGTGGCATAGGCGAGCGCCCCGGGGTGCCCGCCGCTGTGCCCGGCCAGTGATGCGACGTTGATGATCCGGCCCGTGCCCCGGGTCAGCAGCGGCTGGGCGTAGTGGGTGAACAGGAACATGCTGTCCAGGTTCACCGCGAGGATCCGCCGCCACAGCGCCAGATCCAGCTCCTCGATCCGGGCCCGCTGGACGAGCCCGCCCACGTTGTTGACCAGGATGTCCAGACCACCGAACTCTGCCTGGACGGTGCGCACCGCCTCGGCGACCTCCGTTTCCGCGGTCGCGTCGAGCCCCAGCAGCACGGGCTTGTGCCCGGACGCCGCAGTCAGGTCCGCGACCAGTTCCGCGGCCGGCTCGTGGCTGCGGTAGGTCAGCGCGATCCGGGCGCCCGCCTGGGCGAACTGGCGCGCGATCCCCTCCCCGATGCCGATGGAACCACCGGTCACGAGCGCCGTCCTGCCGGCGAGCAGCCCTGTCATACCGCTTCCTTTCCGTCGTCGATCCCCGAGGTCCCGGCGGCTACCGGGATGGCGGCCGAGGCGTTGCCCTCGGGCCGGTTGCGCCCGTAGGCGTAAACGATCAGGCCGGTGACGGCCAGGCAGGCGGCGAGGAAGGCCAGCGCCACCTGGTTGCTGCCCGTCGCCGACTTGATCAGCCCGACCACATACGGCGAGACGAAGCCGCCGATGTTGCCCAGCGAGTTCACCACGCCCAGCGCCGCGGCCGCGGTGGCCCCGGCCAGCACGAACGAGGGCATCGCGAGGAACGGCGCGATGGCCGAGTAGATCCCGATGGCCGACACCGACAGCATGATCAGGGCGACGACCGGGCTCACCGAGAACAGCAGTCCGGCGAGCAGCAGGCCCACGGCGGCCACGCCCATGCTCACCGCGGCATGCCAGGCCCGGCGGCCGGTGCGGTCGGCGCGCTTGCTCCAGAAGTACACGCACGGCAGCGAAACCGCGTACGGGATCATCACGAGCAGGCCCAGTTCCGTGCTGCTGAAGTGGCCCAGACCATTGACGATCGTGGGAAGCCACAGCCCGAGACCGTAGATCCCGCACACCATGCCGAAGTTGAGCAGACCGTAGACCAGCGCACGTGGATCCTTCAGCCCGGCGACGAACGGGCGCCGGGCCGTTGTCCGCCGGGCCGCGTCCTCACCGGCCATGGTCTCGGCCAGCCAGGCCCGTTCCTCGGAGGTCAACCAGCGCGCGTCCGCGGGCTTGTCGGTGAGCAGCAGCGGCGTCAGGATGCCGAACACGATCGCCGGCACGCCCTCGATGAGGAACATCCACTGCCAGCCGTGCATGCCCCAGACCCCGTCGAGGTTGAGCACGAGTCCGGAGATCGGCGAGCCGATCGCGTTGGCCAGCGGCTGGGCCAGGACGAACACCCCGAGCGCGGCGACCCGGTAGGAGGTGGGGAACCACAGCGTGAAGTAGAAGAGCACGGCCGGGAAGAACCCGGCCTCGGCGGCGCCGAGCAGGAACCGCACGATGTAGAACGAGGTCTCCCCGGACACCAGCGCCATGGCCACCGCGAGGATGCCCCAGGTGATGAGGATGCGGGCCATCCACTTGCGGGCGCCGAACCGGTACATCCCGCCGTTGCTCGGCACCTCCATCAGTGTGTAGCCGATGAAGAAGATGCCGGCACCCAGGCCGTAGGCGGCGTCGTTGATCCCGAGATCGTGTGCCAGCCCGCTCTTCGCGAAACCGACGTTGTTCCGGTCCAGGTACGCGATCAGGTACAGCACGACCACGATCGGCAGAATCCGCCGCCGGACCTTGCGCATGGTCCGCTCGCCCAGCGCGGAACCAGTGCCGTGCCCGGCCGGCCGATCTCTGTTCGACTCAGACAGTGACGGGGACATCGTGGCTCCTTCGACTCGATCCGTCCCACGGAAAAGGGCCGCCTCCGGCGACCACCGGCGCCACATTAGCCATAGCCGCACAACCTGTGCAATAACTGCACAGCTTGGTGGATCGATCTAGTGGCGAAGCACGCAGTACAAGACCGCGACGGGGTCAGGTGAGTCTGGAACGAGACTTCGTCGCTACCCCGGCCGGACTCCGGGATTCCGTTCGCTCGGGGCGTCCTCGGCCGGCCCCGGCTTCGATGCCACCTCGATCACCTCGTCGAGCACCTCGCGGGAGATGACCAGATCGGCGATCATCCGGTCGATGCGGTCCCGCTCGGCGGTGAGGTCCTCGACCAGCCGGGGCGTGGCGGTCCCGGCGGGGCCACCGTCGGTGTCCCGCAGGCACGGAAGCAGCCCGGCGATCTTCTTGCTGTGCAGTCCCGCGGCGAACAGTTCCTGGATGCGGATGACCCGGTCGATCGCTTGTTCCGGATACTCGCGCTGGCCGCCGGGCGTGCGGTCGGACGTCAGCAAACCCTGCTGCTCGTAGTAGCGCAGCGATCGCTCGCTGACCCCGGTGCGCCGGGCGAGCTCGCCGATTCGCATCGCGCCCCCCGATTCCGGGTTGAATCGGAAAGGGCTTGACCGGCCCGGAATTCGTCCAGCTCGTCGAAGACCAGTACCGGCAGCTACACGCCGATTCCGCGCACGGCGGCCGGGTCATGGCGCTGGCGCTGCACCCGTTCGTGACCGGTCAGCCGTTCCGGCACAAATACCTGGACCGGGCGCTGGCATACCTCGCGGCGCAACCCGACGTGTGGCTCACCACGAGCGACGAGATCGCCGACCACTACCGGCGCACACGAAGCGCCGATGCCGGAACATGACCACGATCACGGCACAGTCAGCCGGCTCGGTCCGCCTTGTCCGTCTTGTCCGCGCGCATGCCGGTCCAGATCAGGTCGGTGAGACTGTCGGTCTGGCGCTGCCAGTCCCCGCTGGGGCTCAGGAGGAAGAGACCGCCCAGCGCGCGCAACACGGTCGTCGGATCGAGGTCGGCCCGGACCGATCCCGCCCGCGCGTTCGCCTCCAGCAAGGTGGAGATCGCGCTGAGCATGGCCGCGGAGGCGTTGGCGAACAGTTCGTCCCGGTCGGCCGTGGCGGTGCGCAGGGCGTTGGCCAGGCCTCGTTTGGTCATCATGTACCGCGCCAGATGACCGGTCCAGGCCCGGAAGGCCTGTTCCGGCGTGTTCGTCTCCAGCAGGGAAGGAACGACGTCGACGAGGTGTTGCACTTCACGTCGGTAGACGGCCAGGACGAGCGCTTCCGGGGTGGTGAAATGCCGATACACGGTGCCGACACCGACTTCGGCCTTTTTCGCGATGGCGTTGAACGAGACCTCGCCCGAGGTGGTCAGGGCATCCAGCGCGGCCGCGAGGATACGCTCGTGGTTTCGCCGCGTGTCCGCGCGCCTGGGATTGACCGCTCCCGTCGTCATGCCTACCTCCCCGGCCGTGTGTCCTTGTTCGCCGACTGAGCAATCTAGTTGACAGCTTGTTCGCGGCCTGGAGTAACTCCGGCCCGGGTCCATCATTGCGAAGCGGATAGGAATCCGCTACGGTCGCGGACGAGACCTGATCGGATAGATATCCGGTTCGGTTCGATGACGGAAAGAGATCTGGTGGACATCTCCCTCGAAATCAACGGCGACACCCGAAGTCTGAGTATCGATCCCGGCGTGACGCTGCTGGACGCGCTCCGCGAGCGCCTGGACATCACCGGGCCCAAGAAGGGCTGCGACCGCGGACAATGCGGTGCATGCACCGTGCACGTCGACGGCAGGCCGGTGCTGGCGTGCCTCACCCTGGCCGCCACCGTACGGCGGCCGGTGACCACGGTGGACGGACTGTCCACAGGGGACCGGTTGCACCCGGTCCAGCAGGCGTTCGTCGATCAGGACGCGCTGCAGTGCGGATTCTGCACGTCCGGACAGGTCATGTCGGCGGTCGCGGCGGTCGAGCAGGACGTGGCCGACGTCCGGGAATTCATGTCCGGCAACCTCTGCCGCTGCGCCGCCTATCCGAACATCGTCGCGGCCGTCGAACAGGTGAGGCGGGCCGATGCGTCCCTTTGACCTGACCGCGCCCGCGACCGTGGAAACGGCGCTGGCTTCGCCCGGCACCTTCCTGGCCGGCGGAACCACGCTCGTCGACCTGATGAAGCTCAATGTCCTTACGCCGCAGCATGTCCTGGACATCAACGACCTGCCGCTGCGCGGCATCGACACCAGCGACGGGCTGCGCATCGGTGCGCTGGAACGGATGAGCGACATCGCCCGCCACCCCGGCGTGTACCCGGTCGTCTCCCGTGCCCTGCTGCTGAGCGCGTCCCAGCAGTTGCGCAACATGGCCAGCATCGGCGGAAACCTGTTGCAGCGCACGCGTTGCGGCTATTTCCGCGACGTCGCCATGCCCTGCAACAAACGCGGTCCCGGCAGCGGCTGCCCCGCCGTTTCGGGAGCCAACCGGATGCACGCCGTGCTGGGCACGAGCGAGGCGTGCGTGGCGACCCATGCCAGTGACGTGGCGGTCGCACTGGTCGCGCTGGACGCGGAGATCCGGCTGGTCGGCGCCGAGGGATCGCGCACCGTTCCGCTGGCCGAGTTCTACCGCCTGCCGGGCGAGCACCCCGAGGTCGAGAACGACCTGCGGCCCGGGGAGCTGATCACCGAGATCGTGGTTCCCCGCCTGGACTGGGCGCACCGCTCGACCTACGTCAAGGTCCGGGATCGGCAGTCCTACGAGTTCGCGCTCTGTTCCGCCGCGGTGGCCCTGGACATCCAGGACGCGCGCGTCGTGGACGCCCGGGTGGCCGTCGGGGGCGTCGCGACCAGGCCGTGGCGGCTGCCCCAGGTCGAGCGGGCCCTGCGGGGCGTGGCCGCGACGGAGGCGAACTTCGAGGCCGCCGCCGCCCTCGCCGCGGACGGGGCCACTCCGTTGCCCGGCAACAGCTTCAAGGTTTCATTGCTCAAGCGGACCGTGGTCCGCGCGCTGATCGAGGGGAGCCGGTCATGACCAGCCGGGTGGACGGGCCACTGAAGGTCACCGGCCGGGCCAAGTACGGGGCGGACAACACCTTTCCCGGCATGGCGTACGGCTACGTGGTGGTCAGCACGATCGCCCACGGCGAGATCGAGGCCATGGACGTGGCCGCCGCCGAGAGCGCTCCCGGGGTACTCGGCGTGTATTCGCCGTTCTTCCCCCTGGACCTCCGGCCGGTGACCACTCCGCTGTTCGGTGAAACCTGGGTTCCGTTGCAGGACAAGGAAGTGGTCTATTACGGTCAGCCCATCGGTCTCGTGCTGGCGGAGACCTATGAGCAGGCCCGCGACGCCGCGATGACCGTCGCCGTCTCGTATCACCGGCGTCCGGCGCGGACCTCGCTCGAAGCGGGTCTCCCGTCCGCCGAGGAGGCGCCACCGGGACGCGACGGGTCGCCCTCGACGCTTTCCGTGCTCGCGCCCGGCGTCGAGTCCATTGAGGACGCACTGGCGGCCAGCCCGGTCGTCGTCGAGGCCACGTACCGCACCCCGACGCAGAACCATGCCGCGATGGAGCCGCATTCGGCGGTCGCGGTGTGGGACGACGACGGCCTGACCATGTACAGCGGGAACCAGGGCACCAACCTCCAGGTGATGGAACTGGCCGGTGCGCTCGACACCGACGTGTCGTCGGTGCACTCGGTGAATCCGTTCGTGGGCGGCGCGTTCGGCGGCAAGGGCCGGACCTCGGTCGCGGCGTTCCTGGCCGCGGCGGCGGCCAAGACCCTCGACCGGGCGGTCAAGGTCGTGCTCAGCCGGGAACAGGTCTTCACCGCCACCGCGACCCGGGCCGCGACCGTGCAGAAGATCGCCCTCGGCGCGGCACAGGACGGCTCGTTGATCGCGGTGCGCCACGACTCGTGGTGCAGCACGGCGATGGACCGGTCGTTCGTCGAACCGACCTCGTACGCCACCTCCCGGGAGTGGTACGCCACCCAGAACCTGGCCATCAGCCAGAAAATGGTGCCGCTGAACATTCCCCTGACCACCTTCATGCGGGCGCCGGGTGAGGCCCCCGGGTCCTTCGCGCTGGAAAGCGCGATGGACGAACTGGCGGTCGCGCTGAACATGGACCCGATCGAGCTGCGCCTGCGCAACGACTCGACCGCGCCCCCGGGCAAGGACCTGATGTGGTCGAGCAAGCATCTCGACGAGTGTTTCCGCATCGGCGCCGCCCGGTTCGGTTGGGCGAACCGCTCGCCCCAGGGGCACACCGACGGCGACTGGCTGGTCGGCGTCGGCACCGCCACCGCCATGTTTCCGGCCATCCGCTTCCCGGCCTCGGTCGAGGTCACGCTGCACGCCGACGACACGGCCGCGGTCGCGACCAGCGGCGCGGATCCGGGCACCGGCCTGCTGACCGTGCTTTCCCTGGTGGCCGGGGAATCACTGGACATCGCACCGGACCGGGTCACCCCGCGGCTGGGCGACTCGGCGCTCCCGCCGGGCGGCCTGTCCGGTGGTTCGACCGCGACCGCCAGCGCCGGCTCGGCGATCATGATCGCCGCCGCCCAGGTGATCAACGACCTGGTGGCCTTGGCATCGTCGCCGGGCGCGCCGTTCGAGGGCAAGGAAGTCTCCTACGCGGACGGCCGGGTCCTGGCGCAGGGCCAGGAGATGACCTTCGGTGAGCTGCTCCGTGCGATGAACCTCCCGTCGATCGCCGCGACCGGCTCGTCCGCGCCGGGCGAAGAGCTGACGAAGCACTCGTTCAGTTCCTTCGGCGCCCAGTTCTGCGAGGTTCGGGTGCACAAGTGGACACGCGAAGTCCGGGTGTCCCGCATGCTCGGTGTCTTCGACGCGGGGCGGATCATCAACGACCAGACCGCGCGCAGCCAGCTCATCGGCGGCATGATCTGGGGCGTCTCCGCCGCCTTGCACGAAGGCCTGGAGTTCGAGGACAACGGCCGGCTGGCCAACGGTGACTTCGCCAGCTATCTGCTGCCGGTGAACGCGGACATCCCGGACGTCGATGTCCACTTCGTACAGTATCCGGACACCCTGCACAACGACGTCGGCGCCAAGGGTATCGGCGAAATCGGCATGGTGGGCATGACGGCGGCGGTCGCCAACGCCATCTACAACGCCACCGGCATCCGCGTGCGGCATACCCCGATCACGATCGAAGACCTCCTGGATTAGCAGCACGCGCGTTTCGGTTCCGCCGGGCACCGGCTCGGCTCCGGCGGAACCGACCCACCGTGCCGTTGTCGTCTTCGGCGGTAATGGCATGTCGATGCGGTTCAGCATCGCGGCACGCTGTCGACAGCCGACGGTCGAGACGACGATCGCCCTGAACGCGGAGCGACGGATGCCGGTCTCATCGCCGGCTTCGCAGCGCGCGCGGCCAGGTGGAGGGGTGCCCCAGAACCTTTGCCAGCAGCGGTAGCGGGTCCAAAAAGGACCGCCGGTCAGTGATCTTCCCTTTCCGGAGGACGAACCGATCGCACACCCGGAACTCGATCGCCGTGCCCGCCGGCGTGGCCGTGCAGGCGGACTCGATGAAGACGATGTCACCGGCGACGGCCCAGTGGACCGGTACCGCGGTCATATCGGGAAGCAGCGCGAACAGCCGGCGAAAGGTGCGCGAAATCTGCTGGTGCCCGACCGCGGGCGGGAACATCGGTTGGGTGACCGTCGCGTCCTCGGCGAACATCGGCAGAAAGTAGTCGAGGAAGGCCCCGGGCTTGGGAAGCGCCCATCCCTGGGCGAAGGCCTCCGGGAACTCGTCGGGAGTCATGTCGGCACCTCTCGCTCGAGAAACTCGCCGATCAGCCGGGCGAGCGGGCGCGGCTGGTCGACCGGGACGAACGTGCGCGATCCGGGGACGACCACCATCCGTCCGCGGGGGAACGCCTCGGCCAGCCGCTGACCCAGCGAACGGGGAAACAGCCGATCCTCCGCCGCCCACACGACGAGGACCGGCCGATCATAGTCGCGAAAAGACCGGGCAGCCCGAAGCGTCTGGGATCGGGACGAACCGCTGATCAGCTTGCACAGATCGCGTCGGATCAGCCGGTCCGCGAGCAGGCGGTCCGACCCGCCCAACCGCGACGTGCCCCGGACAAGCGCGCCGAACCCGAGCCGAGACCGCGCGAAACCCGGCAGGGAGAGCGCCGCCCCGAGCAGCCTGATGACGCCCGGCACTCGGGCCAGGCGGAACAAGAGCCGGTACGCACCTGGCGGGAAGACCTCGAAGGCATCACAGGCCACCAGCACCAGCGAGTCCACTCGCTCGGGATGAGCGGCCACGGCCAGTTGCGCGATCACGCCGCAGGGGCCCGAAACTCGTGTCCAGGGTTCGTTGACTCGAAGTCGGTGAATGACTCACAGTCGGTCACTATGATCGCAGTCATGACGGCCGTCAAGAACCGGCGCCAGGAGTACAAAGAGCTCACGAGAGCCGCGCTGCTCAGCGCGGCCAGCGAGCAGTTCGCCGGGCGCGGTTTCTCCGCGACCAGCGTCGACCACATCGCGGCCGCCGCGCGCGTCAGCAAGGGGACCGTCTATCACCATTTCACCGACAAGGCGGAGTTGTTCGAAGCCGTCTTCCGGGATCGACAACAGCGGTTGCTGACGGACGTCGCGCGGGCCTCGGGGCGTCACCGAGGCCCCTGGGCACAGTTCGAGGCCGCGCTCGACGCCTACCTTCGGAGCACCGTCGCCGACCCGATCCACCGGGCGTTACTCCGGGAAGCTCCCACTGCCCTTGGCACGGATCGGTGCCGACAGATCGACGAAGAGCTGGGTCTGCCGGTGGTCCTCGCCACCTTGACCGCCCTCGACGAAGCCGGCGAGCTCTCCCAACCGGTCACCGAGATACTCGCCCGCGTGTTGTTCGCAGCGCTCTGCGAGGCCGCGATGGCAGCCGGCGCGAACCCCGACCCGCGTGCCGCGCTGCGGGACGCGGCGGCGGCCCTGCGAACGATCACCGCCGGACTACGGCGGGCTCGAAGCTGACCGCGCTCGCCGCCGTGGCCAAGGGCGGCGGCTCAGGCGTCTGGTTGCGGATCGTCTTGGGCGGGGCTCACTCCCCCGGCTCGTCGCGCAGCGACGTGACCAGTGTCCGTTCCAGCGTGGCAAGGAAACCGGTGAGGGCCGTGCGTTCGGCGGCGGTGAGCGCGCCGATCAGGTCTGCTTCGTGCTCGAGTAGTTGCCGCACAGTGGTTTCGATGAGGCGGTGACCGGCTTCGGTGAGTCGGACAGCGACCGCACGGTGCGACGCGGAGGACGGCGACCGTTCGACCAGACCGGCCTGCTCGGCTCGGGCGACGCGCTGGGAAACGGCGCCCGCCGTGATCAGTGTCCGGCGGGTGATCTCGCGGGTCGTGAGCTCGTAGGGCGGGCCGGCACGTCTGATCACACTGAGCAGATCCACTGTGGACGGATCGACGCCGAGCCTGGCCAGGGTGCGCCGCCGGTCGTCGGCGAGGGCCTTCGCGATCCGCCAGACGGGCGTGATGATCTCGATGGACTCGGTGCGCGCCCCGGGAAGTTCTCGTCGCCACGACGCGGCGATATCGGCCGCGGGCCAGGTGGAGGGCGGACTCAGCGGGTAACCCTCGGCGTCACGATCGTTGGACACCATCCACCCCCGTTGCTACGTTTAGCGCTAAACATAACAGAAGGGGGAATCGGCCATGAGTCGTATCGTGCTCGTAACCGGTGGCGGGATCGGGCTCGGCAAGGCGGTGGCCGCCCGGTTCCGCGCGGGCGGTGACACCGTGATCATCACCGGACGCACCGCCGAGCGGCTCGCCCGCACCGCGGCCGAGATCGATGCCCGGCCGATCACCTGTGACGCGACCGATCCGCGGCAGGTGGCACGAATGGCGGACGAAATTGGTCCAGATCTAGACGTGGTGGTCAACATGGCGGGCGGCAACACCGACTTCGACGAGCCCGGCGGAGAGCACATCGGGCTCGAACAGGTGCTCGGTGCCTGGCGGGCGAACCTGGACGCCAACCTGATCAGCGCCGTGCTCACCACCACGGCCGTACTCGAGAAGCTGCGGCCGGGCGGCTCCGTCATCAACATCGGTTCCATCGGCGCGGAGTACGCCGCGACCTCTTACGGCGCGGCGAAAGCGGCGCTGGCGGCGTGGACCGCCGGGCTGTCGTCGGAGGTGGGCGCCAAGGGGCTGACGGCGAACCTGATCGCGCCCGGCTACATCGCCGAGACCGACTTCTTCCGCGGAAAACTCAGCGAGCAGCGACGGACCGCACTGATCGGCGCGACCCACAACGGGCGGGCCGGGCAGCCGAGCGACATCGCCGAGACCACCTACTTCCTGGCCTCCGCGGGTGCGCGCCACATCACGGGGCAGACACTGCATGTCAACGGGGGCGCACACACCACCCGATGACCACCGGCCGAGACGGCGACCTGCGTTCAGGGGGACCGATCCGGGCGGCGCGGCGGAGTCGCCGTCGCGTCCGGTGGACAAGGCGGCTCGACTGCGCGAGGCCGACCGTCCTCAGAGGACAGTAGTGGCCGGGCCGACGGCCGCGCCCACCGTCGCCGCTTCGTGGTGTTGGGCCGCGCGGATGGTCTGCGCGAGCAGGGTGGCGATGGTCATGGGGCCGACACCGCCGGGGACCGGAGTGATGAACGACGCCCGCTCAGCCGCGGCGGTGTATTCGACGTCGCCCATGTTCTCGGCGTAACCCGCGTCGATGACGACGGCACCGGGTTTGATCCACTCGCCGCGCACCAGTCCTGGCCGCCCGACGGCCGCGACCAGCACGTCCGCCTCCGCGATCCGCTCCGCCAGACCCGTCGTGCGGGAGTGGCAGTACGTGACGGTCGCGTCCCGCGCCAACAGGAGCATGCCCACCGGCTTGCCCAGAATGGGACTGCGCCCCACGACCACGGCGTGCTTCCCCGACAGCGGGATGTCGTAGGCGTCGAGCAGGGCCATGATCCCGCCGGGCGTCGCGGAGTGGAAGCCGCCCTCGTCGAACGCCATCCTGGCGAACGACGTACGGGTGACCCCGTCGACATCCTTCGACGGGTCGATCGCCTCGAACGCGGCGCGCTCGTCGACGTGGCCGGGCACCGGGTGCTGGAGCAGGATCCCGTCGACGCCCGGGTCGGCCGACAGCTCCCGGAGCCGGCCGACCAGCGTCTCGGTGGTGATCCCGGCGTCGAGTTCGATGCGGTGTGACCGCATGCCGACCTTCGCGCAGCGGTCGGCCTTCATGCGCACGTAGGTGTGCGAGGCGGGATCGTCGCCCACCAGGACCGCCGCCAGGACCGGGACGCGGCGGTGCTCGCCGACGAACTCGGCCACCTCGCCCCGGACCCGGTCGAGGATCGCCGCCGACACGGCTCGTCCGTCCAGAATCTGTGCCCGCATGCGCTCTCCTCGTTTCCCGGCCACCGCGATCTGGAGGTTCAGAACACGACCGTGGTGCTGCCGTCCCGGATTATCCGGTCATCACAATGCCAGGCCACCGCGCGGGAGAGCACGAGGCGCTCCACATCCGCGCCGCGGCGCTGCAGCTCGCGCGCCGATTCGCGGTGCGACACGCGGATCACGTCCTGTTCGATGATCGGGCCCTCGTCCAGGTCCTCCGTCACGTAGTGCGCGGTGGCGCCGACCAGTTTCACCCCGCGCTCCTTCGCGCGCTGGTAGGGCCCGGCGCCCATGAAGGCGGGCAGGAACGAATGATGGATGTTGATGACCGGAACGCCCAGTTCGTCCAGGAACTCGCCGGAGACGATCTGCATGTAGCGGGCCAGCACGAGCAGGTCCACATTGCCCTTGAGCAGGTTCAGCTGTTCCTTTTCGGCGACCGCCTTGGTTTCCTTTTCCACCGGCACGTGGAAGAACGGGATGCCGAATCCCCGCACGTCGCCGGCGAGATCCGGGTGGTTCGACACCACCATCGGCACGCGCATGTGCAGTTCGCCGCGCCGCTGCCGCCACAGCAGGTCGAGCAGGCAGTGGTCCGCTTTGGACACGAAGATGGCGACCCGCTTGCGTTTCCTGGCCTCGACGAGCCGGAAGTCGAGGCCCAGTTCGACACCGAGCTTCGCCGCCAGGGCCCGGTGAAGGTCGTCGAGTCGGCTCGACAGACCCGGCAGGTGGAAGACCGTGCGCTGGAAGAAACGCCCGCCCGAAGGGTCGCTCGAGGACTGGTCCAGTGAGACGATGTTGGCCCCGTACTCGGTGAGCACGCCCGACACGTTCGCCACGATCCCCGGACGGTCCGCGCCCTGCACGATCAGGCGGCCGTAGTCGTCGTTGTGTATCTCCTCGGTCATCGTCTTCCCTCGATTCACGCGCCCCGCGACCGGACCCGGCGGGTCATGGCCGATCGCCCTTTTCTTCCGTCCTGGCCAGCAGTTCCTGCCGCCAGAGTTCGGTCCCGCGTAGCTCGTTGAAGGTGAAGATGTGCAGTCCACGCACATTGCCGCGCACCGTCGGCAACGCGGTGCCGAGCCGCTTGGCGAGCTTCGTCGGGTCGTAACCGCCCGGCAGCAGGAACCGCCACAACAGGCTTTCCTGCTTCTGCAGGAACCGTGCCGACTGGCCCAGCCCGATGCCGGCCGAAATGCGCATCAGCTTCTGCCGGTTCACCGGTCCGGGCATCCCGATATAGACGGGAAGATCGATGCCGGAGGTGGCGATCCCGGCGGCCCACGAAGCGGTTGTCGCCGCGTCGAAACAGATCTGCGTGAGGAGACGGGTCGCCAGCGGCGCCTTCTGTTTCAGCGCGAGGTCGATCGCCTCCCGCGGGATCGCCGCGTGGCCTTCCGGATAACCGCCGATGCCGACTTCTTCCCAGGAGTGGCCGACCTCCGCCATGGCCCGCAGCAAGGAATACGCGTCCGGAAAAGGTCCGGCCGGCTTGGGCGCGTCACCGCCGATGACGAAGACCGACCGCACTCCCGCGGCACGCAGCCGCGCGACGACATCCCGCACCTGGCCGGAATCGACGAACTGGCGTGCCGGCAGGTGCGGCGCGACGCGGTATCCGTGGCGCAACAGGCGTTCGGTGAGGTTCAGGGTCGTGTCGATTCCTTTCGCCTCGGTGACCGTCACGGTCAGCGGGACGCTCGTCGGCACGAACTCGAGCACGGCCTGCTCGGTGTTCTTGAACGGCATCACCTCATAGCTGATGTTGCGCACCAGGTCGGCGAGCGTGGAGCGCCGGCGCCCGGCGCCGGCCACCTCCCGCTGGATGCTCATGGGCTCTCCTTGTGGCTGGTGGGGCAGGACCTACGGCACCGGTGTGCCCTCGGCTCGCACCTCGGCCGGTGCCCCTAGTCAGTAGAGCCGAGCGGAGATCGCTTTTCGTCCGGCATGAAGGCCGAGTTGACCGCGACAAATGACCGGGATTCGGCTGGGTACGGTCGAAACCGGGCAGGGCGGGCGGACACGCCGGTGTTCTCGAGCATGCCGGTTTGGTCTGGACCTTGCGGGGATCACGACACCCCGAGGTCGACCGCGTCGGCGACGACGTGGAACGAACCGGACACGATCACCGGCAGGTCCGGATCCGACAGTTCGACCGCCGAGTCCAGCGCGTCGGACAGGTTCGGCTCGGCGACCGCGCGCGCACCCGCCCGCCGCGCGGCGGTGGCGACCTCCTCCGCCGAGGCGGGCACGCCCCCCGGGCGGCCTCGCCCGGAAGTGGAGAACTCGGTCGCGATGACGGCGGCCGCGGCGGGTGAGACGACCTCCAGTGCCGTGTCCAGATCCTTGTCGGGCTTGACGGTCAGCACCCACACCGGCGCCCGCCCGGGCCACTCGTCCCGCACGGCGTCGACCAGTGAGGCGAGCTTCATCGGGTTGTGCGCGCCGTCCAGCACCACCGGGTGCCCGCGCCAGCGCCGCCGCTCGAACCGTCCCGGCAGCCGGACCCGGCGCACCCCCTCGGCGATCCGCTCCGGGTCGAGCCGCCAGCCGTCCCGCTCGGCCAGGCAGCGGACCGCGTGCACCGCGAGGGCCGCGTTGACCCGCTGGTGCCGTCCGGGAAGTCCCGGCCGCACCGCGTCCGGCAACGCGATCCGCGCCGGATCGACCTGGTCGAGCCGGCAGCCGCGAAGCGCGGCCTCCGCGGCGAAGACCTGGTCGACCTCCGCGGATCCCCGCAGCGCGACGGCGACACCGCCCTCGGGCAGGATGCCCGCCTTCTGCCGGGCGATCTCGGGTGACGTCCGGCCCAGCAGGGCGGTGTGATCGAGACCGATCGCGGTGAGCACGGCCAGCTTGTCCGGCCGGGTGATCGTGTTCGTCGCGTCGTGCAGCCCGCCGAGGCCGGTTTCGAGCACGGCGTAATCGACCTCGTGGTCACGGAAGAGCAAGAACGCCGCCGCGGTCGCCGCTTCGAACATCGAGACCGCGCCCCAGGGGCCGCCGCTGAGCGACGTTTCCCGGTCGCGAACCTCCTCGAGCGCGGCCGCGACATCGCGCACCGGTGCGGGGCCGCCGTCGAGCTGGAAGCGCTCCAAGAGTGAATACACGTGCGGGGACAGGGAAGTCCCGACGTGGAACCCGTGTTCTCGCAACACCGCGGTGACGAAGGCGCACACCGATCCCTTGCCCGCCGTGCCGGCCACATGCACCGACCGGACCGCGTCCTGCGGATCACCGAGCCGGCCCAGCAGTTCCCGGACCCGCCGGCGGCCGAGCCCGCCGGTCAACACGGCCGCACCCGACGACGGCAATTCTTCGGTCAGATACCGCCGGATATCTTCGATGGTCCTGATGCGCCCGGCCTTCTCGTCGTGCGGTTCCGAAACGGGAAAACCACTCGGTGCGCGCGTCATCACCCCTCCAGACCAGACAGTTTCTCCGGAACGGTCGACCGGGGAGTCCGGAATGGAATTCACCCTACGCGCCCGACGATGGCGCTGACACGACTCGGATGACGGCTCTCGACGGGACATCCCCGTAGCCGCCATAGGTCGAATGACGTAGTGCGGGCACGTCTTCCGGCTCGGTGACCATCGCCGGTGCACCTCACCCCATTCCCACCATTCCACCGTGTCCTCCACCCGGGGAAAAACGTACCTTGAGACCGGCGAAATCGCCGAAGGCAGCCGACGGGAACGGGTGGCACATGAGCGCGAAGAACCTGCAGGAAGTCCTGGACCAAGCCGGGAACACGGTGGAACTGCTCCGCAACTCCCAGCTCGGGGCCTACATCTACCCCGTCGTGCCGGCCGAGTTCACGAACTGGCGCCGCGAAGCGGCCGCCTGGCGCGAGTCCGCGGTGTTGTTCGACCAGACCCACCACATGGTCAACCTGTTCGTTTCGGGCCCGGACGCGCTGCGCCTGCTCTCCGACACCGGGATCAACAGCATGGCCAGGTTTCCGGTGGACACGGCCAAGCAGTTCGTGCCGGTCTCCCCCGAGGGCGGTGTGATCGGGGACGGCATCCTGTTCCGGCTGGCGGAGGAGGAGTTCGTGTTCGTCGGCCGGTCCCCGGTGGCCAACTGGCTGACCTTCCAGGGCGGCAACGGGTACAACGTCGACATCCACCAGGACCAGCGCTCGCCGTCGCGGCCCTACGGCAAGCCGGTCACCCGCGACCTGTGGCGCTTCCAGATCCAGGGCCCGAACGCGTGGCAGGTCATCGAAAAGGTCAACGGCGGTCCGGTCGAACAGGTGCGCTTCTTCCGGATGGGGTACCTGAACGTGGCCGGGGAACGGGTCCGCACGCTGCGCCACGGCATGGCGGGTGCGCCCGGCCTGGAGATCTGGGGCCCCTACGCGAGCTACGACAAGGTGCGTGACGCGATTCTCGAAGCGGGCCGCGAGTTCGGCCTCGAACCGTCGGGAGCGCGCGCCTACTCGTGCAACACCTTCGAATCGGGCTGGATCCCTTCGCCGCTGCCCGCGATCTACACCAGCGAAGAACTCCGCCCCTACCGCGAATGGCTCAGCGCCGAGAGCTACGAGGCGACCAACGCGTTGGCCGGCAGTTTCGTGTCGGAGAAGATCGAGGATTACTACACCAATCCGTGGGAGCTCGGTTACGGTTCCTTCGTCAAGTTCGACCACGACTTCGTCGGCCGGGACGCGTTGCGCGCGGTGACACCGGAGACCCAGCGGCGCAAGGTGACACTCGCCTGGAACGCCGAAGACGTCGCGAAGCTCCTGGCTTCCCCGGTCGAGCAGAACGGCCCTGGCTACCAGTTCTTCGATCTGCCCAACGCCAACTACGGATCGTCCAACTTCGACTCGGTCCTCGACGCCGACGGCACCCTCGTCGGGCTCTCGCTGTTCACCGGCTACAGCGCCAACGAGCGCACTGCGCTCTCGCTCGCCACGGTCGACCCCGGCGTTCCGATCGGTGCCGAGGTCAAGGTCATCTGGGGTGAGCCCGACGGCGGCTCACGCAAGACGACCGTGCAGCCCCACGAACAGTTCGCGGTGCGCGCCGTGGTGAGCCCCGCGCCCTACTCGGTCGTGGCCCGTGGCAGCTACCACCCCGGCTGGCGCACCGCCCAGGGATGAGCCCACCCGCGCTCCGGCCGGGGCACCGACGGCGGTGCCCCGGCCGGAATGCCCGGCTCAGCCGGTGACGCTGTCCTTGCCGTCCTCGAGGTGGCCGACGTAGCGCCGCGACCAGGAGGCGTCGCCGTTGATGGTGACCGACAGGTCGTACCAGCCGCCGGCCGACCCGACCGGGTCCACCTGGTGTGTCGCGCGGCCCTGAGCGGGAACGCGGTAGGTCTTCGCGCGATCCTTCGCGTAGTTGTTCGACACGACGGTGAAGGTCACCGGCCGCGCGCCGCCGTTGATCAACTCCAGTTCGAGGTGTGGCTCCGGGGCGAAGCCGCCCTGGTAGTAGGTCGCGTCGACCTGCGCGGTCCGGCCGGGGGCGGCGACGTCACCGGTGAAGTGCCGGAGGAAACGGTTGGGGCCGACGACCGTCAGGTCGTAGACGCCGTCGCCGTGGCCCGCGCCGATCTCGACCGAGCCGGGCACGGTCTTGTTCCACACCGTCCGCGACGGATCGACCGTGTACTGGCCGGGGAACTTCGCGGGGTCGTCCGCGAGCGAGGCGGCCGGGGCGACGTTGTTGTACACCGAGAAGTGACTCGACTTGCCGGCGTTCGGCCCGTTGTTGCTGAAGGCCAGGTTCGCCTGGACGGCGTTGCCGCTCCCGAAGGTGAAACCCTCCAGGTTCGCGTTCGGCTGATACGGCAGGGACCGGGCCGGCTTGGTGCCGGGCTCCTGCGCCGGCATCGCGTTGGTGGTGACCGGCGGCTGGTAGGCACCGCCCGCGGGATCCCCGATCACCGTGGTCGCGGGGAGTTCGGGCAGGCCGTAGACCGGCGAGGCGAAGTCGAAGGCGCCGGTCAGGTCACCGCAGACGCTGCGCCGCCAGGCACTGATGTTCGGGCAGGGCGCGGGCGTGCCGAGCGCCGTGGTCCACTGCTCCAGGAACTGGATCACCGAGGTGTGGTCGGAGACCTCGGAGGTCACCCAGCCACCCCGCGTCCACGGCGACACCAGGATCAACGGCACGCGGAAACCGAGCCCGACCGGCAGCGGCCGCGTGACACCCGCGCTCGCGAGCGTGCCGGACGGCTCCTGGTAGAACTCGTCCTTCGTCGCGGGCGCGGGCACCGGCGGCGGCACGTGGTCGAACTGGCCGTCGTTCTCGTCGTAGTTGATGACCACGAGGGTCGAGTTGAAGACGTCGGGATCGGCGTTGAGCGCCTCCAGAACTCCCTTGACGTAGTACGCGCCGTCGTTCGGCGCGCCGTCGGGGTGCTCGGAAAACGCCTGGTTGGTCACCACCCACGACACCCGAGGAAGCGTGCCCGCCAGCACGTCCGATTTGATCGCGTTGATCAGGTTGTCGGCGTTGGCGCTCACCCCGGTCAGCGGCTCGGGGACGGTGGCCACACCGTTGTCGGAGAAGACGTTGCCGGGAAAGGGGGTGCCGCCCTGGTCGGGATCGTACTTCGCGAAGGTGGCGAAGTATTCGAGCGCGTTGTCGCCGTAGTTGTCCGAACCCTGGTACACCTTCCAGCTGACGCCGGCCTTCTGCAGCGTCTCCGCGTAGGTCTCCCAGAGCAGGTTCTTGCCCAGCTCGTCTCCGCCGTTGTAGGCGACGTACTCGCTGTACTTCTGCTGCGCGTCGATCGTGCCGCTCCACAGATAAGTGCGGTTCGGGCCGGTGGCGCTGAGCACGGCACAGTGGTAGGCGTCGCCGACCGTGTAGGCGTCGGCCAAGGCGTAGTGGAACGGGATGTCGTCGCGCTTGAGGTAGCCGAGCGTCGTCGGGCCGTTCTTGGCGAAGACCCAGCCGTTCATCAACCCGCCGTTCCACGCCACGTGCTGGTCGTCCCAGCTGTGCGCGGTGCCGCCGTAGCCCTGCGCGCCGACCTCGGACGTGGGCGGCTGGTGACCGGCCGGGTAGTCCGCGGCGGGCGCGTCGCTGAGGTGCCACGGGTACTGGGTGGTCGTGACGGGAGCGCCGGGCGCCGTGGTCGGCTGGCGGAACACGGGCAGACCACCGGGCAGCGTGATGGTCGACCGGTCCCCGAAGCCCCGCACCCCGCGCAGGGACCCGAAGTAGTGGTCGAAGCTGCGGTTTTCCTGCATCAGGATCACGACGTGCCGGACATCGCGGAGGTCGCCGTGGCGGCCGGGGTTGCCCGGTGGCTCGGGAGAGGCCTGCGCGTCGGGAGCGGCCAACCCCGCCGTGCCGGCCATCGCGGCCCCGGTGACTGCCGCGGCCGCGCCGAAGAACCCTCTACGAGACAGATCGGACATGAACGACGCCTTTCATGACACCCCGACGGGAACAGACCGCCAAAAGCTACGGTCGCCACCCACTCGCCGGGCGAACTCGATCTGAACGAACGCCGAAGTGATCAAAAACTGTGCGCCGGAAAGCCTTGCGGCAAAAGGGAAACATCGGATCAAGATCGTGACGATGAGACGCCGGTACCCGGAATTCCCGCCGCCTTCGCGGGCGTTCGCCACGGGCCGTGGTTGACGTGGAGCGCGCTCCATGGCCTAGCGTCGGCGCCATGACCACGGTGCAACACAGGATCGGATCAGGGTTCGGCGCGACGACCACCGCGGCCGAGGTGCTGCGGGGGATCGACCTGTGCGGCAAGCTGGCGATCGTCACCGGCGGATACTCCGGCCTCGGCCTGGAGACGACCCGCGCGCTGACCGACGCCGGTGCACACGTCGTCGTCCCGGCACGGCGGCCCGATCGCGCGCGGGAGGCCCTGGGCGGCATCGGCGAGGTCGATGAGCTGGACCTCGCCGATCTGGAGAGCGTGCGGGGGTTCGCCGAGCGCTTTCTCGCGTCCGGGCGCCGGATCGACATCGTCATCGGCAGTGCCGCCGTGATGGCCTGCCCGCCGACCTGGGTCGGGCCCGGCTGGGAGGCCCAGTTCGCGACCAACCACCTCGGCCACTTCGCGCTGGTGAACCTGCTCTGGCCGGCGATCGCACCCGGTGCGCGGGTCGTGTCCGTTTCCTCGGGCGGCCACCATTTCTCCGATATCCGCTGGGACGACCCGTGGTTCGAGCGCGGGTACGACAAGTGGCTGGCCTACGGCCAGGCCAAGACGGCGAACGCGCTCTTCGCGGTGCACCTGGACAGGCTCGGCCGGGACTCGGACGTGCGGGCCTTCTCGGTGCACCCCGGCAGCATCATGACCCCGCTGCAGCGCCACATTCCCCGCGAGGAGCAGATCGCGCACGGGTGGATCGACGAGGAGGGCACCGTCGCGGCCCGCTTCAAGACCCCCGCACAAGGCGCCGCGACCCAGGTGTGGGCGGCGACCGCACCGCGGCTGGCGGACCTGGGCGGGGTGTACTGCGAGGACTGCGATATCGCTGACCCCTCCCCCGAACCGACTCCCGAGCCCACCGCCAAACCCACCGCCAAACCCACCGCTAAGCCCACCGCCGAGCCGACCGTCGAGCGGACTGCCGAAGCGACCACCGAGCCTTCCCCCGGTTCCTCCCCCGACGCGGGCCGGCCCGCGCCCGGCGGGCGGCCGCCCGTCGGGCCCGGAGTGCGCGACTACGCAATGGACCCGGATCAGGCCGCACGCCTGTGGAGGTTCTCGGCCGAACTCACCGGTGTCGACGCTTTCGGCCGACACTGAATGCGCTTTCCCGTTCGGGTGGATCCCTTGGCTTTCGCGTCGCGGCGCTACAGACGGCCGCCGCCGGTGGTGTCGCCGGACAGCCGCTGGGCGAGGTGGACCGGGACGACGGAGAGCACGACGAGGACGGCGGCCACGACGTTGACCACCGGCGCCTGGTTGGGCCGGAACAGGTTGTCGAGGATCCAGATCGGCAGGGTCTGCTGCCCGGCGCCCAGCGTGAAGGTCGTCACGATGATCTCGTCGAAGGACAGCGCGAACGCCAGCAGCCCGCCGGCCAGCAGCGCGGAGCGCAGCATCGGGAAGGTGACCAGGCGGAAGGTCGTCGGACCGTCGGCACCGAGGTCCATCGACGCTTCCGCCAGCCGGCGCCCCATCCGCCGCAGCCGCGCCACGACGTTGTTGAAGACCACCACGATGCAGAACGTGGCGTGCGCGATGATCGCGGTGAGCAGGCCGAGGTGGATGCCGAGGATCGTGCGGAACGCGTTGTTCAGCGCGATGCCGGTCACGATCCCGGGCAGCGCGATCGGCAGGATGACCAGCAGCGAGAGCGCGTCGCGGCCGAAGAACCGGTACCGCTGCAACGCGAACGCGATCATGGTGCCCAGCACGAGCGCGATCGCCGTCGCCGCCAGCCCGGCCACCACGCTGGTGCCCAGCGCCGTCAGCGCGCCGGTGTCGCCGAGCGCGCGCCGCCACCACTCCAGGGTCAGCCGCGACGGCGGCCAGCCGAAGGTCGTGCTGGCGTTGAACGAGTTGACCACGACCAGCAGCAGCGGGAAGTAGATCACCACCAGCCCGAGCACCAGCCCCGCCAGCAGCGCATACCGCGCCTTCCTGGAAACACGCATCAACCCACTCCCATCCGTGTCCCCCGCTCCCGCCGCCGAGTCCCCCCGTCCGGTCCTCGTGCCCCCTGCTGCGGTCGCCGAGTTCCCCGCTCGCGGGCCGTCAGACGGTGTCCAATGCCCCGGTGCGACGCACCACGGCGAGGTACCCGAACATGATCAGCACGGGCACGGTGGCGACGGTCGCCGCGAACGGGAGGTCGTTGGCCGTCCCGATGTTGTCATAGACCAGATTGCCCAGCAGCTGGCTCGCCCCGCCGACGATCTTCACCGTGAGGTAGTCGCCGAGAGTGAGGGAGAACGTGAAGATCGACCCGGCCACGACCGCCGGAAAGGTCAGCGGGAGCACCACGGAACGAAAGGTGCGCCACGACCGCGCGCCGAGATCGCTCGAGGCGTCCAGCAGGGAATCCGGCAGCCGGTCCAGCCCGGCGTAGATCGGCAGGATCATGTACGGCAGCCACAGGTACGACAGCGTCATCACCGTCGCCGGCAGGCCGTATCCCGGACTGTCCGATCCGAACGGTCGCAGCAGCCAGTGCACGACCCCGTCACCGGCCAGCATCACCCGCCACGAATAGGCCTTGACGAGATAGCTCGCCCACAACGGCATCATCACGGCGATCACCAGCAGCCGCCGCATCCGGCCGGAAACGAGTTTGGCCATGGCGAAGGCCATCGGGAAGGCGATGACCGCGTCGATGACGGTGACTCCGGCGGCGATGCCCACCGTGCGCACCGTGATCGCGCGGTACACGTCGCCGGTCACCAGGGTGCGGAAGTTGTCGAGCGACCAGTCGACGACGACCTGCCCCGTGAAGCCGTCGGTGCGCCAGAACGCCGTGACGAACAGCGCCGCCAGCGCGCCGAGGTAGGCCACGCCGAGCCAGGCCAGCGGCGCGGACAGCAGGATTCCCAGGCGCAGCCACGGTTTCCGGGAGAAGAAGCTCGTGATCGCCTGCCTCGGCGTCGCGGCGGCGGTCACCGGTCAGCCCTTGATCTCGGTCCAGGCGCGCGTCCACGCGGCATAGTCGGTGCAGGTGACGTTCGTCCGCCCGTCGACGCACTGGGCGATCGGCGTCGTCCAGTACCAGATCTTGCTCGCGTAGGCCGCGTCGTCCGCGTGGTATTCCGCGCAGAAGTTCGGGTCCGTGGTCTGCCCGCAGGCCTTCGCGTTCGCGGGCGCCTCCCCGAAGTATTCGGCCACCTGTGCGTTGACCTTCGGGCTGACGATGTAGTCGAGCCATTTGTAGGCGCAAGTCTTGTGCGGCGACTTGGTGGCGACCATCCAGGTGTCCGACCAGCCGGTCGCCCCCTCGGTCGGCAGAGTCGCCTGGACCGGCGTGCCGTCGGACTGTGTCGTGTTGACGGTCACCTGCCATGCCGTGCCCACGACGGAATCGCCGCTGGCGAAGGCCTGGCTTTCCTTGAGGTAGTCCGACCAGTATTCCGAGACCAGCGGGCGCTGCCGCTTGAGCAGGTCGACCGCGGCCTGGAACTGCTTGTCGTCCAACGCATACGGGTTCGTGATACCCAGCTCCGGCCGGTGGCTCATCAAATACACGGCGGCATCGGCGAGATAGATCGGCGAATCGTAGGGGGTGATCTTGCCACGGTAGGGCGAGTTGGGATCGAACATCACCGACCACGACGTGGGCGCCGGCCGCACCTGGTCGGAGCGCCAGGTGAGCAGGTTCGCGCCCCAGCCGTGCGGAATCCCGTAGGGAACGCCGTTGACGCTGTTCCAGTCGCGGTTTTTGAGGAAACCGAAGATGTCGGCGTAGTTGGGCACCAGATCGGTGTTGACCGGTTCGACGTCACCGGAGGCGATAAGCCGCAGCGACGCGTCCCCGGACGCGGAAACCACGTCGTACTGCCCGGTTTTCATCAGGTTGACGGCCTCGTCCGAGGTGCCGAAGGTCTTCACGTCGACCTGGCACCCGGTCTCGCGTTCGAACGGCGTCACCCAGTCGACCTTCGGGTCGTTCGAGCCGTTTTCGGCGTACCCCGGCCAGGCGAGCACGGTGAGCGCGCCCTCGGGCTGCCCGAGCCGCGAGAGCGCCGGCAACCGGGGCGGCGTGAAGCCCTGGCCGCCCGGCGCCGGGCCACCGCCCTCCGAGGTGCCGCACGCCGCGGCGATCGGCAGCAGAATCGAGAGCAAGACGGCGAATCCGGCCCGCTTCCGGTGAATGCGCATGATTCCTCTCCTGATCACTCGATGGTCAACCGGAAGTTGTGTTCTTCGCACCACCGCAGCCGGACACGGCCGTCGGCGGGTGTGCGGGAGGCCTCGGAGTTCTGCCGCACCACCGAAAGCCGGCCGCCGGCGTCGAGGGAAACCACGTAGCGGGTGGTCGCCCCGGCGTAGACGACATCCGTCACGGTGCCGGTCGCGCAGACCTCCCCCACGGCGGCGGGCCTGCCGAGATCGGTGTCGAGCCGGATCTTCTCGGGCCGGATACTGTAGACGCCGCGGCGGCCGAGAACGGTTTCCGCGGCGCGCCCGGACAACAGGTTCGAAATGCCGACGAAACCCGCGACGAACGCGCTTGCCGGGCGCTCGTAGACCTCCTCCGCGGTGCCGACCTGTGCCACGCGGCCGTCGCTGAACACGGCGATCCGGTCGCTCATGGTCAACGCTTCCTCCTGGTCGTGCGTGACGAAGACGAAGGTGATGCCGACCCGGCGCTGCAGGTGTTTGAGCTCGATCTGCATCTCGTGCCGCAGTTTCCGGTCCAGCGCACCGAGCGGCTCGTCGAGAAGCAGCACCCGGGGACGATTGACCAGCGCCCTGGCCAGGGCGACCCGCTGCCGCTGCCCGCCGGAAAGCTGTGACGGCTTGCGGCCCGCCAGTTCCGCCAACCGGACCGTGCGCAGCGCTTCGAGCACGCGATCCCGCCGCTGCGTCCGGGGTACCCGGCGAACCCGGAGTCCGTATTCGACGTTCTGCCGCACGTTCAGGTGCGGGAAGAGCGCATAATCCTGGAACACCGTGTTGACGTCGCGCTGGAAGGGCGCGAGCTTGCCGACGTCGGCGCCGTGCAGCTCGACCGACCCGCTGGTGGGCGGTTCGAACCCGGCGATCATGCGCAGCACGGTGGTCTTGCCCGAGCCGGACGGGCCGAGCATCGTGAAGAACTCACCGGCGGCGATGTCGAGGTCGATCCCGTCGACCGCGGTGACGGGGCCGAAGGATTTCCGCAGGCCGCGCAACCTGATCGCGGGAACGGGGCCGACGGGCGGCCCGGCGGGCGGCTCCGGGACGCGAGAAGGAGCCTGGTTCGGCGACACGGTGCTTTTCCTCGCTTTCTCCCGAGCTTTCTCCCGAACTTTTTCCGTAGCTTTCTCCCGACTTCTCGGGATCCCTTACCGTGCGGTCATGACGTGTTTCACCCGGGTGTAGTCCTCGAACCCGTAACCGGAGAGATCCTTGCCGTAACCCGATTCCTTGAATCCGCCGTGCGGCATCTCGGCCACCAGCGGGAGGTGCGTGTTGATCCAGACGCAGCCGTAGTCGAGCCGGGCGGACAACCGCATCGCGCGCGCGTGGTCGGTGGTCCAGACCGAGGAGGCCAGCCCGAAGGGAACCGCGTTCGCGGCGGCGAGCGCCGCATCCTCGGAGCCCACGCGCTGCACCGTGATCACCGGCCCGAACACCTCCTGCCGACTGATCTCGTCGTCCTGCCGGACACCGGAAACCACCGTGGGCTGGTAGAAATAGCCCTCTTCACGGGCCTGCGCTCCTCCGGTGTGGACGGTGGCGTGCGCGGGCAGCCCGGCCACCAGACCAGCCACTTTGGACAGTTGCGCGGCGCTGTTCAGCGGCCCGTAGGCGACCTCGGGATCGTCGGGGAGTCCGGTCCTGGTCGCCGCCGCCGCGCGGGTGAGCGCCTCGACGAAGGCGTCGTGCACCGCGTCCTGCGCCAGCACCCGGGTCGCGGCGGTGCAGTCCTGGCCCGCGTTGAAGAAACCGGCCATCGCGATGGTTTCCGCGGCCAGGGCGAGGTCGGCGTCGGCGAACACGAGAACCGGCGCCTTGCCACCGAGTTCCAGGTGCACCCGCTTGACCCCGAGCGCGGCCGCGGCGGCGACCTCGCTGCCCGCCCGCACCGAGCCGGTGACCGAGACCATCGCCGGGATCTCGTGGGCGACCAGGGCTCGCCCGGTGTCCCGGTCGCCGCACACCACGTTGAACACCCCGGGTGGCAGGAACTCGGCACAGATCTCGGCCAGCAGCAGCGTGGACACGGGCGTCGTGTCGGCGGGTTTGAGCACCACGGTGTTTCCGGCGGCCAGCGCGGGCGCGATCTTCCACACGGCCATCATCAGCGGATAGTTCCAGGGCGTGACCTGGGCGCAGACCCCGACCGGCTCCCGGCGGACGAACGAGGTGTACCCGTCCAGGTACTCACCCGCGGCACGGCCCTCCAGCAGCCGGGCGGCGCCGGCGAAGAAGCGCAACTGGTCGACCACGGCGGGAAGTTCTTCGGAAGCGGTGAGCGCCAAGGGTTTCCCGGTGTTCGCCGATTCCACGGCGACCAGTTCGGCGGCACGTTCCTCGACCGCGTCGGCGATCTTCAACAGCGCACGCTGCCGGACCGCCGGCGTCCGGTCACGCCACGTCTCGAAGGCGGCAGCGGCCGCACGGACCGCCCGGTCCACGTCGGCGGCACCGCCCACCGGCGCGGTGCGGTAAGGACGGCCGGTCACGGGATCGATGACGTCGGCCATGACGCCGTCGGACGATTCGGTGAAGGTGCCGTCGATGAAGTGCCGCAACTGATCCATGCCGGCTCCCCAGGTCTCGGATCAAGCACCTAAACATATGAGAGCATATGTTTTAGGTCAATGGGTGGTGCGCGGGAATCACCCTGAAGGAGGCGGGATGCACGGGCCGATGTCTCCGGGCGCGCGCTCGGCCCTGTTCGCGCCACTGGACCAGACCGGCCGGGCCGAAACGGTCGCGGCCCGGCTGGCCGACGCGATCACGCTGGGACTGCTCGCCGACGCCGAACAGCTGCCCAGCGAAACCGAGCTGGCGAACCGTTTCGGGGTGGCGACGGTGACCGTGCGGGAAGCGCTGCTGGCCCTTCGCCGGCGAGGATTGATCGAAACCCGGCGGGGCCGCGGCGGCGGCAGCTTCGTGCGCACGCCGGCCCGCGCCGGACGCGGCGGATTCGCGTTACTCCGCTCGGTCTCGCTGACCGAACTCCGCGACATCGGCGACCACTACGCGGCGATCGCCGGTTCAGCGGCCCGGCTGGCGGCCGAACGCGGGTCCGCCGACGATATCGAGCGGCTGGAACTGGCCACCGAAGACCTGCGCGCGGCGACCGACACGGCGATCTCCCGTGCCGAACGGCTCTTCCACCTCGAAGTCGCCGCGGCCGCCCAGTCGCCGCGGCTCACCCGCGAAGAGGCGCGGCTCCAAAGTGGACCGGGTGGCCTGCTGTGGCTGCCGCCCGACGACCCCGCGGCGGTCGCCGCGGCCCGCGCCGCCCATGAGGACATCACGGCCGCCATCGCCGCCGCGGACGGCGAAACCGCCCGGCGGCGCACCGAGGAGCACGTCCTCGAGACCGTCGGACGGCTCGTTGACCGGCACCTCGCACTCCTGGGACGCTGAGTCGCACCGCACCAGCCGAGGGGGCGTCACCGTGACCGAACGGAGTCCGATGGCCGGCGACGAACTGGTCGCCGAGGTGTCCGTCATCGCCGAGGGCGTGTTCGGCGCCCTCGCTCCCCTGGTGGCCGCGGCGGAAACGATCGTGAACGGAGCGCGCCGTGCCGCCACGGCGGAGTTGGCGCGGTTGCGGGGCCCGGCGCGGGAAGTCCTGGGCGGGCTGGTGGTGGGCGCGGGATTCATCGCCGCGCCGCATTCACTGGCCGATCACCGGTTCGGCTTCGCGTGGTGGACAACCACCGGCGGCGGCCCGCCCAGCCGCCTGGTGATCGACCTCGACCCCGCCGGCGAACGGTTCTTCGACTACACGCGACAGTCGTGGTTCACCGTGCCGCGCGACACCGGACGGCGGCACATCACCGGGCCCTATGTGGACTATCTCTGCACCGACGAGTACACGCTCACCTTCACCATCCCCATCCACCGCGCCGGCACCTTCGCCGGGGTGGCCGGCGCGGACGTGGTCGTGCGGGAGTTCGAGCGGGCCGTGCTGCCCGGCCTGCGCGCGCTCGGCGGCCGGGCGGCACTGGTCAACGCGCAGAGCCGGGTGATCGTCTCGTCCGACGTGCGGCGACCGGTCGGGAGCCTGGTGCGTGCGCCGGACATCCCGGGCTGGTGGGCCGCGGGGTCGAAACCGTGCGCCGAAGGCGGCGCGATCCTTCGGCGCTGCGGCGACACCCCGATCGCACTCCTGACCACACCGGACTGAGGCCTGACGAAGTCAATGCGATCGCTGAGGCGCGAACGGGCCGTTCACCCGGTAGCAAAGTGTTCTCGGTGGTACCGCAGGTACTCTGGATCGATCCGATGTCGAGGAACGGTCCGCAACGGGCCTATGACTTCCTTCTTGAGCGCGTTCCAAACGTTTCCGGCCACATCAACGTAGATGACGCCGGCGTCGAAAAGAAAGTGGTCGTTTGGACACAGGCAGAGCATATTACTCTCCCGGTCCGGCCCATCGTGCGGATGACCCAGGCCCCTGATGTGAGCCCCCTCAGCAAAGGGCCCAGCCGCGGTGACAAGTCG
>DASSAD010000131.1:0-7099 GCA_035685725.1 Amycolatopsis sp. | reverse complement strand
GAAGAGGGGATGACGTTCACCATCGAACCGATGATCACGCTCGGCACGATCGACTACGACGTCTGGGACGACGGCTGGACGGTCACCACCAAGGACAAGAAGTGGACCGCCCAGTTCGAGCACACGATCGTGGTGACCGACTCCGGTGCGGAGATCCTGACCCTGCCCTGACGACCTGCCCTGACGACCTGCCTTGAGAACCCTGCCCTGACAACCCGGAGACCGGCGGCAGGCCCGCCGGTCAGGCCGGTGCTCGCCCTGGGCCTTCTGCCTTGCGAACGCCTTGTTCCGCGAGGGTGAGCAACTGGTCGAGGAGCCCGCAGGCCTGCGCGGCCGCACGGTCCGGGTCCCGGGCGGCGATGGCCGCGAGCAGCCTCTGGTGGCCGATCTCCACGCGCTCCACGAGGTGGTCCAGCGAGGTCGCGGCGACACTGGCCGTCACGGCTTCGGTGATCCCGAGGTACAGCTCGCTCAACAGCGCGTTGTGTCCACTGTGGATCACCGCGCGATGGAACTCGGTGTCGGCGTGGACGAAGCCCTCGCGGTCGCCGTCACGCCGGGCCCGCTCACGGAGCGCGATGAGCTGGCCGAGCCTGTCCAGTTCGGCCTGCGTGCGCGCGGTCGCCGCGAGGCGGGCTCCTTCCACTTCCAGGCTGCGTCGCACCTGCAGCACCTCACGCAGCTCCGAGCCGCAGAGCCGGCGGATGGCGCCGGAGACCTCGCTGGTGGCGCGCACGTAGGTGCCGTCGCCCTGGCGGACCTCCAGCAGCCCGGTGTGCGCGAGAGCACGCACGGCTTCACGAATCGTGTTGCGCCCGACACCGAAGCTCTCGGCCAGCGCGGTCTCGGTGGGGATCCGTTGCCCGACCGGCCATTCCCGCTGCCTGATGGCATCACGAAGCTGCTCGATCACCTGATCGACGAGTCCCGTCCGGTGAGTGGCGGCCAGTGGCATGGCAAGACCCGCTTCGTGAGACCTTCATCCTATTCGCCCTATCATCCTACGTCTGCCATAGTAGCGGACGTGGCCGAAACGTCCCTGAAACCACGTGCGTCGGCTCGGGTTCTGGTCGGCACCGGTCTGCTGGGTGTTGCGGTGGTACTCGCCGCGCTCAACCTGCGCCCCGCCGTCACCTCCGTCGGTACCGTGCTCGACGAGATCAGGGCGGCGCTCGGCGCGTCCGCGACCTGGGGCGGAGCGCTGAACACCGTACCCGGCCTGTGCTTCGCCGTGGCCGGTTCGACGGCACCCTGGGTGGCCAGGCGGATCGGCCTGCGCGCGGCGGTGGGCGTGGCGCTGGCACTGTTGACCGGCGGTCTGCTGGTGCGCGTGCTCGACGGCCAGTTCGTCGTCCTCGGCGGCACCCTGGTGGCGACCGCGGGGATCGCGTTGGCCAACGTCCTGATCCCGGTCGTGGTCAAGGACGCGTTCGCGACCAGGATCGGCCTGATGAGCGGCCTCTACACCGGCGCGCTGCAGACCGGCGGTGCCCTCGGCTCGGCGGTCACGCCCCCGGTGACCACGCTCCTGGGCGGCTGGCGCCAGGGCCTGGTCAGCTGGGCGCTGCTCGCCGGCCTGGCGCTGTTGCTGTGGCTGTTCGCCGCGCGAACCCGGGAAGCACCGGACCGGCCCACCGGTTCCCCGGCGCGGCGTGGGCGTTCATTGCTGCGCAACAGGCTGGCGTGGACCGTCACGCTGTTCTTCGGGCTGCAGGCCTGGTTCGCCTACATCGTGATGGGGTGGCTGCCGGAGGTGTTCCTGGACGCCGGGGTGAGCCGCGCCGACGCCGGAATGCTGGTCGGGCTCACTTCGCTGATCGGCCTGCCGGTGAGCCTGATCCTGGTGCCGATCGCGGCCCGCGCGCACAGCCAGAGCGGGTGGATAGTCGGGCTGGCCGCGGCCGGATCGCTCGGCATCATCGGCGTCATGGTCGCTCCGGCGGCCGAACCGCTGCTCTGGTCGATCGGCATCGGCATGGGCATGAGCGTGTTCTCGCTGGCGATCACCACCATCACGCTGCGGGCGCGGACGGCCGAGGACACCGGCCGCCTGTCCGCGATGGCGCAGGGCTTCGGCTACCTGCTCGCCGCGCTCGGCCCGTTCCTGTTCGGGCTGCTGCACGATGTCACCGGCGGCTGGACGATCCCGTGCGTGCTGCTCCTGGCCGCCTCCGTCGGCCAGATGGTCACCGGATGGTTCGCCGGGCGTCCGCGTTTCGTCTGAGCGCGGAGAGGTTGTGCGGGCTAGTTCAGCGGGAGAGCCAGGAGCGCGTTCTCGATGAGCTCGGGCATCGCGGGATGGATCCAGTACTGGCCGTGGGCCATCGATCGCGCGTCGAGGCCGAAGCTCATCGCCTGGATCAGCGGCTGGATCACCGTCGGCGCCTGCGGGCCGATGATGTGCGCGCCGAGGAGCAGTCCCGTGTCCGGGTCGGCGAGCAGCTTGACGAAACCGCTGGTGTCCTCCATGGCCCAGCCATAGGCGATTCCCGCGTAGTCCTGTTTGGACGTCACGAACCGGACGCCGCGTGCGCGTGCCTGCGCTTCGGTCAGCCCCACCGAGGCGATCTGGGGCGAACCGAACACGGCGTGCGGTACGTACCGGTGGTCGGCACGGATCCGGTCGCCGGGATTGAGCAGGTTGTGTTGCACCACCCGGGCTTCGTGGTTGGCGACGTGCTTGAGCTCGAACGGCGAGGACAGGTCGCCGAGTGCGTAAATGCCTTCCACCGACGTCTGCTGGTACTCGTCGACGGCGACGTGGCCACTGTCCAAAACGGACACTCCGGTGGCCGCGACGTCGAGCAGATCGGAATTCGGCCGCCGGCCGACCGCGACGAGCACCTCGTCCGCCTCGACGGCATCACCTTCGGCGAACTCCACCACGATGCCCGACTCGCTGCGGTGAGCCCGCACCGCGCGCCGGTTGAGGCGGACGTCGAAGCGCTGTGCGGCGAGTTCGGTGAACCGGGCGCTGATGTCCTCGTCCTCGTGCCGCAGCAGGGCGCCGGAGCGGGCGACGACCGTCACCTGGACCCCGAACGAAGCGAACACGTGCGCGAACTCGGCCGCGATGAAGCCGCTGCCGAGGATGACCAGCCGAGACGGCAGTTTGTCCAGCCGCATCACGGTGTCCGACGTGTGGTAGCCGATTTCGTCGAGCCCGTCGATGTCGGGGATGAGCGGCCTGCCCCCGGCCGCGAGCACGAACCGGTCGGCGGTGATGGTCTCGGTGCCATCGGGCAGCGTCACCGTCAGTTCCTTGTTGCCGGTGAAACGGCCTTCACCCTCGTACACGGTGACATTCGCGTTGTCCTGGTGTCCGGTCCGGTAGTCACGGCCGCCGGCCGCGATCGGGTCGATCCGACCGAAGATCCGGTCGCGCACGTCGCGCCAGCGGACCCCGCTCAGTTCTTCGTCCACGCCGAACCGCGCGCTGACCGAGGGAGTGGCCGCGAGGTCGGCCGTGTACACGAACATCTTGGTCGGGATGCAGCCGACGTTCAGGCAGGTGCCGCCGAAGACACCCTTTTCCACGATCGCCGTTTTCAAGTCGGCGAAACGCGGGTCCAGGATCGAGTTCCCGGAGCCGGTACCGACGATGACCAGGTCGTAGTGAGGCACGATCTGCTCAACTCGGCGCTGTCCGGCTTTGTTCCTCGGACCGTTTCGGTGGAGGTGGGGCCAGGCCTACTCCGTCGCCTCCGTTGTCGATGCCCAGGAGGACATCGGGTCCGAGCAGACCACTCTATTCAGTGACAGCGGGTAGGCATTTGGTCGATTAGGGTGTTTTCGTCTGCGAGGGGCAGGGAGGGGTTCCATGACGAAGCACCGTCGTCTCGCCCGGGGGTTCCGGGTGGCTTTCGCCGCGATGGGCGCGGCCGCCATCCTGGTGTCGTACTTTCCGGCTGCGGCCGGCCAGGCCGCCGCGGCGCCGGCCATGGCCGCACGGCCGTTCGTCGTCGGCGGCGACACCGCGTCGATCGAGGACTATCCGTATGCGGTCTATCTCACCGACAGCGGCGGAAACCAGTTCTGTGGCGGCGTGCTGATCTCCTCCTCCGCCGTGGCGACCGCCGCGCACTGCGCGACCGCGATGGGGAAGGCCGCCATCCGTGTGGTCGCGGGCCGCCAGGACGAACAGTCCAGCGACGGCATCGTCGCGAAGGTCTCGAGCGTGTGGGTCGAACCGGGCTTCAGCAACCCGGAACGGGGCGACGACGTCGCCGTGCTCAAGCTCGACCGTGCGGTGCCCTACCGCCAGGTCGATCTTCCCAGCGGCAACGACGACGCGCTCTACGCCGAGGGAACGGAGGCGACCGTGCTGGGTTGGGGCCGGACCACCGAAGGCGGAGCGCGTTCGGAGATTCTCCGCAAGGCGACAGTGCCGGTTGTCAGCGATGCGAGTTGCTCGGCCAGTTACTCCGCCTACGACGCGAAGAGCATGGTGTGCGCCGGTTACCCGGAGGGCGGGGCCGATGCCTGTCAGGGCGACTCCGGTGGGCCCCTCGTGGTCGGCGACACGCTGATCGGTGTGGTGTCCTGGGGCGAGGGATGCGCGCAACCGGGCAAGCCGGGCGTCTACGCCCGAGTCTCCCGGTATGCCGACGACCTCGGGGAACAGTCGAGGTCGCAGCTACCGCTCGGCTGACGGCGGCTCCCGACCCGGGCACACCGCTGGGATGGCGCTTCGGGACCCGTCGATACCGTGGGACCGTGAACGTTCCGGGAACCGAGCTGACCACTCATCAGCTCTACGACATCCTGCGGTTGCGTGTGGACGTGTTCGTTGTCGAGCAGAACTGTCCCTACCCCGAGCTGGACGGGCGTGACCTGCTGTCCACGACGCGCCACTTCTGGCTCGGTGCTCCCGATGCCTACCTCAGGGTGCTGTCGGAACCCGATGGCACGTACCGGATCGGTCGGGTGGTGACCGCGAAGCACGCCCGGGGGCGGGGCCTGGCGGCCGAGCTGATGGCCGCCGCGCTTTCCGAGGTGGGCGACGCCGACAGCGTTCTCGACGCGCAAACCTACGCGCGTGGGTTCTACGCGAAATTCGGCTATGTGGCCGAGGGCGAGGAGTTCGACGAGGACGGGATCCCGCACATCAGGATGTGGCGGCGCGTGGCGCGGCACCGCTGATCACCTTCACCGCGGTGTCCACATCGGACTCGGTGAGGCCCGCGTGGACGGTCAGCCGCAGCCGGGAGACGCCGTCCGGCGCCGACGGCGGCAGGCAACAGCCGACCCACACGCCCTGTTCGGCACACCGCGCCGCCCAGGCCGCGGCTTCGGACGCCGAAGACACGCGCACCGAGATCACCCCCGCGTACGCGGCGCTCACCGCGAAACCGTTGTCGCGCAACTGTTCCACGAGACCGCCTGCGGCGGCCTGAACCTTGCCGGGCAGGTCGGGCTCCGATCTGAGCACGCCGAGCGCCGCCAGCGCGGCGGCCGTGCTCGCCGGGGCCAGCCCGGTGTCGAACAGGAAGCCCCGCGCGGATTCCGCCAGGTGCCGGATCACCCGTCGTGGCCCGAGCACCGCACCCCCTTGCGCGCCAAGGGCTTTTCCCAGACTGATGGTCGTGACCACGTCGGGTTCCGCGGCCAGTCCGGCGGCGTGCACCGCACCTCGGCCACCGTCACCGAGCACACCGAACCCGTGCGTGTCGTCGACGAGGAGCGCCGCGCCGTGCTCACGACCGGCGGCGGAAAGTTCTTCCAGCGGCGCCAGTTCGCCGTCCACGGAGAAGACCGAATCGGTGACCACCACGGCCCGCGCCTTGCGCCGGGTAGCGAGGGCATGCCGGAACGCCGCCGCATCACCGTGGGTGACCGCGGCGACATCGGCGCGCGACAGGCGGCATCCTTCGATGAGTGAGGGCCGGATGTGCTTGTCGGTCACGATCGCCGACTCGGCACCGGACAGGGCGGTGACCGCGGCGAGGTTCGCCACGAAGCCGGAGGAGAACACCAGAGCCGCCTGCGCGCCGCGGAACCGGGCCAGCTCGTGCTCGAGTTCGGCGTGCAGTTCGGTCGATCCGGTCTCCACCCGGGAGCCCGTCGCACCCGCGCCCCACCGCAGCGCGGCGGCCGCGGCGGCGCCGGCGACCCGCTTGTCCCTGGCCAGCCCGAGATAGTCGTCACCGGCGAGGTCCAGACCGTCCGTCGCCGCGCGCCGGAGCGGTGGCCTGCGGATCACTCCCGCCTCGGCCTTGCGTGCCGCTTCGACGTCCAGCCAGTCGAAGACCTGATCCGCGGGCACCGGTGGGGGAGTCGGACGCGCGTTCATGTCGGCAGTGTCTCAGAGCCTGTTCCGGCAACCGTGAGGTGCCTGATCAAGGCGAGTCGCCGGGTTTCGGGGAGGGCGCCCTCCGGCGGGAACCGAAGCATGACCGGGTTTCCGGCAATACGCGGAGTGCGTGCGGGCTGACCCCGCGTGGGGTGTGCGGGAAGCCCGGCACAGGGCCGGGCTTCCCGCACACCGGTGTGTTATTTGCCCTGGTACCGGGCGGGACCGCGGCCCGAGCGATTCGGGCGAGAGCCGTCACGGGGCTGGCGGTGACCCGAGAAACCGCGCGAACGGGAGCCGTGGCGGTCGGCGCCGTGCCGCTCGCCACCGCGGGCGCCGCGGCGCGGATGCGGTTCGCGACGACGCTCGGCCACCGGCTCCCCACTGGGCTCGCGGGCACCGGTGATCCGAGCGAGCTCGGCGTCGCCGGGACGCACCACCGTGCTCTCCGCGCGGACCCCGGCGCGCTCGGTCATCCGGCGCACGGTGCGACGCTGGTCGTGCGTGACCAGCGTGACCACGACACCGGAGGCCCCGGCCCGCGCGGTGCGCCCGGCGCGGTGCAGGTAGTCCTTGTGGTCGGCGGCCGGGTCGACGTGCAGCACCAGGCTGACATCGTCGACGTGGATCCCACGGGCGGCGACGTCGGTGGCGACCAGCACCGGGGTGTGGCCTTCCTTGAAGTCGGCGAGCACGCGGTTGCGCTGCCCCTGGGTCTTGCCGCCGTGCAGCGCGCCGGCCGCCACCCCGCTCGCGCGCAGCCGCTCGGCCAGCCGGTCGACGTGGTGCTTGGTCCGCACGAACATG
>DASSAD010000130.1:0-4471 GCA_035685725.1 Amycolatopsis sp. | reverse complement strand
CGCGCGTTCTGCGGCCGACCGAGAACCGGCACAAGCACGCTGATCGACAGGACAGAGCCTCCTTCAGAGACGACGCTGGACAACCCGGACTCTAACAGCGTGCGGCCAGCGAGTCCACTATGCTGCGAGATCCCCGGCCCGTTCCGAGACGCTGGACAGCACCCGGACGGGCCGGGCCAATCCCTCCGCCACGAAGACCGCGCGCACCCGCGCGACGCCCGACCTGAGCACCAGGCGCCGACCGAGCAGCGAGAGGATGTCGGCCAGCGTCTCGTCCGAGAAGTTCTCGAGCCACCAGGCGATGTGCTCGGCCGTCGGCTCAGGCATGTCCCCCCGGCCGCGACAGCTTCTACACGCGCCGGCACCCTTGCGGGACTGTCGGGCCGTCACCTCCCGATACCCACCGCACGAGGGGCACCTCACCGTCACGTACTTGGTAGCGACGGTGCTCACTGGCCCGCACTATGCCGACCGCCGCGGACTGCCGTCAAGCCCCCACAACGCGACAGCCGCCCATCCGGGCGGCCGTCACGCCATGTCCACGTAGCAGCACGAGCTGCTGACCGACACGAGTATGACCCGCCCAGCCGCTGCGCGCAAGTCTATGCCGCGACCCTGGAGCCCTGCCGGCGACGGATCAACGTCGAGGCCGTCCTCAGAGGAGCGCTCGCCTTCCCCCTCAGCCAGTTGATCGCCTGAGACCACGCGTCCACGTCGTCGTCGTGCGCACCATTCGGGAACTTCGACAGCGACGTCACGAAGCCAGCGACGTCCGCAGGCGTGATCGCCTCGTCGTAGATCGGATGCGCCGGCGGCCCGTAGCCCGGGAGAAAGCAGTTGTGCCCCTCGAGATCCGAGGCGGCCGCCGTCGCGCGCATCACCTTGTCGCCGTCCTTGCCAGGCGCGATCTTCTGCACCCCTCCAAGTTCCCGCTTCAGGTCGACGATCAGCTCGACACCGAAGCCCGCACCCTCGATCAGCACATCGACCCGGGTGCGCCGCCACGTCGTCCGGGCCCACCGGGTCTTCTCGGCGATCGTCCGCTTCGCCGTCCCGTAGTTCATGTGCCGCGTCTCCACATCGAGCAGGTAGCGATCAGCCCGGTCGACGCCCCACACCTGGATCGAGCAGAGGTCGTTCGACTCCTTGTCCTTCAGCGGCGTGTCACACGAAACCACGATCCGCTTGAACAGCGGAAGCTCGCCCCAGCGCTCCTCCGCACGGATCCGCGGATCGTAGAAGCGCCAGTCGCGCCGCTTCAGCAGATCGCCCTCCGGCGACGTCGGGGTCTGCTGCAACTGCCCCGCGGCCCGGTGCGACGTCAGGCCCTTCAGCCGCCGATCGTGCTCGGCCTCATCGAAACGCGCCGGCCACAGCAGCTCGCCCTCCGAGCGCGGGTCATCCGGCCACACGAACGGATGCTTCGGGTCGTAGCACTCCGGCAGGCACAGCACCCGCCAGTCGTCACGCTCGACGAGGTAGCCCGACAGGTCGCGCTCGTGGAGACGCTGCTGAATCACGACCTTCGCCCCGCCAGGCAGAAGCCGCGTCGTCAGCTTCTCGTCATGCCACGCCTGCACACCGAGCATCTCCAGCTCCGACGCGCCCGGGTCGTTCGGATCGTCGATCACGATCCGGTGCACATGCCGGCCCGTCACCTTCTTCGCGTTCGGCGCCGCGCAGTAGCGAGCCCCACCGCGCGTGTTCGCGAACGACGCCCGCTTGTTCAGGTCCTCGCGAAGCTCGATATGCGGGAACAGCGCCTGATACCACTCCGACTCGATCAGCGCCCTCGACGGCAGCGCCCCCTGCTCGATCTGGATCTCCATGTCGTACGAGCAGGTCATGTACCGAAGCCACGGCTTCGTGATCCACTCCCACGCCGGCCAGTCCACGTCGACCGTCAGCGTCTTCATCGAGCCCGGCGGCACCCAGATCAGCAGCCGCTTCAGCCGGTCGTAGGTGATCTCCTCCAGCTGCTCGCAGAGCGCCCCGATGTGCCAGTTATCGACGAACGGCTCGTCGGGCCGAAGGACATGCCAGGAGGCCCTCACGAACGGCCACAGCGACCGGCCCAGCTCGGTCGCCTGATCCTCCAGCGAGCGGCCCTCCTGCCGCCGCGCCAGATCCTGCTCGAGCACCGACAGGTAGTCGGCGTTCCCCACGTTCACCAGCGACGCGTCACTCACAGCCGTAGAAGCCTCACGAGCGCGCACCAACGAGAGTGGATTCCGAACGGCCCAGCACCGCAGCTGCACTTGCTCCAGTCGGCGAGACTCACGACCGAGAGGCTACATCCGGGCGGGGTGTTTCACGTGGCCCAGTAACGCCAGTCGCAGGGTCTCCCTGCGCACCATGCCCCGCCCGGAATCCCTACGCGCCGCCGCGGACGACGTGAATCTCGTCCGCCGGGTTCGACGCGACGATCACCATCGCCCGATCGAACAGCCCGACCCGGCGAAGCTCCGCGTGCAACTCGTCGAGCAACGGATAGCGCTCGGCCTCAACGCGCGCAACCCAGCCCGAGTCGCGCAGCACGATCACGAGACGGTCGCCCTCGCTGACGGTCTCCGCGCGCTTCATGCCCTCGAGCATCGCGTCGACCACCGCGGCCGCCGTCTCCTCGCTCACAGGTCGAGCTGCCGACGCATCCGCTGAAGCCTGTCCGTCAGATCCGACAGGCGAACCTCGAACAAGCGCAGCGTCGACGGCGGCTCGTCACGCACCGTCGTCAGCATCTCGGCCTCGGGCTCGTCGAAACGAGAGACCGGCGTCAGATCCCCCGCAAGCCCGTCGACCGCGTCCTGCAACCGATCGAGCTGCTGGACGATCGCGTCAAGGCCCCCCAGCCGTCCCGCGTTCGGGAGTCCCTTCGAGAGATACACGTCTTCCTGGCCCTGCATGGCTTCCTCCTCCGCTCGTCGCTGGACGCGCGGGACACTACACCCCCGGCCCCAGTGCCGGCAACTGCGGCGGCGCGTTGCCTCGGCGGTCCCTTCAGACCACGACACCCGAGTGTCAGCCGCCCACACCCAGACTACGCGCCCGGCCCCAGCGCGGGCAACTCCACAGCCACCCCGTCGATCACCTCCGCCGCGTCCTGAAGCTCCGTCGGCGCCATCGCCGTGTCCTGCGGCCGCGCCTTCTCGATCAGCACCAGCCGCCGCCGCTCGATCTCGATCAGCTCACGCTGCTCCTCGATCGACAGCTTCGACGTGTCCAACGTCGGCTGCGCATACAAGCCCACCGCACCCGAATGCACATGCCGCACCCGGGCCTCCAGAAACGGCTTGAACGTCGGCGAGATCAGAGTCAGCACGTTCAACAACGCCCGGTTCGACGACCCCGACCGGCCCCGCTCCGGCTCCAGCGCCCGCAACATGTACTCGTCGAACGCCCGCTCGATCGCCCGCAACCGCTCGAGCGCGTTCAGCCGCTTCCGCCGCTCAACCGTCTCGTCCGACCCGTCATCCGACTCCAACGCCTCGTCATAGCGCTGCGCGAACACCGGATCCGCGAAATACAGGCGGCGGAACCTCGACGCCGTCGCCCGACACAACTCGTCGCCATGCGCCCCCGAGTCCCACTCCTCCTGCACCCGCACCGCGGCCTCCTGCCGCGTCAACCCCGCACCCACATGCTCCAGAAACCGCTCCACCTGCGCCGGCGACAACGGCGGCGTCCGCAACACCCGCCCCCGCACCGGATCCGACCTGCCCTCGGACTTCACAGACATCCTGCGCCGCATTCTGCCCCACGAACTTTTTTTTCGCCACCTGGCAGTTGTGCAAGCGGGGCCGCGCGCGGCCGGTGGGGGGGTGGGTGCATGGTGGGCGCGGCGGGCTCGTCGACGGCGCGGCGGCCAGCTCGTCGGCGTGGGCGCGGCCGGCGGCGGCGGGTCTCGAGCGCGGCCCGGCCCTGCGGGTAGCTCGGCACGGTGCGCGCTTTCCTCGTCGACCCCTGCCCGCACGGTTCCCACCCGGGGCCCGACCTGTCGACCACCCTACGGGCCCCAGCACCGTCGGCACGAGCTGGGCGCCCTGCGCGACGTCGACGAACACGCGGGCCCGCACAGGCCCCCAGGACGCGGCATAGGACACGCGCGCGAGTAGGACGCGGTGAAAGTCGGGCGCGGGCCCGTGGGTGTCTCGTGGGGGTGCGGGTTTGTCTATGTGTCCCGTCCGTCCGGACGGGCTTGGTTGGTGCGGGGCACCTATCCGTCCCACGTACCCCCTACTACGTAGGGGGGTAGGGAGCGGGACAGGTTCCTAGCGTAGCCGGGGGACGTATGCGTCCGGATGTGTCCCGACCTGTCCGGACAGGTAACGGCTAGACAGGGGGTGCTAGACCCTTCGGCGGATGCGCGCGGGCCGTTACGTGCCCGTACAGCGCGACGCCGGACCATAGAAGCGGGCGCCCGCTGTGGTAGCCGGGCGCCCGTGTCGGGCCGCTATCCCGCGACCGCTCTCAC
>DASSAD010000129.1:0-4795 GCA_035685725.1 Amycolatopsis sp. | reverse complement strand
CTCGCCGTGGCAGCGCGAGCTGGAGGACGCGTTCCCGTTCGTCGAGACCACCGACCAGCTCGCCGCGATCGACGAGGTCAAGGTCGACATGGAGCGCGGTGTCCCGATGGACCGGGTGATCTGCGGCGACGTCGGCTACGGGAAGACCGAGATCGCGGTGCGGGCGGCGTTCAAGGCGGTGCAGGACGGCAAGCAGGTCGCGGTGCTGGTGCCGACGACGCTGCTGGCGCAGCAGCACCTGAACACCTTCGGCGGGCGCATGCACTCGTTCCCGGTCAGCATCAAGGGGCTTTCCCGGTTCACCGGGAAGTCCGAAGTGGACACTGTGCTGGCCGGGCTGGCCGACGGCGAGGTCGACATCGTGATCGGCACCCACCGGCTGCTGCAGACCGGGGTGCGCTACAAGGATCTCGGCCTGGTCATCGTGGACGAGGAGCAGCGCTTCGGCGTCGAGCACAAGGAACACATCAAGGCGCTGCGCACCCACGTCGACGTGCTCACCATGTCCGCCACGCCGATCCCGCGGACGCTGGAGATGTCGCTGGCGGGAATCCGCGAGATGTCCACGATCCTCACCCCGCCCGAGGACCGGCATCCGATCCTCACCTACGTCGGTGCCTACGACGACAAGCAGGTGGGCGCCGCCATCCGCCGTGAACTGCTGCGCGACGGCCAGGTCTTCTATGTGCACAACCGGGTTTCCTCGATCGAAAAGGCCGCGCGGCGGCTGCGCGAACTGGTGCCCGAGGCGCGGGTGGTCACCGCGCACGGCCAGATGAACGAGGAGAAGCTGGAAAAGATCATCCAGGGGTTCTGGGAGCGCGAGTACGACGTGCTGGTGTGTACGACGATCGTGGAAACCGGGCTCGACATCTCCAACGCCAACACGCTCATCGTGGAACGCGGGGACCTGCTCGGACTGGCCCAGCTGCACCAGTTGCGCGGCCGGGTCGGCCGTGGCCGCGAGCGTGGGTACGCCTACTTCCTTTACCCCACCGAGGCTCCGCTCACCGAGACCGCGCACGACCGGCTCGCGACCATCGCGCAGAACACCGAACTCGGCGCGGGCATGGCCGTCGCGATGAAGGACCTGGAGATCCGCGGGGCGGGCAACATCCTGGGCGCCGAGCAGTCCGGGCACATCGCGGGGGTGGGGTTCGACCTGTACGTGCGGCTGGTCGGCGAGGCCGTGGACGTCTTCCGCCGCCACGCCGGCGCCGAACTGGTCGAAGAGGAGGAACTGCGCGAGGTCCGGGTCGATCTGCCCATCGACGCGCACATCCCGCACGACTACGTGCCGGGCGAACGGTTGCGGCTGGAGGCCTACCGCAAGATCGCCGCGGCGCCCGACGGGAGCGCCTTGCACGCCGTGGAGGAGGAGCTGATCGACCGCTACGGCCAGCCGCCCGCCCCGGTGCGGCGACTGCTGGCGGTGGCCGCGTTCCGGCATGCCTGCCGCGCGGCCGGGGTGACCGAGGTGTCCACCCAGGGCAGCACCATCCGGTTCGCGCCGCTGCCACTGGCCGATTCCCAGCTGGTGCGGCTCAAGCGCTTGTACCCCAAGGCGATCTACAAGGCGGTGACGAACACCGTCTCGGTGCCGAAGCCGACCGAGGGGCCGGCAGGCGGCCGGATGGGCGCGCCGCAGCTGCGCGACGAGCCGCTGCTGGAGTGGTGCACGAAGCTGCTCACCAATCTCACCAAGGCGCCGACGCCCGTGCGGTCCTGATCGTCGCACCGTTCGCCGGTCTTGCGCCGGAGGGGGCCGGGTGTGAGAAGGTACACGCTGTGATGCGGATCATGCCCCGTCCCCGAGCTTTTTTCGCCGCCTTCACCGGCTGTCTGCTGCTCGCCGGCTGTGGGTCCGGGCCGAGCCAGACCCAGACCGCCGCCTACGTCGGCGACGGGACGGTTTCCATCGATCAGGTCCAGCAGCTGATCGATAAGGCGGTGCAGGAACAGCCCGCCGCGCAACAACTGGCCCAGCAGCACAAGCTCGACCAGCTCGGCCGCGAGGTAGTGCGCCAGCTCGTGGTGCACGAGGAGATCACCAGCGCGGCCCGGCGCGAGGGGCTGACGGCCGATCCGGTCACGGTCGCGCAGGAAGCGAACGCGCTCGACCAACCGGTGTCCGCCGACGCGACGGATCCGTCCCAGCTGCCCGAAGGCATCGTCGCCCGCGCCCGCGACCACACCGAATACGCCACGGACTACGAGCTGGAACAACGCCTTGGCGCCAAGTACTTCGCCACGATGTCGGTGACCTTCGACTACACCACGGTGAGTTCCGACGACAACGGGCCCCGGCGCGACCAGGCGCTGGCCAAGGCCGAGCAGTTCGCCGCGAACCCGGCCGCGGCCGCGAACGTGGTCCGGACGGATGCCGCGGCCGGACTGGACGCTTCGCTGGGCACCAGCCTGCCCGCGACGCAGTCGCCGACCTTCGCGAGTTCGGTGCTCTTCGGTGTCCCGGCGGGCACGGTGGTCACCTTCCAGCCCGATCCCAGCCAGGCCCTGTGGGTCGTCGCGGTGATCCGGCAGCACACGGTGAACGCCGCGGTGCCGGCCGGCCAGTCCGTGCAGCCGACGGCGGGCCAGCTGGCCTCGATCGGCACGCGGCTGCTGCAGCCGGACGTGGACACCGCGGGAGTACGCATCAATCCGCGCTACGGTGTGTGGGACCCGGTCGCGATGGACCTCGCGCCCAGCGCGGCGGAGACCAGCGGCATCGTCCTACCGGTGAAGGGATTCGTGCGGCCTTGACGGTTGTCCTTCTGCGTTATCCCGAGGCGGGGGTCCCCGCCGAGGCCGTGCCGGTCCTGCGCGGCGCCCGCGTGCTCTACGCCAGCGGGGTCGACGCGGACGCGCTCGGCGCCAAGCCCGCGCCGGAGGCCGCGGAGCTGGTGGCCGAGGCCGCCGAGCAGCCGATCGTGCTGTTCGCCGCGCGGGACGACGATCCGCGCGTGGCCGCCCTGCGGGCCGCCGGCGCCCGGGTGATCGAGTCGCCGCCCGGCACCGGCATGGTCGGCCTGGCCCAAGTGATGGACCGGTTGCGTTCGCCGGGTGGTTGCCCGTGGGATGCGGTGCAGACGCACGAGTCGCTGCGCCAGTACCTCGTCGAGGAGACCTACGAGCTCCTGGAGGCCATCGACGAGGGTGACCGCGCCGCGTTGCGCGAGGAACTCGGCGATGTGCTGCTTCAGGTGTTCTTCCACGCCCGCCTGGCCGCCGAGCATCCCGCCGATCCGTTCGACATCGATTCGGTCGCCGACGAACTGGTCGGAAAGCTCGTCGGCAGGCATCCGCACATCTTCTCCGGCGCGGATCCGGTCGAGCGGGTGGAGCACCAGAACCTGAAATGGGAGGAGCTCAAGCAGGCCGAGAAGCGCCGGGAGTCCATTGTGGATGGTGTGGCGCTCGGGCAGCCCGCCGCGGCGCTGGCGGCCAAGCTCGGTCAGCGCAGTGGCCGCGCGGGCATCCCGGCCGAGCTGTTCCCCGCCGGTCCGGAGCCGGCCGCCGTGCTGTTCCGGGTCGCCGCCTCCGCCCGCCGGGCGGGCACCGACCCCGAGGGCGAACTCCGCGCGGTGGCCAAGCGTTTCGCCGCCGACGTGCGCGCCGCCGAACGGGCCGCCCGTGTCGACGGCGCCGACCCGGCGAAACTGGACGCCGACGGCTGGCGGGCCTACTGGCCGGCACCGGAGCCCGGATAGCCTCGCGCGGTGGCCGAACCCACTGAGCCGGCGGCCGTTCGCGCTCGCCGTTTGCCCGGCGGCCTGCTGCTGGCGGCGGGACTGGTCGCCACCGGGCTGGTGTTGCTGTTCACCATCGGCGTGACCAAGCCCGGGCAGCCGGGACCGGCCACCGCTTCGGCGCAGCCGGTGCCGCCGGCCGGTGCCCAGCCGGTCGTGCCCCCGGGCGTCGTCGCGCCGAAGCCCGCGGTGGTGGCGCCGCCGGACCGGCCACGCGCCTCGGACCTCGCCGCGCTCGACAGCTGGGCGCGGGGGCTGGCCACACCGACCCGGCTGCCCGCCAACATCCTCGCCGCCTACGGGCGGGCCGAGATGTGGCTGCGGGAACTGGCGCCGGGCTGTCATCTCTCGTGGGTCACGCTCGCCGGGATAGGCCAGGTGCAGGCCGTCGGCTCGGGGCCACTGCCGGTGCCGGACCAGCTCTGGCAGCACTGGTCCGCTCGCGCGAGCAGTGACGGTGAGCCACCCGATCCGCGTGACGTCGACGACGCCGCGCTGACCGCGGCGCGCGCGCTCTGTTCCGGGGGCGCGGACCTGACCACCGACCAGGGCTGGTGGACCGCTGTGCTCGGCTACACCCAGTCCGCCACCGACACCCGCGACGCCCTCACCGCGGCGACCACCTACGCCACCGCCACCCCATGACCGGTCAGCTCTGCTGCAGCCGGACCCGGGCGCTGACCTCGGACAGGGCGTCCTGGTACTCGGGCACCGGGTTCATCGCCCACGCCATCCGGAGCTGCCCCAGCGCCTCGACCAGCCGCCCCAGCCGTTGCAGGGTCCGGCCCAGCACGAACCGGGCGTAGTGATCGGCCGGGTCCAGCTCCAGCACACGGGTGAACGCCTGTTCCGCGTGGTTGAGCTGCGCCGAATGGAAGTAGGCCCGGCCGGCGAGGAGCTGCACGCTCGGCTTGTCCGGCTCCGCTTCGAGCACGGGTTGGAGGACCTTCAACGCGTCGAGGGGGCGTCTTTTCCGGATCAACGCCTCGGCCTGCCGGAATGCCTTGAACCGGTGCTCGCCCGTATGTTCCCGGGCCAGGTCCTCG
>DASSAD010000128.1:0-32891 GCA_035685725.1 Amycolatopsis sp. | reverse complement strand
CCCTTCCGCCTGATCAGCCAGACTGTCCGTGTCAACGGTGGGTCCAGCGAAGCGGTGACGTCTCCGGCCGACGACCGCGGCATCAGCGCCACCCCGAGG
Organism: Amycolatopsis sp.; assembly: GCA_035685725.1. Classification (GTDB taxonomy): domain Bacteria; phylum Actinomycetota; class Actinomycetes; order Mycobacteriales; family Pseudonocardiaceae; genus Amycolatopsis_E. The sequence continues at coordinate 32,792 of DASSAD010000128.1, read as the reverse complement.
CCGTGCCGGACCAGCTCGGCGATCCGCCGGTAGTCGCGCGCCTCGAAGGGCACGCGAGGGACGAAGCCCGCCGAGCCCGCCGCCTCCGTCAGGGTCGCGCGGAGTCCGCTGTCCTCCGGAAGCGAGACGAACGGTTCCTCGCGCAGGGCCGAAAAGCGCACCGGTGCGCCGGTGGCGAGCTCATGCCCGGGCGGGAAGGCGATCACCAGTTCCTCGGTGAACAGGGGGCTTCCGGCGAAGCCAGCGGGCGGCTCGCCCGGCAACGGCGCCACCGCGAGGTCCAGTTCGCCGGCCCGCAGCCCGCCGAGCATGTCGTTCGTGGTGCCCGAGCGCAGGCCGATCTCGACGGCCGGGCAGCGGCGGTGGAACCCGGCGAGAAAGCCGGGCAGATCAAGGGGTTCGAGTGACTGCACCGCGCCGAGCAGCACCCGCCCGCGCACCAGCCCCGACAGCTGGTCCACCGCGGCGCGAGCGGCGGCCAGTTCGTCGAGCACCCGGCGGACGTGTGCCTGCAACAGTTCGCCCGCCGGGGTCAGCCGGACGGTGCGCGTGGTGCGCTGGAAGAGGTCGGTGCCCAGTTCGCGCTCGAGACGGCGGATCTGGGCCGAGACGGCGGGCTGCGCGATGTGCAGCTGCTGGGCCGCCTTGGTGAAATGCCCGTGCCGGGCCACGGCGTCGAAGTAGATGAGCTGGCGTAGTTCCACCGATTGAGTGTGTCCCGTGCTGAATCGGAGCACAAACCGTTCTTGGACTCCGCCGTCCCGTTCGGACACGCTGATGCCATGAATCTCGTTCTGCGCGGTGGGACCGTGCTGACCATGGATCCGGAACTGGGTGAGTTCGACCGCGCCGACGTGCACCTGGCGGACGGCCGGATCGTCGCCGTCGGGCCCGGCCTGTCCGTACCCGAGGCGTCCATTGTGGACGTTACCGGATCGGTCGTGCTGCCCGGTTTCGTGGAGACCCACTGGCACCTGTGGAACACCCTGTTGCGGGGCGCGCCGGGCGGCTACTTCGCGGCGTGCGCCGGACTCGGCCGGAGTCTCACTCCCGACGACATCCACCGAGGCACGAGCCTTTCCTGTGCCCAGGCCCTGCGGTGCGGGATGACCTTCGTGCATGACTGGTGCCACAACGTGCGCAGCCCGGCACACGCCAGGGCCGCGCTCGGTGCGCTGGCGGAATCGGGGCTGCGCGGGCGATTCTCCTACGGTTACGGTGTGGGTCACCGGAACGACGAGCCGATGGACCTGGTCGATCTGGCGCGGCTGGCCGGCGACTGGACCCACGACCGGATCTCGCTCGGCATGGCCTGGCGCGGCCAGGGCGGGAGCGACCCCGCCGTGCGCGTGCCGCCGGAGGTGTATCGCCGGGAGGCCGCGACGGCTCGCGGACTCGGTCTGCCGATTTCGGTGCACGCGAGCGGTCCGCGGTCCGCCCGCGGTCAGATCGCCGGTCTCGCCGATCTGCTCGGGCCGGACACCCAGATCGTGCATGCCGACAATGCCTCCGACGCGGAGCTTCGCCTGCTCGCCGAAACGGGCGCCGTGGTCAGCCTTTCGCCGGTTTCGGAAATGCGCATCGGATATGGATTTCCGCGCACCCGGGAACTGCTCGACGCCGGAATTCCCGTCGGCCTTTCCACGGACACCACCATGCTGACCGGAAAAGCGGATCCGTTCGCGACCATGAAAACGTTGTTGGGGGTGGCGAACGCGGCCGCCGGGGACGAGGCCGCACTCACGCCGCGCCGGGTCCTGGAACTCGCGACCGTCGAGGGCGCGCGGACGATGGGACTGGGACGCGTGACCGGCTCGCTGCGGCCGGGCAAGCACGCCGATGTCACCGTGATCGCGCTCGGTGACTGGCCGGGTGACCCGGCGGAGTTCCTGGTCACCGCCGCGCAGCCGGCGGATGTCCGGTTGACGCTGGTGGGCGGGGTGACCCGGTACCGCCACCCGGGCCGGCCCGCCGGGAGCGCGGCGGTCCAGGGGCGCGATCACGGCGCACAATGAACCCATGCCGAGTGCGGTGCAGCGGTGGTCCGAACAGCTCGCGGAGTGGAGCATCCCGGACCACATCCTGGCGAGGGCGCCCGAGTCGCCCTGGGTGCTCTCGCGCGAAGTCTTCGTCCGGCGCGCCGACCGGCAGCTGGCGGCCGCCGACTTCGAACGCCAGCACACGCCGACGCACGCCGCCGTGCTGGACGCGCTCGCCGGGGCGGGGACGGTGCTCGATGTCGGCGCCGGCGCGGGCGCCGCGAGCCTGCCCTGCGCGCGGGCGATCACCCAGGTCACGGCCGTGGACACCGACGCCGGGCTGCTCGCGGAATTCGGCGCCCGGGCGCCGGTCTCGCACCGGCTGGTCGAGGGCCGCTGGCCCGACGTCGACGCCGCCCCGGCCGATGTCGTGGTCTGCGCGAACGTTCTCTACAACGTTTCCGACCTGCCCTCCTTCGTGAAGGCGCTGACCGGACACGCGCGTCGGCGGGTCGTCGTGGAGATCGCCGGAGCCCATCCGCTGATCACGCTCAACCCGCTTTGGCGGCACTTCCACGGGGTCGCCCGCCCCGCCGGCCCGACGGCGGACGACGCACTGGCCGCGCTGCGCGAACTCGGCGTCGACCCCCTGGTCGTCCGGTGGCACAAGGAGGTGTCGCCGCGCCCCTTCGACGAGTTGGTCGACGACACCCGTAAGCGGTTGTGCCTGCCGGCCCGGCGGACCGGCGAGGTCGCCGGGCTGCTGCGCGGTCCGCGCCCGTCCAGCCGGTCGATGCTGACCCTGAGCTGGCCGCCCGGGCGGGACGACCAGGGGTGACCCGCCGGGCTCGGATCCCGGCGGGGATCCCGCCGAAAACCACCGGCGAGCAGGCGGCCGGTGCTGCCATAATCGCGGCGTGTCTGGGGAACAGCGGAGCGTGCTGCGGCGCGCGGCCCGGCTCGCCGGGGAGGCACTGGCGCGCCGGGCGGTGACCGGCCTGGCGATGGGCACCGGCACCAGGACCGGCCCGGTGACCGGCCGGGCGATCGGGGACGGGCGGAACGGCCCCGCCGGGGAGCGACTGCGCACGGCGATGCGGGAACTACTCGAGGATTCCGCCGACCTCGATCGCGAACAGGCACAAGAGGATCTGTACGGCGCGGTCCTGCGGCAGCTCACGGCGGATGAGGCGCGCATCCTCGCCGTGCTCGCCGCCGGTCCGGTTTTCCCTGTCGTCGACGTGGTGACGCGCGACCGGACACTGCTGAGGAACGCGTCGACGGTCGGCGACGCGGCCGGGGTCACACTTCGTGACGAGGTGCCGAGCTACCTGACCCGCCTCGCCGCCTTCGGCCTGGTCGAGGTCGAAGGCGAGCACGCGGAACTCGGTACGCAGTACGAGGTCCTGGTGACCGACGACCGGGTCCGGGCCGCGCAGAGTTGCGCCAAACGGGCGAAACTGCTCCGGCGGAGCGTGCGAATCTCCCAGTTCGGCGCCCGGTTCTGGGCGGCGTGCGACCCCGTCCGGAGTCGCGGGCTGTGAACGCCGCCACTACCTTGTAACGAATGAACGGGCCTCGGCGCTAAAGGGGCAATCAACCGCCGAGGCGGTGTCGACGTGTGCTTATAGCACATTTTCACCCGTGATCGCAATGGTTTTGTCTGTATTCTCACATGTGTTTCGTTGTCATCGCAGGTAGCTGGCCTGGCCGGAAAACCTTGCGCTGAACGGGCTAATAGGTTCTGTTAGCTTGCTTTGATATGTCGGGAAAGCACTTGATCGAATCTCCGACCAAGCTGGACGGTGCCGCGCTGTGGCGAATCGCACGAGATTCGAAGAAGCTGGATCTCAACTCGTCATATGCGTATATGTTGTGGTGCCGTGATTTCGCGGACACCTCGGTTGTGGCCAAAGTGGACGGTGAGGCTGTCGGCTTTGTGACCGGTTATCGCAGGCCGGACGATCCGGAGACGGCGATGGTCTGGCAGGTGGCCGTCGACGCGTCGCAACGTGGCCGTGGCCTGGCCGGAAAGTTGCTGGACGAGCTGCTCACCCGGCTTGTCGGGCAGGGTGTGCGCTACCTGGAGACCACCATCACGCCGGACAACGAGGCCTCGGTGGCGCTGTTCACCTCGTTCGCGCAACGGTGGAACGCGCATCTGCGAAGTTCGACGGTGTTCCAGCAGTCGGACTTTCCGGGCGGCGAGGACGAGCACGAGCGCGAGGACCTGTACCGCATCGGGCCGCTTTCCTCGGTATAGCAGGAAAAACGCCGATCAAATCGGGAGATGGAAGCTCAGTGAGCATCTTTGAAAAGCTCGAGTCCGAAGTACGCAGCTACAGTCGCGGGTGGCCGGTCGTGTTCGACCGCGCCAGCGGCAGTCGGCTCTACGGCGAGGATGGCAAGTCGTACCTGGATTTCTTCGCCGGCGCGGGCGCACTGAACTACGGGCACAACAACCCACGACTGAAACAGGTGCTACTCGATTACATCGCGCGTGACGGGGTGACCCACGCCCTGGACATGTTCACCGTGGCCAAACGTGACCTGCTGGAGACGTTCGAGGAGAAGATCCTCAAGCCCAGGGTGCTGGACTACAAGGTGATCTTCCCTGGTCCTGGCGGGGCCAACGCGGTCGAGGCCGCCCTCAAGCTGGCGCGCAAGGTGACCGGACGGGAGTCGGTGATCAACTTCACCAACGCGTTCCACGGCATGACGCTGGGTGCGCTGTCGGTGACCGGGAACTCGATGAAGCGCAGCGGTGCCGGGATCCCGCTGGTGCACGCCACACCGATGCCGTACGACCAGTACTTCGACGGTGTCTACCCGGACTTCCTGTACTTCGAGCGGTTGCTGGAGGACTCGGGCAGTGGGCTGAACGAGCCCGCCGCGGTGATCGTGGAAACCGTGCAGGGCGAGGGCGGCATCAACGCCGCCGGCGTGGAATGGCTGCGCGGGCTGGCCGACCTGTGCCGGCGACACGACATCCTGTTGATCGTCGACGACGTGCAGATGGGCTGCGGGCGCACCGGACCGTTCTTCTCCTTCGAAGACGCCGGGATCGTCCCCGACATCGTGTGTCTGTCGAAATCCATTGGGGGATATGGACTTCCGCTCGCGCTCACGCTGATCAAGCCAGAGCTGGACGTGTGGGAGCCCGGCGAGCACAACGGCACGTTCCGCGGCATCAACCCCGCGTTCGTCACGGCCGCCGAAGCGCTGCGCGCGTACTGGAGCGACGACAAGCTGGAAAAGTCCACGCGTGCCAAGGGAGAACGGATCGGCGGCGTGCTGGACGCGATCGCCGAGTCCTATCCGGACGCCGAACTGGTCGCCAAGGGGCGGGGTCTGGCCCGTGGCCTGGAGTTCAGCAGCGGTGAGCTGGCCGGCCAGGTGTGTGCCGCGGCGTTCGAGCGGGGTCTGCTGATGGAGACCTCCGGGCCCGACGGCGAGGTGATGAAGCTGCTGCCGCCGCTGACCCTGACCGACGCCGAGTTGGCCGAAGGGCTGGAGATCATCGGCGAGTCCGTGAAATCCGTACTGGTCAAGTAAATCCGATTCGAGCGAGCAAGGGAGAACCTGTGATCGTCCGTACCCTCGACGAGATCACCGATACCGAGGCCGACATCAAGACGCCGAACTGGCGCAGCAAGCGGATCATCCTGGCCAAGGAGAAGGTCGGGTTCTCGGTACACGAGACCACGCTCTACGCGGGGACCGTCAACGATTTCTGGTACGCGAATCACATCGAAGCCGTGTTCGTTTTCGAAGGCGAAGGCGAGATCACGAACAAGGCGACCGGGGAAACCTTCCAGCTCCGGCCCGGGTCGCTGTATCTGCTCAACGACCACGACAAACACCAGGTGCGCCCGAAGACGGACATGCGCACCGTCTGTGTCTTCAATCCGCCGGTCACCGGCCGCGAAGTGCATGACGAGCACGGGGTCTATCCCCTGGTCACCGAGGAAGACGAGCCGGCCGGCGTTTAGGAGGAGAAGAGCGTTGACCATGATCGACACCGGTGTCGCGGAGGACGTCTATCCGACTCGCGTCACCGGAGAAGCACATCCGATCGATCGTGCCGACTCGACCGTCTGGGGCGGGGAGGCCGATGGCCCGATCGACGCGGCCACCCTCGCCGCGCACGAGGCGAAGGGTTACCACATCGTCGAGGGACTGCTCTCCCCGGCGGAGGTGCAGGCCTACTGGCGGGAGCTGGTCCGGCTCTCCGGCGACGAGCGGCTCAAGGCCGACGAGCGGGTGATCACCGAGAAGAGCAGCGGCGAGGTCCGCTCGATCTTCGAGGTGCACCGGATCAGCCCGCTGATCAGCGAGCTGATCCGGGACCCGCGCATCCTCGACCGGGCACAGCAGATCCTGGGCTCCGAGGTCTACCTCCACCAGAGCCGGGTCAACTACATGCCCGGCTTCCGGGGTGCCGGGTTCTACTGGCACTCGGACTTCGAGACCTGGCACGCCGAGGACGGCATGCCCCGGCCCCGGGCGGTGAGCTGCTCGATCGCGCTGACCGACAACTACCCGTTCAACGGCGGGCTCATGGTCATGCCCGGCTCGCAGCGCACCTTCGTGCCGTGTGTCGGCGAGACGCCGGACGACAACTACAAGGCATCGCTGAAGGAGCAGGAGATCGGCGTGCCCAGCGAGCAGGACATCACCAAGCTCGCCGCGGAGTGCGGGATCGACCAGTTCACCGGCCCGGCGGGTTCGGCGCTGTGGTTCGACTCGAACATCATGCACGGCTCCGGCAACAACATCACGCCGTATCCGCGCTCGAACATCTTCCTGGTGTTCAACAGCGTGGAGAACACCTTGGTGGAGCCGTTCGCCGCGGCCCGGGCACGCCCGGGTTTCATCGGCAGCCGGGACTTCACTCCCGTCCGGCGCTGACGGCCGGAGCGCCCTTTCGTCACGAGCCGGCGCCGCCGGGGCGGGCCGCCCGCCTCGGCGGCCCGTCGGGGTGCGCCCCGCGGCCACATCATCTCTCGCGATCCGCGGGTCGTGTGTAGCAGCCCGACGACGTTTTGTTACGGTGTCGCCACCGCGATGGCGACCGCCGGAGTGGTCGAGGTTGTCGGCAGGTGTTCCGGGATCTCCTTTCGCTCGGGGTACATCCCGTTGCCGTACGCCGACAGCGTGCCCGGCAGGGGAACACCCGCCCCCGCCGCATGTTTCACCGAGTGCGGCCCCGCACCGCCGGATCGGGACCGGCGGCGCGGGGCCGTCTCGTCTTCGAGGACCGGCTCGGCGAACCATGCGGACACGGTCGGCCGCGCGCTCACGGGGTGAACAGGGTGACTTCCGGCGTGATGTCGAGCAGTTCGTGGACCGGCCTGCCGCGGCGGCCGTCGATGGTGGTGGTGCGCACGACCCGGAGCCGGGCGGTGACCGGGCGGTCCAGGTTCTCCTTGATCTGGTCGAGCAGATCGGGCGCCACCGCGCCCTGGATGGTCCCGCCCGACTCCCGCTCCAGGTAGAAGATCCGCCGCCGGGTGCGCACGCCGTCGAGCCGGCCCGCCACCGTTTCGTAGCCGACCGCCTCGCGCGACTCGCGCAGGCTGCCGTGCAGCACCTTGGCCTGGTCCATGGTCATGCTCCGGGCCACTTCCTCGCCCGAGGTCGGCGTGAGCCGCAGCCCGATCCCGGTGTTCTTGACCACCGCGGTGACGACGTCGCTGACCGCGTTGCGCACGGTGTCCCGCTGGAGCAGCACGGCGTCCAGCGCACCATCGTCGGACCCGTTCGCGGGCAGGAAGTCGCACAATTCCTTCACCGCGCGTTCCGACAACGTCTCGATACCGTCGTGGATCAGCGCGTCGTCCAGCGCGGGTTCGGGGAAGCCGAAGAAGATCGTGTTCCCGGCCTGTCCGCGCTGGAGCAGGGGTGCCTTGTCCCGGTCGCCCGGCTGGACCGAGGTGATCTCGCCCTGCGGGTTCCGGATGATGTGGCCGATCTTCGCGGTGGCGTCCTGAAGTGCCCGGCTGATGTCGGAGAAGGTGTAGGCGTCGAGGTTGGCCGAACCGAGCACGGACACCTTGAGCAACGGGGAACGGCTGCTGCGCTCGAACTTCGCGTGCGCGGCCATCGCGGAGGCACGCGCGAGGTCGTCCAGCCAGGTGCCGCCGGGAATGTCCTCGGCGATCCGCCGGAACTCCATCACACCGCCCCTTCCGCCGCCCGGCCCGGTTTGCGCCCCTGGCTCACCACACCACCTCCGGGAAGCCACGGCGGCCCGCCGCGGACCAGGTCGACGCCCAGGTCTGTTCGTCACCGGGGAAGCACAGGAACCCGTCCAGCAGACCGCCGACCGGCTGCACCTGGTCGAGGTACATCGCCGGGTGGCCGACCATCACCCCCCGCAGGGTGAGCAGGCCGTAGAGGGATTCCCTGGCCACGCCGCCCAGCCGCTTGAGACCGCCCCAGTCCTGTGGGATCAGCACCACGTCCAACCCGCTCGGCACGAGCCGGCTGCGCTCGATGAACGCGCCGCCGACCCAGGCCCGGCCGGCGGGAATGATCCTGGCGACCGCGCCGAGGTAACTGTTCAACGCGGAGAACAGGATTTCGCGTTCGTTCTGATGTGGCGCGTCGAAGACGAGGCGTTCGTAGATGTCGGCGAGATCGGCGGGAAGCCGCCCCGGTGGCAGAAGCCCCTCCATGGTCCAGTGCGGGAGCGGCATGGACAGAAGCTATCAGCGCTCTGACCGCCCCCGCCAAGTGACGGGCCTCCCCAACCGGTCAGCGTGTCGTGGCGCGGTCGTCGGCCGGTGGCGACGGGAGCGGCAGCAGGGGCGTGAGATGCGGCCGCTTGGGGGCAAGACCGTCGCCCATGGACTGACCGCGCAGATGGCGGCGGATCCAGGGCAGCAGATGCGTCCTGGTCCAGTACAGGTCGGAGCGGCGCAGCGCGATCCAGTCGGCGGGGTCGTCTTCCGGCCAGGGCACCCGCCAGTCCTCGGTGGTGGGCACCCCGAGGCATTCGGCCGTCCGCAACGCGATCCGGCGATGTCCCTCGGCCGTGAAGTGCAGCCGGTCCTCGCTCCAGGCCCGGCGGTCCCGCAGCACCTCCATCGCCCACAGGTCGACCACCTTGGCGCCGTGCCGGTGCGCGATGGCCCACAGGTTCGCGTTGTAGATGCCGATCTTTCCGCGCAGCACGTTCAGCACCGCGAGCCGCTTCGGATCGGGCCCGTTGAACAGCACCACCTCGATGCCCGAGGCACGCAGCGTCGCGACGACCTCGTCGATCTGCCGGGAGATCTCGTCGACGTCGGTGCCCGGCACGATGACGTCGTTGCCGCCGCCGCAGAAGGTGACCAGGTCGGGCTTGAGCTCCAGCGCGGCGGGAACCTGCTCGGCGATGATCGGCGCCAGCATCTTCCCGCGCAGCGCCAGGTTGGCGTACCGGAACCCGGGTCTGCCGGCCGCGAGGATTTCCGCCAGGCGGTCCGCCCAGCCCCGGAACGTGCCGTCGGGGAGCGCATCGCTGAGGCCTTCGGTGAAGCTGTCACCCAGTGCGACATAATTTTCATAGCCGTACACGCTGAAGTTCCCCTTTCGTCAGCACGCCGTTGAAGACCGCAACACCAGAGCTTGCACCGGTAATCCCGGGCTACGCCACCGTCGGTTTGAGCTGAACCACAGTTTCTTCTCCGGGCGGTCCGAACCGCATCGGCATTACCCCTGGTGACACCTATCGTGTGGCGAAGATCTCCGGTCCGCCGTCCCGAACGGCGGGATTCCCACCACTTGGGTGAGCCGGGCCGGTGGTGCGCGGAGGCGCCGACGGTTCGCTGGACTGGACAACGCGTCGCGTCGGGGAGGACACGCACCGTGCTCGGCCACCGTTTTGCCGGTGCGGCACGGGAATGAGGCGGCCCCCGGCGAGGGGGAGGTCCGGGGGCCGGGTCCCACCGTACGCGAGGGCGGGCGACCGGGACAGGCGTGCGCGTGAGATCTTGTCAAATTCCTGGTTTGGGGCGGGAAGCCGTTTCCCCGAACGCCTCGACCGCGGCGAGCCAGGTCGCGCCGATCACCCCGTCCGAACTGGTGCACACCCGGATCCCGCCCAGCCTTTCCCGGACCAGCGTGCCCACCGGCCCGGCCAGCACGCTGCCCACGAACACCACCGGGGTGTGCTCACCCGGATCCCGGGTCGCCAGCGCGGTCGCGGCGAGCAGGGCGGCCGCGCGGTCGATGATTTCGTCCGCGTCCGGTGCCGTGCTGACCAGCGGGGCGAAGCGCGCGAGCCGGATCGGCGGCTCGCCGTTGACCACGGTGATCAGCCGCCGCCACGCCGCCGGCCGGTCGGCGGCGTCCACCCCGGCTTCGTCCAGCACCGCCAGGGAGAGCGCCCCCAGCGGGGCGTCGCCGCTGAGTTCGTCGAGGGCCCGCCGGACCGCCTCCCGCCCCAGCCAGAACGCCGACCCCTCGTCGCCGAGCAGCCAGCCGTAGCCACCGGCGGTGGAGACCATGCGGCGTCGGCGGATCCTCCCCGCGATCGAGCCGGTGCCGGCGACCAGCACCGTGCCGTCGGGGGCCGAGGTCGCCGCGGCGAAGGCGACCTCGGCGTCGCTGAGCACCAGGACCCGGGACAGTCCGAGCCGTGCCCAGGTGCGGTCGAACAGCGCCGCGGTTTCGGGGTCGCTCAGTTTGCTGGACCCGGCCATCCCGACGACGCAAGCGCTTGCGTCGCCGGCGTCGAGCGTGCCCAGGGCCTCCGTCACGGCCGCGGCGATCCGCCGCGCGGCCGTCTCCGGCGGGTGGGAGTTGGGGTTCGCGCCACCGGAGTAGCCGTGGCCGAGCACCGTCCCGTCCTCGGCCACCGCCATGGCGCGGGTCGCGGTGCCGCCGGCGTCCACCCCGACGACGAAGTTCATCGGGTCTTCGTCACCTTGTGCAGGCCGCGCGGCCGGTCCGGGTCGCCGCCACGGGCCAGCGCGAGGCCCAGTGCCAGGTTCTGCACCGGGAGCACCTCCAGCACCGGGGCGAGTTCCTCGGCGACCGGCGGCACCGGGATCCGGACGGCGGCCGGGACCTCTTCGGCCGCCGAGCCCAGCGCGAGGACGTCCGCGCCGCGTTCGGCGACGGCGTCCAGCGTCTCGTGCAGCGCGGCGCCGCCACGGCCGCCGCCGGTGATCGCGAGCACAGCGGTGTCCTCGTCGATCGCGGCGACCGGGCCGTGCAGCAGGTCGGCGCCGCTGTAGGCGCGGGCCGCGAGGTAGCTGGTCTCGGCGAGCTTGAGGGCGGCTTCCAGCGCCGTGGCGTAGGAGTAGCCGCGCCCGGTCGTGATGATGCGGTCGACGAAGCGGTAGCGGTCGACCGCGCGCTGCACGGACACGTCCAGCGCGCGCTCGGCCAGCGTGCCGAGTTCCGCGGCGTCGGAGCCGTCTCCGCCGCGGACGGCGTCGATGAGCAGGTAGAGCGCGAGCAGGGTCGCCGAGTAGGTCTTGGTCGCGGCCACGGCCTGCTCGACGCCGGCGCCGATGTCCACGGCGAGCTCGGCCGCCTTGTGCAGCGGGGACGACGCGGTGTTGGTCACCGCGACGGTCAGCGCGCCCCGCCCGCGGGCGGTTTCGGTGAACTCGAGCAGGTCCGGTGAGCCGCCGCTCTGGCTCACCGACACCAGCAGCACGTCCCGGAGGTCGGGGCGAGCACCGTAGAGTGTGACGGTCGACGGCGAGACTAGCCCGGCTGGTAGTCCGAGAAGTACTTCGATCAGGTATTTCGCGTACAGGGCGGCATGGTCGCTGGAGCCGCGGGCGGCCAGCAGCGCGAACCGGGGCGGTCGCCGCGCGATCACCTCCGCCACCTGGGCGACCTCCGTGCGGCGAGCCACCAGCCCGGCCAGCACGGCGGGCTGTTCGGCTATCTCGGCGGCCATGTGCTGTCCCGGCGCGGTCATCGGCATCCCTTCATAGGTCTAGACCAATGCTACCCCGAGCACGCCAACATGTGGAAAGGGTAGTTTCTTGCTGCACTTGGTGTGCGGTTCGAGCTTGGTGTGCGGTTCGAGGAGGAGTTAGTCATGGTGGAGACAACAGCGCGCGGACAGCGCGAACCGAAGTATTGGGCGTTGAAGCAGCATTTGCTCGACCTCCTCGATGCGTTGCCGGCCGGGTCGCCGATCCCGACGGAACGCTCGTTGGCTACCGAGTTCGCGGTTTCCCGGACGACGGTGCGCCAGGCGCTCGCCGACCTGACGGCGGAGGGCAGGCTGCACCGGGTACAGGGCAAGGGCACCTTCGCCGCCGAGCCGAAGCTGGCCCAGCGGTTGCAGCTGTCTTCCTATACCGAGGACATGCGGGCGCAGGGCCGGGAGCCCTCGTCGAAGCTGCTGGAGATCGAGGAACTGCCGAGCGAGCCGGAGCTGGCGAAGCTGCTCGGCATCCGCAGCGGCACCAAGGTGCTGCGGATGCGGCGACTGCGCCTGGCCGACGGCGAGCCGATGGCGTTGGAGACCACCCATCTCCCGCTGAACCGGTTCCGAGGCCTGCGCCGGCACGTTTCGGCAGGTGGATCGTTGTACGCGGTCCTGCACGACCAATACGGTGTCGAGATGGAACGGGCCGAAGAAACCATCGAGACGGCGCTGGCCGGGCCGCAGGAGGCCGATCTGCTCGGGGCGGACGTCGGCATGCCGATGCTGCTGCTGTCCCGGCACTCCTTCGCCACGGACGGGAAGCCGGTCGAGTACGTTCGCTCCATCTACCGGGGCGACCGATATAAATTTGTTACCACATTGACCAGGCCATGACCGTCACCTGGGGCAGCGGGCAGGCTCGCGGAGTACTCACCGCGACCATCCTCGGCTCGGGGATGGCCATGCTCGACGGCACGGTCATCAACGTCGCGCTGCCCCGGATCGGCACCGAGCTCGGTGCCTCGGTCGCCGGTCTGCAATGGATCCTGGACGGGTACCTGCTCGCACTGGCGTCGCTCATCCTGGTCGCCGGGTCGCTCGGTGACCGCTACGGTCGCCGGCGGATGTTCGTCCTCGGTGTGGTCTGGTTCGGTGCCGCTTCGGTGGCGTCGGCGTTCGCGGTGTCGACCCTGATGCTGGTCGTGACCCGGGTGCTGCAGGGTGTCGGGGGAGCGTTGCTGACCCCGGGGTCTCTGGCGATCCTGGAGACCGCGTTCGTCCGCGAGGACCGGGCGCGCGCGATCGGCGCCTGGTCGGGGTTCGGGGGCATCGCCGCGGCGGTGGGGCCGCTCCTGGGTGGGCTGCTGGTGCAGGTGTGGTCGTGGCGGCTGGCGTTCCTGATCAACGTGCCCATCGCGGTCGCCTGCGTGTGGTTCGCGCGCAGCTTCGTGCCCGAGTCCCGGGACGAGCGAAGCCAGGGGCGCCCAGGCTGGCTCGGCGCGGCACTCGGCGCGCTCGGCCTCGCCGGGGTGACCGCCGCGCTCGTCGAAGTCCCGGTCCGGGGCTTCGGCGATCCGGTGGTGTTCGTCGCCGCGCTCGTCGGGATCGCCGGGGTGGCCACCTTCGTGCGCCTGCAGTTCCGGTCGGACGATCCGCTGGTGCCGCCGTCGCTGTTCGGTGACCGTACGTTCACGCTCGCCAACGGGATGACCTTCGTCGTCTATGCCGCGCTCGGCGGGGTGCTGTTGCTGCTGGTCCTCCAGTTGCAGGTCTCGCTCGGCTATCCGCCGATCGTGGCGGGGGCGGCGACCCTGCCGATCACCGGGATCATGCTCGTGCTGTCCAGCCGCTCCGGCGCGCTCGCGCAGCGCGTCGGTCCGCGCGTCCAACTGGTCGTCGGGCCGCTGGTGATCGCGGTCGGCATCCTGCTCATGTGGCGCATCGTGCCGGGCGCGTCCTATCTCGGCGCGGTGTTCCCGGCCGTGGTGGTCTTCGGGCTCGGGCTCGCCACGGTGGTCGCCCCGGTGACGGCGACCGTGCTGGCCGCGGCCCCGGACCGGCACGCCGGCGTCGCCTCCGGCGTCAACAACGCGATCGCGCGGGCGGGCGGGCTGCTGGCCGTGGCGGTGCTGCCCGCGATCGCCGGGCTCACCGGTGATTCTTACGCGAACCCCACGGCGCTGACGGCGGGATGGCACACTTCCCTGCTGGTCTGCGCGGGTCTGTCGATAATCGGCGGACTGCTCGGGCTCGGTGCCCGAAATGACGTCCTCGGCATGCGGCCGGAGCCGGTCCCGGACCGTCCGGAACCTGGCGAGTGCCTGCATTGCGCGGTCACTTCACCGCCAACTTATCTGCGTAAGTAAGGCAATCACGAGCCAACTGTCGTCCATTGTGGACATTATCGTGGCGTCGCTCACTGTTTTTTGCCGCCGTGCGGGAGTGTTACCGTCGACGGGGTCGAAAAATGCAGGGTCGAGTCGATGAGCGTGGGCAGAGCGAAATCATGGTGGAGAAAGAGGAAGGTGCCGGGGGCAAGGCCGGCCTCAAACCGGCGCAGGTGGCGGCCTCCGCGCTCGCGGCGGTGACGGCGGCCTTCCTGGGGTCCACGCTGGGGGTCGCGGGCACCGTCGCGGGTGCCGGGATAGCGAGCGTGATCACCAGCGTCGGCAGCGAGGTGTACCTGCGGTCGCTGCGCAAGACACGGGCGGCGGCCCGTCGCACCAAGGACGTCCGCACGCCCGCCGATACCCGGCTGCGCCAGGAGACCCGGCTCATCGAGCCGCTGCCCGAGCGGTCACCGAACCCGCTGGTCTCCGCGGAGCGCCCGACCGTGCATCTGCCACGGCCGGCCGCGCGCACCAGGTCCCTCGCGCCGGGGCCTGCTCCGCGCCGCGCCCCCGGCCCTGCGGAAGAGCCGACGGTCCGCCGGTCCGCGGTCCAGAACGAGGTTCGCGCGGACGCACGCACCGTGTTCATCCCGAAACCGGCGGCTCGAAGATCCGGCGCCGAGCCCCCGGCGAGCACCGGGCAACCGGCGAAACCCGACGGTCCGGCGCCGGAAACCGCCGAGTCCGTGCCGCGGCGGCCGTGGTGGAAGAACCGGTGGACGCTGGCCGCCGCGACGAGCGTCGCCGCCTTCGTGATCGGCATGTTCGCGATCACCGGCTTCGAGGCGGTCACCGGGCACACCGTCTCCGGCGGTCCCGGCACCACCGTCGGCCGGATCGGCGGTGGCTCGCCCGGCGGCGACCGGCCGAACGTCCCGGCACCGGAAACGACGACCGTCACCGAGGCGCCGTCGAGCAGCGGGCCCGCCACGATCACCCGGACCCCGCCGCCGAGCACCAGCACGACTCCCACGCCCGGACCGTCCTCCAGTCCGGCTTCCAGTACCGCCCCGTCCTCCGGTTTCTCCGGTTCCTCCGGGCCGGCGACACCGAGCCTGAGCGCGCCGCCGTCCAGCCCTTGACCGCGGGCAGGTCAGGAACCAGGCAGTCCGCGGCGGAGCGCGCGTGCGGCCGCCTCGGGATCCTCGGCCTGGGTGATGGCGCGGACGACGACCACGCGGGTCGCCCCGGCCGCCACCACCTCCGGCAGTCGCTCGGTGTCGATGCCACCGATGGCGAACCACGGCCGCCCGGTGCCGAAGCCCGCGGTCGCGCGGACCAGGTCGAGCCCGGGAGCCGGACGGCCCGGCTTGGTCGGTGTGGGCCAGCACGGCCCGGTGCAGAAGTAGTCGACGCCGGGCGCCGCGGCCGCCGCGCGCGCCTGCTCGGCCGAATGCGTGGACAGGCCGACGACCGGGCCGTCGCCGACGACGCGGCGGGCGAGGTTCACCGGCAGATCGTCCTGCCCCAGATGCAGCACGTCGGCCTCCACCGCGAGTGCCACGTCCGCACGGTCGTTCACCGAGAGCAGCGCGCCATGCCGGGCACACGCCTCGGCGAGCACTTCCAGCGCGGCGAGTTCCTGCTTCGCCTCCAGCGGCGCGCCCCCGGTCTTGTCCCGCAGTTGGATGATGTCGACCCCGCCGGCCAGTGCCGCGTCGGCGAACTCGGCGAGGTCCCCTCGGTCGGAGCGCGCGTCGGTGCACAGGTACAGCCGTGCCGTGTCGAGCCGTTTCCGGAGCTGTTCACCGTCGAGACCTGGCATGGGTCGAACGTATATGCTGGATGCGTCCGCACGGGAGCCCGGGGCACGGGCTGAGAGGGAGCTGGAACCGTTCCGACCGTGGAACCTGATCCGGATCATGCCGGCGCAGGGAGCGTGATTCCTTTGACCAGCAACGTCGGCGCCGACGCGGCGCTCGAACCGAACCCCGCGCGGCCGTCGGCGGTGATCGTCGTGGGCGGCGGGGTGATCGGGCTGTCGGTGGCCTGGCGGGCCGCGGCGGCGGGCCACCCGGTGACTGTGATCGATCCCACGCCGGGTCGCGGCGCTTCGTGGGTCGCGGGCGGGATGCTCGCCCCGATCACCGAGGCGTGGCCCGGCGAGGAGGCGGCCCTGCTGCTCGGTGAGGAGTCGCTGCGGCGCTGGCCGTCGTTCGCCGAACGACTCGCCGCCGACGGCGGAGACCCAGGCCTGTCCACCGCGGGCACCCTGGTCGTCGCACTCGACCAGGGCGACGCGGGTCAGCTGGCCATCCTCGCCGAATACCTCGAATCCGTCGGGCGCGCGGTCGAGCGCGTCACCGGCAGACGGCTGCGCTCCGTGGAGCCGGGGCTGTCGGGCGCGACCCGTGGCGGCCTCCTGGTTCCCGGCGATCTCGCCGTGGACAACAGGAAACTGCTGCGCTCGCTGCGCGCCGCGGCCGAGCGGCACGGTGTCCGGTTCGTCGCGGAGGAGGCGACCGGGATCGCCGACGGCGTGGTCACGACCGGATCCGGCGAGCACACCGCCGACGTGATCGTGCTCTCGGCCGGCGCGCACAGCGGGCGGCTGCACCCGGCACTGAGCGGCGCGGTGCGGCCGCTGAAGGGCGAGATCCTGCGCCTGCGCGCCCGCCGCACGAGCCTGCCGCCGCCGTCGCACACGGTCCGCGCGGTGGTCGAGGGGCGACCCGTCTACCTGGTGCCCCGCGCCGACGGCGAACTCGTTCTCGGTGCCACGCAATACGAAGCCGGGTTCGACGACGCGGTCACCGCGCGCGGCGTGCGCGAGCTCATCGAAAGCGCCGAACGGATCTTCCCGAGCATCGGCGAGTACGAACTGGTCGAGACCGCGGTGGGGTTGCGCGCGGCGAGCGTGGACACGCTGCCCTTCGTCGGCGAACTCGGTGCGCGAGTGCTGGCCGCCACCGGTCACCACCGCAACGGGCTGCTGATGGCACCGGTGACGGCCGATGCCGTGGTGGCCTGGCTGGCGGGCGAGAAACCACCCGAGGGCATCGAAGCGGCACATCCCGCCCGGCTCGGTGGGCCGGATGTGCGGTGAACGCGCCTACGGGCGAGGAACGGAGGCACGGAGTTGGCAGCTCAGGTCAGTGTGCAAGTCAACGGGGACTGGCGGGACTTCCCGGACGGCACAACGGTCGCCGGGATGCTGGCGACGCTCGGAACCGGTCAACGTGGCGTCGCGGTCGCGCTCGACGGCCAGGTGGTCCGGCGCGGCGAGTGGTCCGAGGTCGTCATTCCCGCGGGAGCGCGGCTGGAAATCCTGACGGCGGTGCAAGGTGGGTGAACACATGCTGGACGAACAGCTGGTGATCGGCGAGTACAAGCTGGCCTCGCGGTTGATCATCGGAACCGGTGGCGCGGCCAACCTGGCCGTGCTGGAGCGGGCACTGGTCGCCTCCGGGACCGAGCTGACCACGGTCGCCATGCGGCGGGCCGACGCCGAAGGCCGGTCGGGTGTGCTGGAACTCCTGCGCCGCCTGGACATCCGCCTGCTGCCCAACACCGCGGGCTGCCGCAGCGCCGCCGAGGCCGTGCTCACCGCGCGGCTCGCGCGTGAGGCGCTGGAAACCGACCTGATCAAGCTCGAAGTCCACGCGGACGAGCGGACCCTGCTGCCGGACCCGCTGGAAACCCTCGACGCGGCCGAACAACTCGTCGCCGACGGCTTCACCGTGCTCGCCTACACCAACGACGATCCGGTGCTGGCCCTGCGCCTGGAAGAAGCCGGCTGCGCGGCGGTGATGCCGCTCGGCGCGCCGATCGGCACCGGGCTGGGCATCCGCAACCCGCACAACATTGAGCTGATCGTGTCCCGCGCCGGGGTGCCGATCGTGCTGGACGCGGGCATCGGCACGGCGTCGGACGCGGCGCTCGCGATGGAACTGGGCTGTGACGCGGTGCTGCTGTCCACCGCCGTCACCCGGGCACAGGACCCCGAGCGGATGGCGTCGGCGATGCGTTCGGCGGTGCTCGCGGGGCGGCTGGCCCGCGGTGCCGGGCGGATCTCGCAGCGGTTCTGGGCACAGGCGTCCAGCCCGCCGCGCTGAGGTTAACCGTGATTTACCACGCGCAAGCCGTATGGTGGTCGCCACGCTGGTGGGTGGGGCACCACAGGTAGAAGGAGCTCGAAGGTGATCGAGTCGTCAACCGATGTCGCAGGGCGACTTTTCCTGGCGGTCGGGAGGCTGTCCAGATCGCTACGCCAGACGGGCAGTCCCGGCCCGGGGCATGGCGCGATCTCCGCGCTGGCCACCCTGGTCGCGCTGGGGCCGGTACGGCTCGGTGATCTGGCGGCGAAGGAAGGGGTCGCCGCGGCGACCATGTCACGGATCGTCGCGTCGCTGGTGGAGGCCGGTTATGCGCGCCGCGAGCCCGATCCGGTCGACCGCCGCGCGTGGCTCGCGACGGCGACCGAGGAGGGCGAGCACATGCTGCAGGGCGTGCGCTCGACGCGGATCCACGAGTTGAACAGGCGGATAGAACGGCTGCCCGAAGACCACCGGGAAGCGCTCGCGATGGCGCTGCCCGCGCTGGAATCGCTCCTCTCCGACGACGAGTAGCGCCAGGGCCCTGGCTCAGGACGCGTCTTCGGCGGACAGCCGCCAGAAGGCGGACACCGGGCCGACTTTCGCGCCCATCGGGTAGGAGTGCGCGACGGCGTTGCCGACGAACCACTTGCCGAACCGCGCTGCCTCCGGCACGGTCATCCCGCGCGCCAGGCCCGCCGTCAGCGCCGAGGCCATCGTGTCACCGGCGCCGTGGGTGTGCGGGGTGGCGAACCGCGGCCCCGGCAACTCGACGAAGGACGAACCGTCGTAGAGCACATCCACGCACTCGGGGTCCTCCCTCAGATGCCCGCCTTTCACCAGCACGTACCGGGGCCCCAGGGAATGCAGCGCGATCGCCGCTTCGCGCATCAGCTCGCGACCCGTCACGGTCAATCCGGTGAGCAGCCGGACCTCGTCGAGATTCGGGGTGAGCACGGTGGCGCGCGGCAGGAGCAGGTCCCGCAGGGCGGCCAGCCCGGCCTCGTCGAACAGTGGGTGTCCGTGCATCGAAGCGGCCACCGGATCCACCACGAAGGGCACGGCACGGTCCCGCCCGATGTCGGCACGATCGCAGGCTTGCGCGACCGCCTCGATGATCTCGGCCGAGGCGAGCATGCCGGTCTTCGCCGCGCCCACACCCATGTCCGCGGCGACCGCCTCGATCTGTCCGGCCACGATCCGCGCCGGAACATCCGACCGGTCGTGCACGCCGAGGGTGTTCTGCACGGTCACGGCGGTCACCGCGACGAGCCCGTGCACGCCGCAGGTGAGGAAGGTGCGCAGATCCGCCTGCAGGCCCGCGGCGCCGCCGGAATCGGAGCCGGCGATGGTGAGAGCACTGGGTGGACTCGCTTCAGTCATGGTCACCAGTGTCTCCCACCCGCCGGCTCCGTCCCCGCTTCACCAGGCGGTGCGGGAAAGTGCGCGCGATCGCGGCAACACCGACTCCGAAACCCGCGCCAGCCGTGCGCTATCCGTCGTGGTGTTCCAGCCGCCAGAACGGCGACACCGGGCCGATGCCGGCGCCGAGCGGGTAGGACTCGGCGACGCATCGTTCGATGAACCGCTTGCCCGCCGCGACCGCATCCGGAACACCGAGGCCCTGCGCCAGAGACGCGGTGATGGCGGAGGCGAGCGTGTCGCCACCGCCGTGGGTGTGCGGTGTGTCGTGTCGCCGGCCGGACAGCTCGATGTACTCGGTGCCGTCCGAGAGCAGGTCGACGCAGTCCGGGTCGTCGTACAGATGGCCGCCCTTGACCAGAACCCACCGCGCGCCGAACTCCAGCAGCGCGTCGGCCGCGTGCCGCTGGCTGTCCCGATCGGACACCACGACACCGGTGAGCAGGCGCACCTCGTCGAGGTTCGGGGTGATCAGCGTGGCACGCGGGAAAAGCTCGGTGCGGATCGCCTCGAGCGCTTCCTCGCGCAGCAACGCATCCCCGTGCATCGAGGCCGCCACCGGGTCGACCACGAACGGAACGTTCGCGTGGCGTCCGATGTGGACCTCGTCCAGGGTCTTGGCCACCACCCGGATGATCTCCGCGGTGGCCAGCATCCCGGTCTTCGCCGCATGCACCCCGATGTCGCCGGCCACCGCCTTGATCTGCGCACTGACCGTCTCCGCCGGGATCTCGGTGAATCCCTGTACTCCCAGCGAATTCTGCACGGTGACGGCCGTGATCGCGGTCATCCCGTGTACTCCGCAGGCGAAGAACGTGCGCAGGTCGGCCTGGATGCCCGCGCCACCGCCGGAATCGGATCCGGCGATGGTCAGTGCGGTGCGCGGCGTCGGGGTCACGACTCGACCACGGGGAGGTACACCTTGTTGCCGTGCTCGCCGAACTCTGCGGACTTCTCCCGCATCCCGGCCTCGATCGCGTCCACAGTCGACAGTCCGTGTTCCTCGGCGTACTTGCGGACGTCCTGGGTGATCCGCATCGAGCAGAACTTCGGCCCGCACATGGAACAGAAGTGTGCGGTCTTCGCCGGCTCGGCGGGCAGGGTCTCGTCGTGGAAGGAGCGGGCCGTGTCGGGGTCCAGCGACAGGTTGAACTGGTCGTTCCAGCGGAACTCGAAGCGTGCCTTGGACAGCTCGTCGTCCCACTGCTGTGCGTAGGGGTGCCCCTTCGCGAGGTCGGCACTGTGCGCGGCGATCTTGTAAGTGATCACACCGGTCTTCACGTCGTCCCGGTTGGGCAGGCCGAGGTGTTCCTTCGGTGTGACGTAGCACAACATCGCGGTGCCGTACCAGCCGATCTGGGCCGCGCCGATGGCCGAGGTGATGTGGTCGTACGCCGGCGCGATGTCGGTCGCGAGCGGGCCGAGCGTGTAGAACGGCGCTTCGCCGCAGAGCCGTTCCTCCAGCTCCACGTTCTCCTTGATCTTGTGCATCGGCACGTGGCCGGGGCCTTCGATCATGACCTGCACGTCGTGCTCGCGCGCGATGTGGGTCAGCTCACCCAGGGTCTCCAGTTCGGCGAACTGGGCCCGGTCGTTCGCGTCCGCGATCGACCCCGGGCGCAGGCCGTCCCCGAGCGAGAAGGTGACGTCGTACTCGCGCAGGATTTCGCAGAGCTCCGCGAAGTGCGTGTACAGGAACGATTCCTGGTGGTGTGCCAGGCACCAGGCGGCCATGATCGAGCCGCCGCGTGAGACGATCCCGGTCACCCGGTTCGCGGTGAGCGGGACGTACCGCAGCAGCACCCCGGCGTGCACGGTCATGTAGTCCACGCCCTGCTCGCACTGCTCGATCACGGTGTCCCGGTAGACCTCCCAGGACAGCCGCTCCGGGTCTCCGTCGACCTTCTCCAGTGCCTGGTAGATCGGCACGGTGCCGACCGGCACCGGCGAGTTGCGCAGGATCCATTCGCGGGTCTGGTGAATGCGCTTCCCGGTGGACAGGTCCATGATCGTGTCGGCGCCCCAGCGGGTCGCCCACACCATCTTGTCGACCTCTTCCTCGACCGAGGACCACACGGCCGAGTTGCCCATGTTCGCGTTGATCTTCACCAGGAAGTTCTTCCCGATGATCATGGGCTCGCTCTCGGGATGCCTGCGGTTGACGGGGATCACCGCCCGCCCGCTGGCCACCTCGGCGCGCACGAACTCCGCGCTCACCCGCTCCCGTGCCGCCACGAACTCCATCTCGCGGGTGATCACACCGGCCTTGGCGTGACCCAGCTGCGTGTTGTGGGCCCGGCCGTCGGCCCAGCCCGACCGCAGCGGGTGAAGTCCACTGTGGACGTCGATGTGCGCGTCCGGATCGGTGTAGGGACCGGAGGTGTCGTAGACGTCGAAATGGTCCCCGGTGGACAGCTCGATGCGGCGGGCCGGCACGTTCAGCCCGGACTCCGTCTGGTGGTACACCTTGTGGGAGCCCGTGATCGGGCCCGTGGTCACGCTCGGCTGAACGTCGTTTTCCAGCGTGGTCAAGAAGAGTCACTCCCTACGCCGGCATTACCCGGTCAGGTTCGGCGGTCGGCGGCACCGGGTCCGAACGGACACCAGCCACCCTCTCAGCCCGCCAAGGCGCGAGCTCCCGCGATGTTGAGTTTTCCGGTCCGCCTCGACCATGCCATGCGAAAGCGCGGAGCTCAAGTGTGGCGAGTCACGGGACACCCCACCGGCGGCGCCCGCCGCGACGTTCGGTCGCCGGAGCGATTCCGAACGTCACGGTGGGCTACCCGTGCTCACCCGTTCGCCGCACCCGCATGCGGAACGACCGGCGTCCGACACGCTGCCACGGGATCGGTTCATCGGGTGCGGGAAAGCGCTACCCCGGTCAACCGTCCAGTTCGGTCGGTGACGCGATGACGTCGACCATCGCACCGTTGCGCAGCACGGTCACCGCGAGCCGGGTCCCGATCACCTCGGCGAAAAGTTGTCGCTGGATGTCCTGGGCGTCGGACACCCGCTCCCGCCCGACGGTGAGGATGAGATCGCCCGCGTGCAGTCCGGCACGGTGCGCCGGACCGCCCGACACCACCTCGACCACCCGCAGTCCCGCCCGCTGGCCGGTCCGCTCGGCGACCTCGTCCGGCAGCGGGGCCGGCACGCCGACGACGCCGAGATAGGCGCGCCGCACCCGTCCCTCGACGACCAACGTGTCGATGATCCGGCGAGTGGTCGCGTTGATCGGCACCGCGAGCCCGAGTCCGAACCCGGCGACCGCGGTGTTCACGCCCACCACGCGTCCCGCCGAGTCGGCCAGCGCGCCTCCGGAGTTGCCCGGGTTGAGCGCGGCGTCGGTCTGGATCACGTCCTCGATCACACGCCCGGCGCTCTGGGTCCGCACCGGCAGCGAGCGCCCGAGCGCGCTGACCACCCCCGCGGTGACCGACCCGGCGAGCCCGAGCGGGCTGCCGACGGCGACCACGAGTTGCCCGACGATGAGCTTGTCCGCGTCCCCCAACCGCACGGGCGCGGGCGCGTCGCCCCGCGCGCGCAGCACCGCCAGATCCGACAGCGCGTCTGTGCCGATCACGTCGAAACGTCGTTCCACACCATCGGAGAAGGTCGCCGTGCCCCGCCGGTCGCGGCCGACGACGTGCGCGTTCGTGAGGAGGTACCCGTCGTGGGCGAACACCACTGCCGAGCCGCTCCCGCGCGCCAGTTGCACGCTCGCCACATGCGGGGTCACTTCGGCCGCCACCGTGGTGACCGCTCGCGAATAGGCGTCCAGCGCTTCGGAATCCATGACGACCACCATCCCGATTACACCGTTACATCCAGTGTGCGCCGAAATGCGGGTCTGTGCCGCCCGTTCACCGTGGGCGAAAACGACGGGTCCGCCCGAGATGGCTCCGCGCGTTCTAGGGCTTTTCCTTCGGTGGCAGCCAGGACAGCTCGGGCACGCCCCACTTGTTGTGCTTGAGCATCCGCTTGGCCTCGCGCGCATGGCGCCCGACGAGCCGATCCAGGTAGAGGTAGCCGTCCAGATGATCGGTCTCGTGCTGGAGGCAGCGGGCGAAGTAGCCGGTGCCCTCCGCTTCGATCGGATTTCCCTCGACGTCGAAGCCGGTGACCTTCGCCCAGGCGGCCCGCCCGGTCGGATACGACTCGCCGGGCGCGGAGAGGCAGCCCTCCCAGTCGTCGTCGGGGTCGGGCATGGTCTCCGGGATCTCGGAGGTCTCCAGCTTCGGGTTGACCACCACGCCCTTGAACCGGTTTCCCTCGTCGTCGGGGCAGTCGTAGACGAAGACCCGCAACGCGACGCCGATCTGGTTGGCCGCCAGCCCGACTCCCTCGGCGGCGTACATCGTCTCGAACATGTCCTCGCTGAGCACGCGCAGCTCGTCGTCGAACCTGTCCACCTCGCGGGTGGGGTTGTGCAGCACGGGATCACCGGCGATGCGAATGGGGTGAATCGTCACAACTCGCGATGGTACCCAGCCTGACGCCGTGACGCGCCGGGCCGTGATCCCACCATCGCCGCCGGGTCGCGTGGTTGAATGACCACCGCGTGTTTTGGCTACAGCTGAGGGAGTCGGATGGAAGCCGCGGAGAGCCTGCCGGGAAACGGCGAGGCCGCCCCCGAGGTGACCACAGCGTGCTCGGGGACCAGCGAAGAAGCGGCGGCGGAGTCGGACGGACTCGGCCCGCGCGAGCGGGAGATCCTGGCCTTCGAACGCCAATGGTGGCGGTACGTGGGGGCGAAGGAGAACGCGATCCGTGAGCAGTTCGGCCTGTCCCCCACGCGCTACTACCAGCTCCTCAACCGGCTTCTCGAGAAGCCGGAGGCTCTGCGCGCCGATCCGATGCTGGTCAAACGGTTGCTGAAGACGCGCTCGACCCGGGAGCGCAAGCGGGTGGCACGACGGCTCGGGATCGAGGCACGATGAACTTCTTCAAAGGACTTTCCCGGCCGTTGCGGCTGGCGGGTGTGGTCCTGATCGGCGTCGCACTGGTCGCGTTGGTGCTCGGCACCACCAACGCACTCGGCGGCGCGCCGACCAACACCGCGGCATCGTCCACTTCGGTCGGTGACACACCGGCCCCGCCCGCTTCCTCTTCCGCACCCGCCTCGTCGTCGGCGTCGTCCCCGGCCGTGCCACCACCGCCACCGGCAGGTCCCGGCACCACCACGCCCCCGCTCGCCTCGTCGGCGCCGGCGGGCACCCCGGGAAGCCAGGCCGACGCCAAGTGGGTGCCGGTGCGGGTCTACAACAACAGCACCATCAAGGGCCTCGCCGCGGACGCCGCGAGCAAGTTCCGCGCCGACGGCTGGAACATCACCGAAGCCGGCAACTACCCCTACGGCATCATCTCGACCACGACCGCCTACTACACCCCGGGCACCGACGAGGAGACCGCGGCGAAGGCGCTGGCGGCCGAGTTCGGGATGAAGGCCCAACCACGCTTCGACGGGATCCAGAACTCCAGCCCCGGCGTGATCGTCATCGTCACGAACGACTTCTCGGGCCTCAACGGCAAGAGCAGCTAGTACGGAAGCGGCAAGACCAGCCGACGCACACCTGCGAACTACGACCGGTTCGCGTAGGCCTCCAGCGCGGCGAGCTGGGCCGGGTCCAGCGACGGCCGGACGGCTTCCCGCGCCTTGACCAGATGCGCCGCGGTCACCTCGCTGGCCTCCAACGACTCCCGCATCGCGGTCAGCGCGGCCTCGCGGACCAGCGCCGCGCAGTCCGCCGCGGAGTATCCGTCCAATCCGGACGCCAGCTCGTCGAGGTCCACATCGGACGCCAACGGCGTGTTCTTCGCGGTGGCCCGCAGAATCTCGGCTCGTGCCGACGCGTCGGGCGGGGGCACATAGACCAACCGTTCCAGCCGTCCAGGCCGCAGCAGCGCGGGGTCGACCAGTTCGGGCCGGTTGGTGGAGCCGAGAACGACCACCTCCCGCATCGGTTCGACGCCGTCGAGTTCGGTGAGCAGCGCCGCCACCACGCGGTCGGCGACTCCCGAGTCGCTGGACTGGCCCCGGCGCGGCGCGAGCGCGTCGATCTCGTCGAGGAAGATCAGGGAAGGCGCGGCTTCCGCGGCGCGCCGGAACAGTTCACGCACTGCCCGCTCGGACTCGCCGACCCACTTGTCCATCAGCTCGGCGCCCTTGACCGCGAACACGTTGAGCGCGCCGGTACCGGCCAGCGCGCGCACCAGGAAGGTCTTGCCGCCGCCAGGCGGGCCGTAGAGCAGAACCCCGCGCGGCGGCGCGATGCCCAGTCGGGCAAAGGAATCCGGGTACCGCAGCGGCCACAGCACTGCTTCGGTCAGTGCCTGCTTGACCTCGGCCATGTCGCCGACGTCGGCCAGGCTCAGCCCGCCGATCGCCAGGTTGTCCGAAGTGGACATCGAGATCGGACGGACGGATTCCAGCGCGTCCATCAGGTCCTGCTGCGAGATCCGCGGCTCGGCCGCCGCGCGCTGCCGGAGCGCGGCCCGCACCGCCGCGTCCCGGCGGAGCGCGAGCAGATCGGCCGCGACGAACCCCGGGGCGCGCGCGGCGATCGCGGCCTCGTCCACGGTCGGTTCCAGCGGGACGTCCCGGAGCAACACGCGCAGCAGTTCGGTGCGGATCTTCGCGTCGGGCAGCGGGACCGCCAGCTCTCGGTCGAGCAGGTCGGCCGCGCGCAGCCGGGGATCGCAGGCCTCGGGATGAGCCGTCGTCGCGAGCACGGCGAACCCCGGCTTGGCCAGCGCCGCCCGCAGCTCGTCCAGCACCACGGTCGCCACCGGCGGCTGCTGCGCGGCGGGCAGCAGCACGTCGATGTCGGTCAACAACAGCACGGTCGGGTTCTCGGCGGTCGCCTGGCGCAGCTTCTGCCGAAGCTGGTCGGCCGCCGCGTTCGGCTCCAGGACCGCGATGCCCGGCGCGGCCAATCCGACCACGCGCACCTTCTCCGCGGCCGCGACCGCGCGCACGAGGGTCGCCTTGCCCACCCCCTCCGGACCCGAGAGCAGCACACCCAGATGCGCCGATGTGCCCAGGCGCGCCAGCAGATCGGGCCGGTGGAACGCGAGATCGAACCATTCGGCCAGCCGCCGCGCCGGAAGGTCGGCGCCGACCAGGTCGGTGACCGGCACGGCCGGCCGCTCCTCGACCACCGGGTCCGGGACGATTTCCGCGTCGAGCGGTTCCGGTTCGGTCCGCACCGGCGCCGCGGGCTTCGCGGAAGCCGCGCGAACGCTGGAGTCCCGCCAGGCCACCACCGTGGACGGTCCGACCGTGACCGCGCCGCCCGGCTCCGTGCCGGTGACGGTGAGCAGCTCGGTCGTCCAGGCCGCACCGATGGTCCGGGAAAGCTGACCCCGCACGGAGGCCACGTCGGAGCCGGGCGGCGGCGCCAGGTCCTGGGGGAGCAGTGAGACCGCGTCCCCCACCGTGAGCACCTTGCCGATCAACGCCAGCCGCAGCGTGTTCGGCGAGACCGAGACGCTGACCAGTCGTGACCCGGCCACCGTGACCGTGCGGGCGGCGGCGACCCGGGCAGGCGTGACCACGACCTCGGCCCCTTCGGTGAGCCCGAGGTTCGACATCGTCAGATCGTCGGTGAGGATCACCCCCGGGAGGCCCCCGGCGTCGGCGGGCACCGCCAGCGCCGCGCTGACCCTGGCCCCGGTGAGCCGCACGGCGTCCCACGCCCGCAACCCCAGCGCGTCGAGCATCTCGGGATGCAACCGGACGATCCCGCGCCGGGAGTCCAGCGCGGACGGAGTGTGCCGGACGGTCAGCGTGATCTGGGGAGAGCTCACCCGTTCACCTTAGGATGAGACGCCGCCTCCATGGCACTTCTCACCGCACGCCCGCTCCACCCGCCACCCGCCATTCCGTAGGAAACACCCCTTCCTCCAGAACCCGCGTCCCCCGGCGAGTCACGCGCCGCCCCGATTCCGTAGGAAACGCCCCTTCCTTCATAACGAGGCCCCACCCGGCGTGGGTCGCGCCCTGCGTCGTTCCGTAGGAAACATCCCTTGCTTCAGAGCTGGGGGCTCGAACCCCGGCCGAGCCACCCGGCCCGTCGTTTCGTAGGAAATGCCCCTTCCTCCACAACGGTGGGGTGGCGGAGCGCTGCCTATCGGCGCTGGCGTAGGCCGATGCGACGCCAGCTGCGCCGCCGCGTGCGTTCCTGGCCGTCCGGCGGGAAGGTGCGGATGCCGCGGACCA
The DNA here is from genome assembly GCA_035685725.1 of Amycolatopsis sp. GTDB lineage: Bacteria > Actinomycetota > Actinomycetes > Mycobacteriales > Pseudonocardiaceae > Amycolatopsis_E. The sequence goes on along the minus strand of DASSAD010000128.1, from coordinate 4,863 downwards.
CGTGTTCCGGGCGGGTCAGGCGCACGCCCAGCCGCGGCCCGCCCGCGACCCGCGGGAACCGCGGCCGCCGCAGCCGGATGCGCCGCGTGCTGCGGGCGCGACGGATGGCACGGCGCTCGGACAGCGGCACGTTCCACGCCTCCGGATGCTGGGCCAACCACCGGTACCGGCGGACCGAGTACGGGATGTGCAGCAGGTAGAGCACCAGCGCGACGCCCAACGCGACCAGCGGGTACTGGATGACCGCCGCCGCCACCAGGCAGACGATCACCAGCAGTGGCGCCGCCGCCTTCGCCGGTGCCTTGACGGTCTTGAGCGACAGCGTCGGGATGCGGCTGATCAGCAGCATCGCGATCGCGACCGTCCAGACCAGGACCACAGCGGGGCCGGACCACCAGCCCTCGCCCAACTCGATCGTCAGAATCAGCGGCAGCAGCGCGAGCAGGCCACCGGCCGGCGCCGGCACCCCCATGAAGAACTCGTTGGCGTAGGGCGGCTTCTCCACTTCCAGCAAGGTGTTGAAGCGGGCAAGGCGCAGCACCATGCAGACCGCGAAGACCAGCGACGCGATCCAGCCGAGTCCCTGCGTATCGGTCTGCCAGATGTAGAGCACGAGCGCCGGGGCGACGCCGAAGGAGATCGCGTCTGACAGGGAGTCCAGTTCGGCGCCCATCTTCGAGGTCGCGTCGAGCAACCGCGCGATCCGGCCGTCGAGGCTGTCCAACACGGCGGCCACCCCGATCGCGCCGATGGCGAGGGTGTACTGGTGGTGCAGCGCGAACTGGACCGCGGAGAGCCCGGCGCAGAGCGCGAGCACCGTGATCGCGTTGGGCAGCAGGCGGACGCTGGGGGTCATGGCGCGAACCATGGGCTTTTCCTTACTGCTCGAAAGCACTGCTCGGAAGTTCGGCGAGCGGGGTTTCTCCGCCGATCGTGCGTTGCCCCTTGCTGACCAGGACCCTGCTGCCCGGGGGAAGGTAGAGATCGACCCGGGAGCCGAAGCGAATCAACCCATAGGTCTGGCCCGCCGACGCCTTGTCGCCCTCGGCGACCTGGCAGACGATGCGGCGCGCGACGAGCCCGGCGATCTGCACGACGACCAGTTCGTGGCCGTCTTCGGTGCGCAGCAGCACCGAGTTGCGTTCGTTGGCGTCGCTGGCCTTGTCGAGGTCGGCGGAGAGGAACTTGCCGGGCCGGTAGGCCACGCGTTCGATCACTCCGGTGGCCGGAGCCCGCTGGACGTGCACGTCGAAGATCGACAGGAACACGCTCACGCGCATCCGCGGCTCGGCAGGCAGACCGAGTTCGGGAGGCGGGGCGGCCGTCTCGATCAGCGACACCAGGCCGTCCGCCGCCGCGATCGCGAGACCGCGCCGGTCCGGTGCGACCCGGCGCGGTTCCCGGAAGAACGCGGCGGTGGCCAGCGTCGCGAGCCCGGCGAGGGTGCCCAGCGGCCTGGACACCCGGCGCAACAGCAGCGTGGCGGCGACACCCCCGGCCACGAACGGGCGGCCTGCCGGGTGCATCGGTGGAAGTGTTTCGCGGGCCAGTCGCAGGGCGTGCGCGACGGGATTGCTCGCCTGTACCGGCGGGTTCGGGCTCATCTGGTAGGTGTTCCCATGGTCGAGGTCTGACCTGTTCGGGTACTCACGCTACCGCCAGGCCCGGCTGGCTCGGGCCGCGTCCTGCCTTGTCGCGTCACCCAGAGCAGGTACCCGGCACGGAAGCACCCATTCGGGTGAAGGTCATGATTCCGGCGGTGATCATCGCCGGGCGGATGCGTCCCCCGACGACACACCCGCCCGGCCAGCGGGTCAAGGCCGCAAAAGCGCCCAAGCCTAACTCTCACAGAGCGGAATTATGACCCTTTGTGGAACAAAAATTACCAAAAGTCACACCTTCGCGGCCATTTTGTGACTTAGCGTGTCGACAATGTGTCTTTCTGTTGAGAGGCCTGGCGGGACGGGACGACTGGAGGCAACGGTCGCACGGGGAAGCGAGGACACAGCGACCGGGGCGGAGGACACGGCTACCGGAAGAGAGGACACGGCTACCGGAAGAGAGGACACGGCGACGGGAGCGGGGGACACGGCGACCGGAAGGGGGGACACGGCGGGGTGGGCGAGTCCTCCGTTCCCGTGCCCGTGTCCCCTCTTCCCGTCGTCGAGATCGCCCTTCCGGTCGCTGAGGTCTCTCGTCCGGTCGCTGAGGTTGGGCGGTCGCTGAGGTTGGGCGGGTGGTGAGGTTGGGCGGGTGGTGAGGTCGGGGTGGGTGGTTCGGGGTGGGTGGTCGGGAGCGGCGGTGGGGCTAGAGCAGCAGGACGTCGACCTCGCTGCCTTCCGGGGCCTCCGTCACGTCCTCGGGCAGCACGATCAGGCAGTTCGCCTGTGTGAACGCCGCGAGTAGGTGCGAGCCGGGGCCACCGCGCGGGCCGACCTCGCCGGTCACCTCGCCTTCGGCGTGTCGGTAGAAGCCACGGCGGAACTGGCGGCGGTCCTGCGGAGACTTGAGGCCCTCGGTCAGTCGCGCCCGCACCCGGTGCCGGTCCACGGTGGGGTGCCCGAGCGCGCTGAGCAGCGCGGGCCGCAGGAAGACCTCGAAGGACACCAGCACGCTCACCGGATTCCCGGGCAGGGTCACCACCGGGAGGCCGTTCCAGCGGCCGTTGCCCTGCGGCCCGCCCGGCTGCATGGCGACCTTGGTGAAGTTCACGCCAAGCCCGCTCAAGGCGTCCTTGACGACCTCGTACGCTCCGGCGCTCACCCCGCCCGAGGTCACCAGCAGGTCGAAGTCGCCCAGTCGCGGCTCGATCTCCCACCGGAACGCCGCGACGTCGTCGATGCTCATCGCGACCTCGGCGTGGCAGCCGAGTGCGCGGATCGCGCTCGCGAGCATCACGCTGTTCGATTCGTAGATCTGCCCGGTCCGCAGCGGGTGCGGCGGGACGACCAGTTCGGAGCCGGTGGACACGACCAGCACCCGCAACGGCCGGTACACGGTCAGCCGCTCCTTGCCGACCGCGGAGGCGAGCCCGAGCTGCGCCGGGCCCAGCACCGTCCGCGCCGCGAGCGCCACCGTGCCCTGCATCACGTCCTCGCCGGTCCGCCGCACGTGCGTGCCTGGCGCCGAGGCGCGTTCGATGCGCACCACCCCGGGCGTTTCGGCGCCGCGGTCGGTGTGTTCCACCATGACCACCGCGTCGGCGCCGTGCGGTACCGGCGCGCCCGTCATGATGCGGTGCGCGGTGCCGGGGAGCAGTTCGGGGACGTCGGTGCGCCCGGCGGGGATGTCCTCGGTGACCGGCAGCCGCACCGGGTTCACCGGACCGGCTTCGGCCACGTCGACCGACCGGACGGCATAGCCGTCCATCGCGGAGTTGTCGAACGGCGGCAGCGAGACTCCCGCGCGCACGTCTTCGGCCAGCACGAGGCCGGCGCATTCGGCGAGCGGGAGACCGACCGGAGCGGCGGTACCCAGCAGGTCGGTGACCGTGGCCCGGTATTCGTCGACGGAAATCACCGGACCATCCTCCCCCTCGCCGCCGCGCGTGCAACACTCTCCCCGCTCCGCCTGTCGTGGCTCACGTGCGGCAGGGCTGGGCTCCCGACCGTCCGGCGATCGTCCGCGGGCGGGAAGCACCCGGTGCGAGACGGCCGGGAGCTGGACGCGAGGAGGTTTTCCGTGCAGGTCAAGACCCGGCACACGCCGAACTTCGGGGTGGTGCGCGTGATCTTGGCACCCGGCGAGGCGGTGCAGGCGCCCGGCGACACGATGATCGCGAGCAGCTTCGGGGTCACCGAGGTGCCGGCGTCCCGGGGCGGCCCGCGCGGGCAGGGCAAGGGCGGGCCTTCGGTGTTCACCGCGCCGCAGAAGGGCGGCTGGATCGACTTGGCGCCGGCTGGGCCCGGCGACGTCTATCCGCTGGAGTTCGATGGCAGGACCGGGTGGTGCGTGGCGCGGGAAGCGTTCTTCGCGCGCCCGTCGACGGTGCGGGTCGATGCGGGCTGGCAAGGTCTGAAGACGCTGTTCGGCAGCGATTCCGGGTTCTTGGAGCACTACAGCGGAACGGGCCCGCTGGTGTTGTCCTGTCCCGGGCCGGTGGATCAGCTCACGCTCGAACCCGGTGAGCTGATCACCGTCCGGCCGGAGTTCCTCGTCGCCTATCCCGACTCGCTCCAGGTTCGCCTGCGCGCGATCGATCCGTCCGGTCCTCAATCGATTCGGACCGGGCAGGGACTGGCCCTTGACTTCGCGGGGCCGGGGCGGATTCTCGTGCAGGTCCGAAAATCTCCGTGAATTAGGCATTGATCGCACCGATTATTCGGGTAGCGTGATCGCATCCGGGAGCCGGTAAGGCATGGCCTCCCAGTGTTCTCGCCCGCAAGGAGGACGCCGTGGCAGTCGGCACGGTCAAGTGGTTCAATTCCGAAAAAGGTTATGGCTTCATCGCATCCCCGGATGGGCCAGATGTTTTCGTTCATTACTCGGCCATTCAGTCCGACGGATTCCGCACCCTCGACGAGGGGGACAAGGTGGAGTTCGAGATTCAGGCCGGTCGTGACGGCCGCAGCCAGGCGGCGGATGTCCGCAAGCTCGCCTAGCCGCCGCTCCGCTCCGGGTATCACCCGGAAACGGAGACACTTCGCACCACTTACCTGATCCCTGGGGCTAGGCTGCGCTGTGTGACAGGCGATGTGTCGGGGGACCTCACCGGTCGCCGACTGGGCAACTACCGCATTGACGGAGTGCTCGGCAAAGGCGGCATGAGTGTCATGTACAAGGCCACCGACGTCCGGCTCGGACGCAAGGTGGCCTTGAAGGTGATCGGTGAGCACCTCGGGGCCGACGCCGAGTTCCGGGAAC
>DASSAD010000127.1:0-2250 GCA_035685725.1 Amycolatopsis sp. | reverse complement strand
CGAGCATCGGTTGGGGCGACACGGCTCGATCGCCACACTGCTGGTCGGGGGTCCGCCACCGGGAGATCGGCTCAAGTCCGCCTCCACGACGTGGAGAATACCAGCCAATCAGGCAATGCCGTACACGCGTACTCCTTAGCCTCCGCCGCACACCCTGCGTGACCGGTGGCGAGCTGCTCCGCTACGGCCTTCCGCTCCCCCAGCCAACTATGCTCTGACCTGCGGATTTACCGATGGGCGGTTTACGTGGTTCTTCCGTTTTGGGCCCGTCTCAATCGCGGCGTCACCGAGACAATCACAGCGAGTGACAGCCCTGCCGCCAAGATCCACAGCATCAACGTCTTGTCGAACAGCGTCAGCGACACCGCGCCGAAACCGAGCAACCCGGCCCACAGATAGATCAACAACACCGCCCGGCGCTGGGAATGGCCGATCTCCAACAATCGGTGGTGCAGATGCATCTTGTCCGCGGCGAACGGGCTCTCGCCCCGCCGGGTCCGGCGGATCACCGCCATCACGAGGTCCAGCATCGGCAGGAACAGCACCGCGATCACCACCAGCAGTGGCGCCAGCAACGCGATCAGGTCCGAGCCGCTGAACCGAGTGTAGTTGATCTTCCCGGACGCCGAGGTGGTGGCCCCGGCGAGCATCAGGCCGATCATCATCGACCCGGAGTCGCCCATGAAGATCTTGGCCGGCTGGAAGTTGTGCGGCAGGAATCCCAGGCACGCGCCCGCGAGCGTCGCGGCGATCAGCGCCGGCGGATAGGTCCCGACATCGCCGCCCGCCGAGTCGAGCAGGCCGATGGAGAAGGTGCACGTCGCCGCGGCGGCGATGAACCCGAGGCCCGCCGCCAGCCCGTCCAGGCCGTCGACGAAGTTCATCGCGTTGACCAGCACCACCACCAGCAGCACCATCAGCAGGCCGCCCTGGTTGTTGCCGAGGATGACCAGTGAGCCCAGCGAGTTGCCGTTGCCGCCCCAGGGCACCCAGAAGGCGTTCCACTGCACGCCGAAGATGACCAGGATCCCGGCGCAGAGCACCTGGCCGGCGAGCTTGGTCCAGGCGTCGATCTCGAACCGGTCGTCGAGGGCGCCGATCAGCACGATCACACCGCCGCCGATCAGCACGCCGACCGGATCGAAGGAGAACTCGAAGGCGCGGCGCAGCACGGGCAACTGGTGCGCCATGGCCATGCCGCCGACCACGCCCAGGTACATCGCGATGCCGCCCATCCGCGGAATCGGCAGGACGTGCACGTCGCGGGCACGCGGAGTGGCGATCGCGCCCGCGCGGATGGCGAACCGGCGGACGAGACCGGTGAGCAGGTAGGTGAGTGCGGCCGAGATCAGCCCGACGAGGATGTATTCACGAATCGGGAGGCCGGCGGTGGCGATCGGAGTCATGAGGACTTGGCGGTCACCGGAATGCCGAGCACTTCGGACACCGCCTCGGCGCTGATCGCGCCTTCGCGCAGGAGCACGGGTTCGGTGCCGGTGAGGTCGACGATCGAGGACGGCACCGCCGCACCGCTCGGACCACCGTCGAGGTAGACCGAGACCGAGTCACCGAGTTGCTCCTGTGCCGCGGCTATCTCGGCGGCGGGCGGGCGCCCGGAGACGTTCGCGCTCGAAACGGCCATCGGCCCGACGTCGCGCAGCAGTTCCAGCGCCACCGGATGCAGCGGCATCCGCAGCATCACCGTGCCGCGGGTGGTGCCGAGGTCCCACTGCAGGCTGGGCGCGTGCGGGAGCACAATGGACAGATCACCTGGCCAGAACGCCTCGATCAAAGCCCTTGCGTGGGAAGAAACTCCGAGCACCAGACCGTCCACTGTGGACCATGAGCCGACGAGCACGCCGACCGGCATGTCGGGCCCGCGGTGCTTCGCCCGCAACAGCGCGCGCACCGCGCCGGAGTCGAAGGCGTCGGCGCCGATGCCGTACACGGTGTCCGTGGGCAGTACGACCAGTCTGCTCGACCGCACCGCCGCGGCCGCGGCCGCCAGTCCTTCGGCCCGGCTCTCCGCCCGGCCACAGTCGTACACCGCACTCATGGCAGGGAGCCTATCCCCCACCGTGACGAGCCCCGTGCGACCCCCGCGCCCCGGGCTCAGCCGCTCGGCGCGCGGCGCGCGGTCACGAAGCGCGGACGGCCGGCGAGGTCGGTGTGGTCGGCGACGTCGTCGAGCACCTTGCGCGCCGCGACCAGAGCCGGCGCCGCCGAACCGTGCGTGTCGTCGTGCTCGAT
>DASSAD010000126.1:0-6511 GCA_035685725.1 Amycolatopsis sp. | reverse complement strand
GACGGCCTTCATTCACCCGAGCACGATGCGCGGGTCAGCACCCGCTCGACGAGTAGTACGCCGACGAGATGGTGTTGCTGAACGTCGACGAGGCGTTCCCGACATAGCCCGCCGGCAGGCAGCCGTGCGAACCGCCGTAGTTGGCGTTGGTGAACACGTGCCAGTAGTAGGTGTCACGGTTCCGGTAGGACTCGGTGTTGTCGTTGGCCGAGATGCTGGTGCCGGGGAACACGTCGTTGGAGAAATCGGTGTCCGACACGAGCAGGTCGAACACGTATCCCCCCTCGTTCTGCACGTAGTAGAGGCAGAACTCGCCGGACTCGCAGGACCCGTTCTTGCCGGCCGCGTCCGCCGGCGCACTGGCGATCACCGCACCGGCGACGAGGGCGCCACCGGCCGCGAGCCCGGCCAGCGTTCTTTTGAATCTCATGGTCTTCCCTTTGCGAAGATGGTAATCGGACGCCACCATGATGTCCGCGTGGCGGGCCGCGCGGACAGTCGCGAAGTTTCGTCTCTTGACCGGAAAGTGTCGGTCTGCTAAGGGTTTCGGCTCCGCCGGGCGCGCCCGCGGGCAGCGAAACCCCGACGACTTGACCATCCGCTCCGGAATGCGCTTTCTTGAAGTACCCGACGAGCCGGCTCGCCGACAAAGTTAACAATGTCGACATCGGGCGAGTCGATCTCGCGGGTTCGATGGGGAGGCCGGCCGCCACCCTCGCGGCCGGCGTTCACCTCAGGAGACCCGGAGGAATTTCTGTGAGTGAAGGGGCGAAAGCCGTGTCCCGTCGGACGATGATGCGGGGAACCGCGACCGTAGTGGGGGCCGCCGCCGCGTCGGCGGCACTGCCGTCGACACCCGCCGCCGCGGCCGCGGGCGGTCAACCCGGCCATCCGCCGTTCCCGGTCGACCTCGAAACCGCCGAGGTCGCACAGCTGATCGCGCTGCTGGACTCGGGCCGGATCACCAGCGTCGAGCTGACCAAGGCCTACCTCGACCGCATCAGCTCGCTCGACCTCGTCCTCAACGCGGTTCAGGCGGTGAACCCCGCCGCGCTGGACGACGCGGCCGCCGCCGACGCGGTCCGCAAGAGCAAGCGGCCGCACGGCCCGCTGCTGGGAATCCCCGTTCTGGTCAAGGACAACATCGACGTCAAGGGCATGCCGACGACCGCGGGCTCGGTCGCGCTCGCGGGTTCGCATCCCGCGACGGACGCTCCGCTGGTCACGCAGCTGAGACAGGCCGGCGCCGTGATCCTCGGCAAGGGCAAGCTGACCGAGTTCGCGAACTTCCTGACCAGTGGCATGCCCGGCGGTTACAGTTCGCTCGGCGGCCAGGTCATCAACCCTTATGACGCGTCGCAGACACCCAGCGGGTCCAGCTCGGGCCCGGCGGCCGCCGCGGCCGCGGGACTGGCGCCCATCACCGTGGGAACCGAGACGTCCGGGTCCATCCTCAGCCCGTCCTCCGCCAACTCCGACGTCGGCGTCAAGCCGACGGTGGGGCTGATCAGCCGCACCGGAATCGTGCCGATCGCGGCCAGCCAGGACACCGCGGGGCCGATCACGAAGACGGTCTCCGACGCCGCCATCGCCCTGACCGCGCTCACCGGGAAGGACCCCGCCGACCCGGCGACCGCGCCGAACCCGCTGACCGGTCACGACTACACCCGGGACCTGCGGCCGACGGCGCTCGCCGGCGCGCGCATCGGCGTCGTGCAGAGCCAGATTCCCGCGGCCGGCACCGACAACCTCACCCTGTGGAACGCGGGCATCGCCGCGCTGGAGGCGCTCGGCGCGGTCCTGGTCCCCGTCACCCTGGACACCAGCAGCAGCATCGCCGGCGGATCGTCCGTGCTCACCTACGAGTTCAAGCGGGATCTGAACAAGTACCTGTCGAGCCTGCCCGCCACCGCACCGCGGAAAACGCTGGCGGACATCATCGCCTACAACAACGCCAACGCCGGGACCGCGCTGAAGTTCGGCCAGACCCAGGCGGTCAGATCGCAGGCGATCGATCTCGGCCCGGGCAGCGCGGACACCGCGAAGTATGTCGCCGACCGGGCACAGGACCTCGCGGACAGCAAGGACCGGATCGATGCCGCGCTCGCGGCGAACACCGTGACCGCGTTGCTGTTCGCCAACAGTGGCAGCGCGGGCATCGGCGCCAAGGCCGGGTACCCGTCGGTCACGATCCCGGCCGGCTACCAGGCGAGCAACCGGCGGCCGTTCAACCTGACCTTCCTGGGCCAGGCGTGGAGCGAGCCGACGCTGCTGGGTTACGCGTTCGCCCTCGAACAGGCGCTCAAGCAGCGGCAGCCGCCGTCGGCGATCAACCCGTCGCTGTTCCAGAAGGTGAGCTGACCGGCTCGACAAGCCGGACATCCCGGCCGGCGGTCCTCGCGGGCCGTCGGCCGGGCACCTCGTGGGCCGCACCCGCCGTCCAGTACGGTTCCTCCTCGGTTCGATTCCGGGCAAGGGGTGAGCAGCAACCGTGAAGGGCCGCATCGGCAGCTCAGGGGTGGCCGTCATGGCCGTGATTTCGGTGGTCCTGCTGGTTTCGCTGGTTTCGGCGGGCTACTCCGCGAACCCCGCCCAGCGAAGCCCCACGGCACAACTGAAGGTCTGTACCACGGGCGACTACCTCCCCCTGACCTATTACGACCCGGGAACCGGGCGATACCGCGGGATCGACATCGAAATGGCCGGGAATCTCGCCGCTCATCTCGGCCGGACGGCGGTCTTCGTCCGCACCACCTGGACCACCCTGATGAAGGACCTGTCCACGCCAGGAAAATGCGACATCGCCATGGGCGGCATTTCCGTCACGGCCGACCGGCAGCGTCAGGCCGAATTCACCGAACCCTATCTTTCCAACGGCAAGACGCCCCTGACGACGACCGCCCACGCGCAGCAGTTCCAGACCCTGCAACAGATCAACGTGAAGGGCGTTTCCGTCATCGAGGACGCCGGCGGAACGAACGACGCGTTCGTCCGCCAGCGTCTCCCGAACGTCACCCTCGCCATCTCCGCGGACAACATGGCCGTTTTCGGCCAACTGCTGGCCGGAAAAGCAGACTTGATGATCACGGACTCCATCGAGGCGGTCTACGAGGCCGGACAGCACCCCGGACTCGTCGCGGTCCACCCCGGAACACCCTTCACCGCCGACCGGAAGGCCTACCTCCTGCCGAAGAACAGCGACCTGACCGGACAGGTCGACGCCTGGCTGGCCGAGGCACTCGGGGACGGCACCTTCACGCGTTTCTACCACCAGTGGATGAGCTGACACCGTTTCGTGACGGTCACCCGCCGCCGCGCCGGAATACCGTCCGTGGCGAATACGCGGGACACCGTTTTGCTCACCGTCGGTTTCCGTGCCGGTGAGGGGTTTCCCTGACCGGGCAGCGATAGCACAATGGCGAGTGGAAAACGCCGGCTGCCGTCGTGGACGTGTTCATGGGAGCCGTGATGACCGACCAGAGGACACAACGGACCGAGAAGACCGCGTGGCCACGGCTGCGGGTGTCGGACTGGGCGCAGACCCGGGACACCCTGCACCTGTGGACCCAGATCGTCGGCAAGATCCGGCTGGCACATCTGCCGCTGGTCAACCACTGGTGGCAGGTCACCCTGTATGTCACCCCGCGGGGGTTGACCACTGCCACGATTCCGTACGGGCACCGGGCATTCGACCTCGAATTCGACTTCATCGATCACCGGTTGCGGCTGCGCACCAGCGACGGCGGCCTGCATGACGTGACGTTGACGGCGAAACCGGTGGCCACGTTCTACACCGAGGTCATGGACGCGCTGCGCGAACTGGGTGTCGCGACGAAGATCCGGCCCAGGCCCAACGAGGTCCCGATGGCCATCCCGTTCACCGAGGACTTCCGGCACGCGAGCTACGATCCGGACGCCGCCCAGTTGTTCTGGCGCCAACTTCTGCAGGCCCACCGCGTGCTGGTCGAGTTCCGGTCGCGGTTCACCGGCAAGGTCAGCCCGGTGCACTTCTTCTGGGGTGGGATGGATCTGGCCTGCACCAGGTTCTCCGGGCGCCCGGCGCCACCACACCCCGGCGGCGCCCCGAACTGTCCACACTGGGTGATGCTCGAGGGCTATTCACACGAGGTGGCCAGCTGCGGGTTCTGGCCGGACGGGGGCGAGGAGGGCACGTTCTACGCCTACACCTACCCCGAACCGCCCGGCTACGCGGAAAGCTCCGTTCGCCCGTCCGAGGCCTTCTACAGCCGGGACCACCAGCAGTTCCTCCTTCCGTACGAGGCGGTGGCGGGCGCGGCGAACCCGGAGGGGGTGCTGACCGAATTCCTGGAAACGACCTATGCCGCCGCCGCGGACCTGGGCGGCTGGGACCGTGACGCGGTGGAGGTCGATCCACACCGGTGGGACGACCAGCGGCTCACCACCGGACCATGAGGAGGCACCCGTGACCGAGCACGACGACCTACCGGCGCCACGGCAGGGACTGGTGGTGACGCACTTCCTGACCGTGCGCGACGTCGCCGTCTCCCGGGAGTTCTATGCGGACATCTTCGGCGGAAAAATCGTGCTGGCCGAGAATCCCGCCATCGTCCGTGTCGCCAACAGCTGGATCATCATGAACCCGGGCGGCGGCCCCACACCGGACAAGCCGGACACCATCCTGACCCCGCCTGAGCCCGGAGACCCGGTGTCGGCCTTCCTCAACGTCCGGGTGGCCGACATCGCCGCATTCTATGCCGACGCCCGCGCGAAAGGCGCGCGGTTCGTCACCGAACCCAAGGACCGCAAGGCCGAGGTGCGCTGCTATCTCCGTGACCCGGACGGGTACCTCATCGAAATCGGGCAGGCCACCGGAATGCTGCACGGCGTCTTCGCCGACCGGCCCGACACCTCCCGGTGATGATCGCGCCCACTCAGGAATTGCTCGCCCGGTGTCCCCTCGGCGGCTGAGCGCGCGCCGCCGGTCGGCGTCGCCCGCGGTGCGACGGCCCCGGCCGACGTCGATCTCGTGGTCGATGAGCTTGCGGTAGCTCCCGAATCCGCCGCGACTCGTCGCGCGGATCACGCACCGCGGCGACCCGCTCGGCCATCCTCGTGTCGGTGCCGATCACGCCGATCACGCCGATCATGTCCCCTCCCCCAGCACTCGCGCTGGGCTGCGCGGGGGCTGATCAGGCGGTGGCGATCACCACACCACGCGTCCGGTGAAGACCAAAGCAGACCCTGGCCGGGTATCCCCCACTAGCATCCTTGACAGCCAAGGTGCGGTGGGAGGACATGCCGGTGAGGAGCTGTGTCGAGAATCGTGTCGTCGTCGCTCTTCTCCAACCGGCCACCAGGATCGCCGTGATCGGACGCGGGCCGTCGCCGCCGGCATGCCGGCACACCGCGCTCGTCCGTCCGGGTCAACCGTCCACATAGGACCCGACCGGCGGCGACGCCGCGCCGCCCGGGATCGCACTCGCACCCCGGATGTGAAATCCAGCCAGCTGAAAGGGCCTGATCCCATGCCACCTCACGGCAACGCGGGCGCGTCCCGGTCCACCGACGCGGCGGCGGCACCGGCGGCCCCCGGGCCGATGCTCAGGGGCCTGATGCTGCCCGTGTTCCTGCCGGTCATGGTCACCGAGATCGGCAACGGCGCGGCCACGCCGGTGATCGCGATCACCACCACGCAGTTCGGCGGGTCGACCGCGATCGCGGCGCTCATGGTGGCGCTGCTGGGGATCGGCCGGGTGGTGGGCGACATCCCCGCGTCGCTGCTCGCCGAGCGGCTGGGCGACCGCCGGTCGATGATGGTGGCCGCGGTGGTCTCGTTCGTCGCGTACGGCGTCTGTCTGCTGTCCCGTTCCTTGCCGCTCTTCGGCACCGGGCTGCTCGTCGCGGGCATGGCGAACGCGACGTTCTACCTCGCGCGGCAGTCGTATGTGATCGAGACCGTGCCGATGAACCTGCGGGCCCGGGCGCTGTCGGTGTTGGGTGGCTCGCACCGGATCGGCCTGTTCCTCGGCCCGCTCCTCGGTGCGGGGGCGATCACCCGGTTCGGTGACCAGGCGGCCTACGCGGTCGCGATCTCCGCCAATCTGGTGACCTTCCTCCTGCTGGTGGCCGTGCGCGGCGACGAGACCGTCTCCACCGCCGCGGCCCGGTCCCGGCGTGTGCACGAACACGGCTCCGGACAGGTCCTTCGCGAGCACTGGAAGCTGTTCTCCACGCTGGGCCTCGGCGTTCTCGCGGTGGGCGCGGTGCGCGCGGCACGGCAGACCGTCGTCCCGGTGTGGGCGGTGCACATCGGTCTCGGCGCCGCCGAGACCAGCCTGATCTTCGCGATCGCCAGTTGTGTGGACATGGCGTTGTTCTACCCGGCCGGCAAGGTGATGGACGTCTACGGCCGGCTCGCGATCGCGGTGCCCTCGATGGCCATCCTCGGCGTGACCATGGCCCTGCTGCCGCTGACGCACGGCCTGCTCACGATCTCCCTCGTGGCGATGGCGATGAGCTTCGGCAACGG
>DASSAD010000125.1:0-39202 GCA_035685725.1 Amycolatopsis sp. | reverse complement strand
CTTCACCGACGAAGAAGGCATGGACATGCTGGAGGCGGCCAAGGACTGGATCTTCGTCGCGCCCGGGGTGAACTGGCTCGTCGCCACGCTGTACGAGGCGTCGGACTTCGGTTACCCGCAGGAGGCGGCCGAAGCCGCGGGGTACAAGCGGGAGCTGGAGATCGCGACCGCCGCCATGATCGAGATGCACCGGCGCGGCATCCGCGTGCTGCCCGGCGGCGACTACGGCTTCGCCTGGACACCGCACGGCACCTATGCCCGCGATCTGCAGCATTTCGTCGAGCGCTTCGAGTACACCCCGATGGAAGCGATCGTCGCGGCCACCGCCCTCGGGGGCGAGATCATGCTGCGCCCCGACGAACTGGGCAAGGTCCAGCCCGGCTACCTCGCCGACCTGCTGCTGATCGACGGCGACCCGCTCGCGGACATCACGATCCTCCAGGACCGCGAACGCCTGCACTGCATCATGAAAGACGGCCGCCTCCACAAGGAACCCACCTGATCCCACCCGATCCCATCCCGACACCACCCCGAAAACCCCACCGCCAGGAGGAGGGGACACGCCACCGCCGCCGTGTCCCCTCCTCCGGTCCCCGTGTCCTCCCCTCCGGTCCCCGTGTCCCCTCCTCCGGTTGCTGTGTCCTCCCGTCCGGTCGTCGAGTTCTCCCGTCCGGTCGCTGTGTCCCCCGTTCCTGTCGCCGAGTTCGCTGTTCCAGTACCCGTGCTCTCCCGCGCGGTTGCTGTGTTCTGCGTTCCGGTCGTCGAGTTCGCCCTCGGTGGGGTGTCCTTTTCGGAGGAACGGCCGGTCGAGGCGGCGGGGGAGGGCGTCCACGTGCCGGAGCGCCGCGATTTCTCATGCGCGAGAGGAGATCCGTGCACCGTCCGGCCGACACCGCTGTACCTTCCTTGCCGGGCCGACACCTGCACTTTCCTTCGGGGAGCCCGTCGCGGATCTGTGGGAGGGCCCACGGTGGGCAGCGCCGGGCGCGGGCGGAATGCGATGCTGGACGGGTGAATCCTGAACAACGGGGACGCCTCCGGGACATGGCGATGGATCTGGCCCGGGAGGGGCGAACCAATGAGGTGGCGGAGTTCCTCGACCACGGGTTCAACGTCAACGAGCAGGACGGCGAGGGGAACTCGCTCCTGATGCTCGCGGCCTACCACGGGCGCGCCGACACGGTCGCGCTCCTGCTGACCCGTGGCGCGGACCCAGACCTGAAGAACAATCGCGACCAGACGCCGATCGCCGGCGCCCTGTTCAAGGGTGAGGACGCTGTCGTCGCGCGGCTCAAGAACGCGGGTGCGGACCTGGATGCGGGAACGCCGAGTGCCCATGACACGGCGAGGATGTTCGGCCGGACCCTCTGACCGGGGTTCGACAGGGCGCGCGAGCGAATTCGGGCGGTCCGGCCGCGACGCGAAAGCGGTCGGGCGCCCGATTTCGCGAATCCGTGGCCTTCGTCGTCCGCGCCGCATTGAGCGGAAACGCGGACTTGCACTCCAGCCAGAAAGCCTTCCAAAAACGCCGAACGGAGCGTCGGGACTCGCCCGGCGCTCCGTATTTCGGTCCCGACATCGGCCAAGTCGCGGTATTGAAAACTGGCCTGTCCACCATTGCGGTGAACAGGCCAGTCACAGACCACGAGGCTTGGCCGGTCAGAGCGCGCCGATGGCCTCGCAAGCCTTGCGCACGCCTTCGCCGTAGGCCGGGTCGGCCTTGGTGCAGTTGGCGATGTGCTTCTCGACGGTTTCCTTCCGGGCACCCTTGATCGCCCGCGCGGTGTTCGCGAACAGCACCTGCTGCTGCTCGCCGCTCATCTGGCGGAACAGGTCACCGGGCTGCTGGTAGTAGTTGTCGTCGTCCTCCCGGTAGTCGAACCGGTCGGCCGTGGAGCCGATGGACTGCGCCGGGTCGGCGTAGGAGGGCTGCTCGCTCCACCGGCCGAAGTTGTTGGGCTCGATGCCGGGGACACCGCCCTGGTTGCCGTCGACGCGCATTGCACCGTCGCGGTGGTAGGTGTTCACCAGGGTGGCCGCCCGCGGGTAGTTCACCGGGATCTGGTGGTGGTTCACGCCAAGCCGGTACCGGGCCGCGTCGCCATAGGAGAACAGCCGGCCCTGCAGCATCTTGTCCGGGCTGAACGAGATTCCGGGGACGAGGTTGGCCGGGGCGAAAGCAGCCTGCTCGACATCGGCGAAGTAGTTGTCCGGGTTGCGGTTGAGCTCGAATTCGCCGACCTCGATGAGCGGGTAGTCCTTCTTGCTCCACACCTTGGTCAGGTCGAACGGGTGGAAGCGGTAGTTGTCGGCGTCGGCCTCGGGCATGATCTGCACGGAGACCGTCCACTTCGGGTAGTCGCCGCGCTCGATCGCCTCGTAGAGGTCGCGCTGGTGGGACTCGCGGTCCTCGGCGATGACCTTCGCGGCCTCCTCGTCGGTCAGGTTCTCGATGCCCTGCTGGGTGGTGAAGTGGAACTTGACCCAGAACCGCTCGTTGTCGGCGTTGATGAAGCTGAACGTGTGCGACCCGAAGCCGTGCATGTGCCGGTAGGACTTCGGGATGCCGCGGTCGCTCATCACGATGGTCACCTGGTGCAGCGCCTCGGGCAGGTTCGTCCAGAAGCCCCAGTTGTTCTCCGCGTCGCGCAGGTTCGTGCGCGGGTCACGCTTGACCGCCCGGTTCAGGTCGGGGAACTTCAGCGGGTCGCGGAAGAAGAAGACCGGGGTGTTGTTGCCCACCACGTCCCAGTTGCCGTCTTCGGTGTAGAAGCGCACCGCGAAACCGCGGATGTCGCGCTCGGCGTCGGCGGCGCCGCGCTCACCGGCGACGGTCGAGAAACGCAGGAACATCTCGCACTCGTTGCCGACCTTGTTGAAGATCGCGGCCTTCGTGTAGCGCGTGATGTCCTGCGTGATCCGGAAAGTGCCGAACGCGCCGGAGCCCTTCGCGTGCATGCGCCGCTCCGGGATGACCTCGCGGTCGAAGTGCGCCAGCTTTTCCAGGAACCAGAGGTCCTGCAGCAGCAACGGTCCACGTGGCCCGGCCGTCAGGCTGTTCTGGTTGTCGGCGACCGGCGAGCCGGCTGCCGTGGTCAACGGCTTGGTGTTCTCTTCGAAAGCCATCACGTCTCCTTCGGGTGATAAGTGGCTGTCGGTCAGGTTGCAAGGTGGTTGTCGGAAGCGCACGACGGGCACACACCCCAGTAGGTCACCTCGGCTTCGTCGATGGCGAAACCTTGAGCGTCCGAAGGCTCGAGGCACGGTGCTGAGCCGCGTGCGCAGTCGACGTCGGCCACCGCTCCGCACGAGCGGCACACCACATGGTGGTGGTTGTCGCCAACGCGTAGCTCGAACAACGCTGGTGAGCCGGCAGGTTCGATGCGGCGGACGAGCCCGGCGCTGGTGAGCACGGCCAGGACGTCATAGACGGCCTGGGTCGAGATCGACCCGAGCTCGTCACGTACCGCTTGGGCGACATCGGGGACACCGACATGCGGACGCTGTTCAAGCGCGCCAAGCACCGCGACGCGCTGCTTGGTGACCCGCAGGGACGCCCAGCGCAACCTCTCGAGGGGGTCGATCACTGACACGTCCACGACTTCACCAGCTTTTCTGGAACAAGTCAAGAAAACGGGGTCGTGTGTAACGGCCGGCACAGCGCCGGCGCGGACGGCCGGAGTGCCCGGGCCCGCGAGATTCCTTTCCGGACGGTTCGGGCCGGCGGGTGGCGGGGAGCGAGATTTCGGTGCGGTTCCGCGGAATGTCGCCGCTCGGGATGACGCCGGTCTCCTCGCCGGAACGGATCACGGCAGGCATCAGGTGAAGCTGTCGTCCGAGGGCGACCGGCCGCGCAGGCAGGCGCGTGAGGAGCCTTCGCCACGATCAGTCATGATCGGGTACGACAGTCCCGTGTGTACTTGGTCGTGGCCTGGGCGATCTCGGAGCGGTGCTGGTACGGCGGTGCCCGGCCGGCGTGCCGTGGGGGAGCAAGACCGACGTGCTCAGTCCGGGGGAAGCCGGGAACGGTGCGCGGGCGGGCCGGTGCCGCCGAGCGGTCTGGCTCGGCGACAGCGGCCTCTGTTCGCGGAAGCCGTGCGTCCGGCTTCCCGAGGCGGCCCGTGGCCAGGCGCGGTCGAACCCGGATCGAGCGGTCGGCAACCAGCGGATTGGCCGGCTACCCGAAGGACAGTGGCGCGGTGGCGATGCGTGCGCCGCGTCCTCCGGGCAGCCGGACCAGCGGGGGACTGATGTGCGTCGAAGATCCGACCGGCCGTGTAGCGGTATGCACCAGTCGCCTCAGTGGACCTTCTGCGCCATGGTCCCGATTCAGACTCGCGGGTTCAGCAGCCGACGTGGTCGATGTCGCAGATCAGGCCCGCCACCTTGGGAGTTCCCCAGCCGGTCACGTAGTCCCAGCCGGGAAGCGTGGCGTAGATGCCGCTGACGGCCGGGGCTCCCGTCGTGAGGTCGGTCGAGCTGACGTCGAAGTAGTCCCGGGCATAGCTCGCGGGGTCCTTACCCACCCGGTAAAGCGCGTAGTCGGCGAAACCGTTGCCCTTCGACGATGGTGCCGCGCTCTGCACGCGAGCCCACATTCCCTCCCACAGCGGCGAAGACAGCGATGTCCCGTCGCCGATGGCGGCCCCACCGTTGGAGATGATCGAGTAGCCGTTGGAGACCGCGTCGCCGGATTGTGCCGAGACGTCCGGGATTCCCCGGCACACGGTCGAAACCGTGACGCAGTCCACGGTCAGCCCCGGCGTGTGGTCCTGATAGGACGGTTCGCCGTGGAACAGCGTGGAACCACCACCGGAGAAGGCCCAGCCGTACTCCCTGCTGCGCTGCCCGGACCCGTTGGTGTAAAGCACGGTGCCACCGACCCCCACCACGTAGGGCAGGGAAGCGGGCGCGTTCGTGATCGGTACGCCCTGGTTGAGCACACCGTTGCCGGCACCGATGACCGGCAGGGAGGCGACCGGGCACGACGAACCGGTGTCCCCTGTGGACGCGAACAGCGTCTTGCCTTCGAGCGCGGCCTGGCGGAGGATCTGCGTCCAGGTCGCGTCGGAGTTGTTGCCCAGTCCCTGCGCGACCGGCAGCGAAGGCGTGAGCAGCGGCTGGCCGGCGATGGGGCTGACGACCGGGACGGTCTCGCATTCGCCGTAACTGGCCGAAGCCTGCTTCGGGCCGGTGCTGTCGTCGGTCCACTGACTGAACACCCTGGTCACGTCCGCATCGGACAGATCGTGTCCGAAGTAGAGGGTGAGACCGGATGTCTTCGGTGCCATGCCGGTGGAAGCCTGCGTGTCGATGTTCCACTCGACGTGACCGGAGTCGTCGGAGAAGTCGGCGTCGCCCGCCGGGTGCTTGACCGTCACCGGTACCTGCGGCAGGCCGAACTTGCTTTCGAACGTCCGCAGGTCGGAGACCACGCCGGTGGTCTGGCCCTCACCGAACACGGCGACCTGCTGGTTCTGCCCCTGGTAGGCCGTGGGCTGCTGGTACACACTCCACAGATCCGACGGCGTCGTGAGCCCGGTGCAGGTGGTCGCCACGCAGGTGGCCTGGCTCGTCTTCGCGGGCAGCGACATCCGCTGCAAGGTGTTCAGTCCGATGATGTTGGCGATCCCCAGGCCGTAAGGGATCACCGGCGCGGCGGAATTCGCGAGAAATGTCTTACCCGCGACCGAGAATTTCCGGATCGGTGTGCTGAACAGGGCCGACACCTGGGCCACCGTGCCGTGCAGGCTCACCTGGTCCCGCGCGGTCGACACCGAGTCGATCTTCATGCCCGTCGTGGTCAGCCAGGCACGCGCCCGGTCGAACTGGGCCTGGGGAACGCCGAAGGTCGCCGCGAACTGTTTCGGCGTGAGGAATTGGCGGTAGTGCGGACTGGACGGGTCGTGCTCGGCGTCCAGCAGTGCCTGTTCACCGGTGGGATTCGCGCGGGCGAGGGTGACCACCAGTGACATGGCCGTGGTGGGTGCCGCGGCCCCGCGGGCGGTGGCCTTGGCCAGGCCGGGCAGCAGATTCTGGGTGACCGTCCATTGTCCTGTCGCCGCTTGCGTGACCGGCGAGGCCACCGCGGTCCCCAGCATCACCGTCATGAGCGCGGCCAGCCGCGTGAAACCCCGTCGCATCGGTTACCTCTCGTGTTGGGTGCACTCATGATCATGGGGTTTGGTTAACTAATGTGGGTGATGATGGTTGCGATGTGGTTACTTTGCGGCCACGTGAAGCAGTACGAAACTCACCAGCGAGGCCGCGGTTGGCGTGGAGGCGGCAGGCCGATGGGGTCTCGCCGCAGGCTCACACGCGACGTTCACGCGCGGGGACGTGACTCGGGGCGGCACGTCCGGGGATCCACGTCCTTCCGTTCGGCGCTCACCCGGTCGGCGACGGAGAACCGGTGCGCTGGCACTTGCCGCTGGGTGCGGCTCCGGTGGTTTGGCTGTCTACAGTGGAATCGGGCGACCTTCGGGCGGAGGTTTGACCGTCTTTGTGGACGATCCCGCCGTCGGTCCGTTTCGGTGAATCGCTTCGTGGCCGGCGCCTTCGGTACTACGCGTCCGCGAGGGTCCGGAAAGCCGGGCGTGCGTCCATCAGGGGGACGACGAGGGCGTCGAGCGCTCGGAGGGAAGCTGGGCGGAAACCGGGCGGGGATGAAGCGGAAGTAGGAGGAATCGGCCTCGGCCCCGCCTGGCTCGGCCCCAGTCCCGACCCCAGCCCCGACACCAGCCCCGGCGCGCTCGCGGCGAAGCGCGCGAGCTGCCCGCGAGGGGTGACCGAAACGGTGGAGAGGACGACGTTCGCCCCGGTGTGGCACGACCCGGGCTGCCCGCAGTGCGGGCGGCCAACCTCGGCCAACTTCAGGCAACGGAGCCCCCGGGCCAGATTGAATACCGTTTGAGACCCTACGGCGCCCATCGGTAGCTATGTCATGCGAAAACAACGAGACGTCACATGGTTGAAACAGAAATTGTATACCGTTCGCCGTGATGACTCCGAACTTGACAGACCATCCCGTGCTGGACGGACGCGCCCGCGCCGTGCTCGCCCGGCTGGACGACGCCGAGCGCACCGCCGCTCTCGCGCTGCCCAGTGACGACCCGCTGGACCCGAACCGGCGGTTCCGGACCGACGCGACCCGGCCCGAGCTCCTCGCGCAGCCCGAAGTCGTGCGGCGGAACTGGGCGCTGAACGAGACCGCGCTGGTCGAGACCGCCGAACGGATCCGCCGGCACGCCCCCGACCGGGTGCTGCTGGCCGGCGCCGGTGACTCGCTGGCCGTCATGACCGCCGCCCGGCTGGCACTGGAGTCGATGCTGGGCGTGCCCTGCGAGCCGGTGCAGAGCCTGGAGTTGGCTTATTACTACGCCCACGACATCACGCCGCGCTCCCTGGTCGTCGCGCTGTCCAGTTCGGGCGAGACCACCCGCACCGTGCAGGCGCTGCTCGTCGCACGGACCGCCGGGGCGATGACCCTGGCGCTGACCAACAAGCCGCACTCGACCCTGGCCGCCGAATCGACCGCAACGCTGCTGGTCAAGGCCACCCGGGTCGGCTGGCCGACCCAGTCCTCGACCGCGCCGCTGGCGCTGTTGCTCCGGCTGGCGGGGCTGGTCGGCGTCGCGCGCGGGGTGCCGGCGGCGCCCGCGTTGCTCGCCGAGCTGGACACCGTGCCCGAGCTGATGGCCGCCACCATCGAACGGGCCGACGCGATGATCGCCGAACAGGCCGCGGCCGAACAGTCCGGCCGCATGTACCTGTTCACCGGCGCCGGCCCCAACCATGCCTCGGCCGTGGTCGGTGCCGCCAAGGTCAAGGAGTGCACCCCCGATCACGCGGTCGCGGTCCAGCTGGAGGAATTCCACCACTACAACTCACAGAAGGCCGGTGAGCCCCTGTGGCTGCTCGTGCCGTCCGGCCGGGCCACCGCACGCGGCGTCGACACCGTTCATGAGGCGCACCGGCTCGGCGGGCACGTCTACGCCGTCACCACCGAAGGCGAATCCGCCTACGACGGCCTTGCCCGTGGCGTCCTGCACCTGCCCGTGCTGAGCGACGCGCTGAGCCCACTGCTGTACTTCCTGCCCGCGCAACTGGTCGGCTACCACCTCGCCATCCGGAAGTTCGCCGCTGCCGCGTCGGCCGGTGAGGCCGGCGATGCCTGAGCCCGCGCCGGATCTGGTGTGCATCGGCAACGTGACCGTCGACGAGTCGGTCCAGCCCGATGGCACGCGTACCGAGGCACTGGGCGGCGACGCGGTGTTCGCGGCGCTTGCCGCGCGGCTCGCCGGGTGCCGGGCCGGGTGGCTGGCGCCGATCGGGATCGACCTGCCCGCCGGACTCACCGCCCGGCTCGACGCGGCGGGCCTGTCCCTGGACCAGCCCAGGCGCGATCTGCCCACCGTCCGCAACGTCATCCGCTATGCCGCCGACGGCAGCCGGTCCTGGGACCTCGTGCGCGGTGAAGACCATTTCGACCGCATGTCGGTCTACCCCGGCGATGTGCCGGCACCCACGTTGAGCGCGCGCGGCATCCTGGTGCTGGCGATGAGCCTGCGCGCGCAGCTGATGCTCACCCCGTGGCTGCGCCGGGAGAGCGCCGCGACGCTGTATCTGGACCTGCAGGAGGACTACCTCGCAGGCCACGAGACCGAACTGCGCGGCCTCGTCGGTTCCTGCGATGTCTTCCTGCCCAGCGAGGTCGAGGCGACGCATCTCGCCGGTATCGACGACCCGATCGCCGCCGCGCGGCGGCTCGCCGGACTCGGCTGTCCGGTCGTCGTCGTCAAGCTGGCGGAACGGGGCTGCGTCGTGGTCGAGGGTGGCGTGGTCACCGAGGTGCCCGCCGAGGTCGCCGACCCGGTGGACCCGACCGGAGCCGGAGACGCGTTCTGCGGGGCGTTCGCCGCCGTGCACCTGGCGACCGGTGACGCGGTCGCCGCCGCCCGCGCGGCCGTCCGCATCGCGGCCGTCGCCGTCCGCGGCCACGGCGTGACGCCGCTGCTGGACGCGGTCATCGCGGAGGTGTGCGCATGACCGCGCGCGAACCGATCAGCGCGGCGCGACCGGCGTGCGCGGGGGAGGAGGTGGCGTGAGCCGCACGATCATGGTGATCAACCCGAACACCACCACCGCGATGACCGATGCCGTCGTCGCCGCGGCCCGGGCCGCGGCGGCACCGGGCACGACGCTTGTCGCCGGCACGCCGCGCGAGGGCGTCTCGTCGGTGGAGAGCCACTTCGACGAGGTCTGGGGCGCGGTCGGTGTCCTCGACCGGGTCCGCGCCGGCGAACTGTCCGGAGTGGACGGTTACGTGATCGCCTGCTTCGGCGACACCGGTGTGCCCGCCGCCCGCGAGCTGGCGCGTGGACCCGTGGTCGGGATGACCGAGGCGGCCTTGTTCACCGCCGCACTCGTCGCGCCTCGGTTCACCGTCGTCACGCTGCCGCGGCGCACGCGGGAGATGTCCGATCGCGTGCTGCGGGAAACCGGCCTGGCGCACCGCTGCACCGTGCGGGCGATCGATGTGCCCGTCGCCGACATCGCCGAAGGGTCCCTGCACGAACTCGACGCCGTCGCCGCGGAAGCGGCCAGTGCCATCGAACAGGACGCCGCCGAGGCCGTCGTGCTCGGGTGCGCCGGGCTCGCCGACCTCGTCGCGCCACTGCAGCGGAGGCTCGGCGTGCCGGTGATCGAGGGCGTGTCCGCCGCGGTGACCATGGTCGACGGCCTGCTGTCGCAACGGGTCACGACCTCACGTGCGAGTACCTATGCCGTGCCGGAACGACAGGAGCCGACCTCGTGACCTCCCCGAACCAAGCCGTGCTGTTCACCGATGTCCTGGTGTACGACGCGGACGCTCCCGATGCGGTCACCGGCCCGACCGATGTGCTGGTCACCGGGCAGCGGATCGCCGCCATCGGCGACGCGCTCGGCCGCATCGCCCCGGAAGGCGCCAGGGTCGTCGAAGGCCGGGGCCACCACCTGCTGGCCCCCGGGTTGATCAACGCGCACTTCCACTCGCCGGCCAACCACCTCAAGGGGATGCTGCCGAGCCTGCCGCTCGAAGTGTTCATGCTCTACGAGTCGCCCGCCGACGAAGCGCTGCGCCCGTCGCCGCGCGAGGCGTATCTGCGGACGATGCTGGCCGCGCTGGAAATGTTGCGCGGCGGCACGACCTCGGTGCAGGACGACGCGTTCGTCATGCCCACGCCCGAACCCGACATCATCGACGCGATCATGTCCGCCTACGCCGACGCGGGCATCCGCGCGACGGTCGCGCTGGACCAGCCGGAACTGCCGGAGGCGGACAAGCTGCCGTTCCTCGCCGAAATCGCCGGCCCGGAACTCGCCGCGGCGATCCACGGCCCCGCGCCCCTGAGCAGGGCCGACCTGCTCGACCGCTATGCCCACCTCTTCGAGAAGTGGCACGGCGCGGCGGGAGGCCGCCTGCGCGGCGCGGTTTCGGTGTCCGCGCCGCAGCGGGTCAGCGTCGAGTACTTCAAAGAGCTGGCCGAACTCGGCGAGCAGCACGACGTGCCGATGTTCGTGCACATGCTGGAAACCAAGGTGCAGCGGGTCCTCGCGACCGAGCAACCGCGCTTCGACGGCCGGTCGCTCGTCCGGTACACCGCCGATCTCGGTCTGTTGCGCGAACGCACGAATGTCATCCACGCGGTCTGGGTCGACGGGGACGACCTCGATCTGATCGCCGAGGCCGGGGCGACGGTGGCGCACAACCCGGTCAGCAATCTGCGGCTGGGCAGCGGGATCATGCCGTTCCGGGAGATCCGCCGCCGGGGCATTCCGATCGGTCTCGGCGTCGACGAGGCGATCTGCAACGACGCCGTCGACATGTGGAGCGTCGTGCGCGGGGCCGGGTTGGTGCACAACGTAAGCGGCTTGGACAGCGACCTGTGGCCCTCGGCCGCCGAGGTCCTCGACTGCCTGTGGACGGGTGGTGCCCGCGTCATGGGTCAGTCGGACGACCTCGGCGCGGTCACCGTGGGGCGGCTGGCCGATCTGGTGCTGATCGACCTGCACTCGCCGGCGTTCACCCCGCTGAACGACATCCGGGGCCAGCTCGTCTACTGCGAGTCCGGCGGCAGCGTCCGGTTGACGATGGTCGACGGGCGGGTCGTCGCCGAGGACGGCCGGGTGCGGACCGTGGACGAAGTCGCGCTGCTGGACGAGGCGCGCGAACTGTTCGCCGCGAGGAAGGGGGCGCTGCGTGCGGCCCACGCCGGTGCGGCCCGGTTCCAGCCCGCGTACGCGGAAATGGTGCGCCGCGCCGCGGCGCGCGAGGTCGGCATGAACCGATGGGCAGGGGGCCACGCGTGACCGCCGAAGCTCTTCTTCCCGCTGAGGCGGCGTCAAATCCCGCCGAAGCTCTTTTTCCCGCTGAGGCGGCGTCAAATCCCGCCGAAGTCGCTGAGACGGGCGGCATGAATCAGGATCGGTATTCGTACACGCCCATCGGTGAGCGCCCCCGAGGGTGCTGGCCCAACGGCAGGCGACTCGCCGTCTACGTCGCGGTGGGCGTCGAGGAGTACCGCTTCGGTGACGGGCACGTCGAGGATCTGCTGCCCGGTGTGCCGCACCCCGACCTGGTCAACCGGTCCTGGCGGGACTACGGCAACCGGGTCGGCGTGTTCCGGCTGCTGGATCGGCTGGGTGACCTGGGAATTCCGCCCACGGTGCTGCTCAACACGATGGTCTACGACACCGCGCCCGCGGTCACCGACGCGGCCCGCGCGGCGGGTGCGGAGATCGTCGGCCACGGGATCACCAACTCCGACTCGCTGGCCGGACTGGCCGAGTCCGCCGAACGCGAGTATCTGCGGGCCGTCGCGGCGCGCATCCAGGCAGCGGAAGGGGCACCGCCCGGCGGCTGGTCGAGCCCGTGGCTGACGCACACCCCGCGGACGGTCGATCTGCTGGCCGGCGCGGGGTACCGGTACCTGTTGGATCTGCGCCCGGACGACCAGCCGGTGTGGCTGCGGTCCGCGGGGAGACCGCTGCTGTCCATTCCCTACGCACTGGAACTCAACGACAGCAGCACCATCATCGGCAGGCAGGCCTCGGCCGCCGAGTTCGCCGACATGATCGTCGACGAGTTCGACGAGTTGCTCGCCGCCGCCGAGGAGCGGCCGCTGGTGATGAGCATCGTCCTGCACTCGTTCATCTCGGGCGCGCCTTTCCGCCTGCGCCAGCTCGGGCGTGCTCTGGCGCATTTGGCCTCGCGCGGCGACGACGTGTGGTTCACCCAGCCCCGGCACATCCATCGCGCGTTCGAGGCCCTGGTACCGAGCGCGCCGGCGTCGGGGGAAAGGAACGAGGATCAGGAGGCCGACCGTGTCCGACCCTGACACCGTGGCACCGATGGCACCGATGGCACCCGCGGCACCCGCCGCACCCCCGGCAGCCATGGCACCGGCGGCACTCACCGCCTCGGTGCGCGGGCTCACCGTTTCCTTGCGGCGCAAGGGAGTGCACTCGCCGGTGCTGCGCGGCGTCGACCTGGATATCGCGCCGGGCGAGATCGTCGGGCTCGTCGGTGAGTCCGGCTCGGGCAAGAGCGTCCTGGCCATGACGATGCTCGGCCTGCTGCCGCGCTCGTCGCGGCCACGGATCACCGGCGCCGTCGACGTCGCGGGCACCGACATGCTGCACGGCTCGGCCGCCCAGCTGCGCACCGTGCGGCGGACCAAGCTGGGCGTGATCTTCCAGGACCCGATGACCTCGCTGAACCCGACGATGCGCATCGGCAAGCAGATCACTGAGCTGACCGGGGACAACGGTGAGGCCATCGCGCTGCTGAGCGCGGTGCGCGTACCCGATCCGGCCAAGCGGATGCGGGCGTTCCCGCACGAGCTGTCCGGTGGCCTGCGCCAGCGCGTGATGGCCGCGATCGCGCTGACCGGCCGGCCACGGCTGATCGTGGCCGACGAGCCGACGACCGCCCTCGATGTCACCGTGCAGGCGCAACTGCTGACGCTGCTGGCGGACCTGCGCGAGCAGTTCGGCTGCAGCGTCCTGTTCATCACGCACGACCTCGCGGTCGCCGCCCAGATCACCGACCGCATCGCGGTCCTCTACCAGGGCAGGCTGGCCGAGGTCGGCCCGTCCGCGGAACTGCTGCAGCATCCGTCGCACCCCTACACCGCGGGCCTGCTCGGTTCACGACTGTCGCTGTCGATGCCGCGCCACAACACGCTGCCCACCTTGCCCGCTGACAGCGGCCAGGTGGCCGACCGGCTGCTCGGCTGCGCCTATCACACCCGCTGCCCGCTCGCGTTGGACCGTTGCCGTACCGAGCAGCCCCCGCTGGAGGACCTCGGCGAGAGCCGGCTGCGGGCCTGCTGGCGGGAACCCAGCGACGTCACCGACATCCACGACGCCGTGGTCCCGGCCGACGGACTGGTGGACGCCGAGCCGCTCGCGCCGACGAAGGACACCGCGTCTCCCACCAGGTCCGCGACCGAGTCTCTCGCCGGGTCCGCGACTGAGTCTCTCGCCGAGTCCGCGAGTGGGTCCCCGACAGCGTCACCCGACGTCGTGATCGAGGTTCGCGGGCTGGCCTGCGAGTTCCGTACCCGGTCCGGATTCGGCGCCCGGCACACGGTGCACGCGCTGCGCGGCGTCGACCTCGATGTCCGCGCGGGCGAGGCGTTGTCCATCGTCGGCGAGAGCGGCTCGGGCAAGTCCACCCTGCTGCGGGTGCTCGCCGGTCTCACCCGGGCGACCCAGGGCACCGCCGTGCTGCACGGCTCGGCGCAGATGGTCTTCCAGGACGCCGGTTCCTCACTGACCCCGTGGCTCACCGTCGGCGACCTGCTGGACGAGCGACTGCGGAAAGCGGGGTTCGACCGCCCCGGATCGACCCGGCGGATCACTTCGGTACTCGCCACGATGGGTCTGCCCCCGGCGGTGCTGTCCGCCCGGCCGGGCGAACTTTCCGGCGGCCAGCGCCAGCGCGTCGCGCTGGCGCGCGCCGTGGTGGTGCCGCCGACCGTGCTGCTGTGCGACGAGCCGACCAGCGCGTTGGACGCGTCGCTGGCCGCCAGCGTGCTCAACCTGATCCGCGACATGCGGCGGGAACTCGCGATGACGGTCGTGTTCGTCACCCATGACCTCGCGGTGGCCCGGCTGATGGGCGACCGCATCGCGGTCATGGCCCAGGGGCGGCTGGTGGAGATCGGCGACGCGGACGACATCGTCACCGCGCCCACCGACCCGCACACGCGCGCCCTGCTCGATGCCGTCCCGCGGATCGAGTCCACACCCCGCCCGACGACCTCGACGAAGGTGGCCCGATGACGGCGATTTCCGTGCCGCGGCGCAGGTTCGCGCTGTCCCTGGGCGAGAGGTTCCGGCCCGCCCACCGGATCGTCAACTGGACACTGGTGGGCTTGCTGGTGCTCACCACGCTGGTCGCGGTGTTCGCGTCGCTGCTGGCTCCGGACAACCCGATCCAGCCCGTCGGCGACCTGAACCTGCCCCCGTTCTCACCGGGGCACCTGCTCGGCACCGACAACCTCGGCCGGGACCTGCTCAGCCGCACCCTGATCGGTCTGCGGGCGAGCTGGTTCTCGGCGCTCGCCGTCGTGGTGATCGGGCTGCTCTTCGGCGGCCTGCTGGGCGTAGTCGCGGGCGCGTTCGGCGGCTGGATCGACGGGCTGCTCATGCGCTTCACCGACCTGTTCCTCGCGTTGCCCGGCGCGCTGGTCGCCATCGCGGTCAACGCCGCGCTCGGGCCCGGCCTCATCCACACCCTGATCGGCGTCTCCCTGGTGTGGTGGCCCTACTACGCGCGCATCATCCGCGCGGAAGTGCGCGGACTCGCGAGCAGACCGCACGTCGAAGCCGCGCGGCTGGCGGGCGTCGGACGGCTGAGGCTGATCTTCAAGCACATCCTGCCCGGCGTCGTGCCCACCGCGATCGTCACGGCGAGCCTGGACATCGGCAACGTGGTCGTCCTGCTGGCCGGGCTGTCCTTCCTCGGCCTCGGTCAGTCCGCGCCCGCGCCGGAACTGGGTGCCGACGTCCAGCACAGCCTGTATCTGCTGCTCGAACAGTGGTGGATCCCGATCATCCCAGGGCTGACGGTGATGGTGCTGAGCCTGATCGCCAACCTCGGCGGCGACGCGCTGCGCAACCTCCTGGCAGGCGAGAAATGATCCGTTTCGTCCTCAAGCGCACCGGCGCGGCCGCCGTACTGCTGGTCGTCCTGTCCGCCCTGGTCTTCGTGCTCCAGCAGATCTCGCCGGGCGACCCGGCGCGGGCCTACGTCGGCGGCAACGCCTCGCCGGCCGCTGTCGCGGCGGCCCGCCAGCAGCTCGGTCTGGACCAGCCGTGGCCCCAGCAGTATCTCCGGTACCTGTGGAATGCGCTGCACGGCGACCTCGGACTTTCGCTGCGCACGCACCAGCCGGTGACCAGCGACCTGGGCCAGTTCCTGCCCGCGACCGCGGAGCTGGTGCTGTTCTCGTTCGTGCTGGCGATCGTCCTGGCTCTGCTGTTCGCGTTGTCCGGTGCGTTGCGCTGGCCCGGTACCGGTATCTACCGTGGCGTCCTCTTGGTGGGCGCCACCGCACCGGCGTTCCTGCTCGGCCTCGGGGGCATCGTGGTGTTCTACGGCGATCTCCACTGGTTGCCGGAGGCGGGGCGCGGTGTCGACACCAGCTCGCCCACCGGATTCGTGCTCGTGGACAGCCTCTTGCACGGTGACCTGACCGGGTTCGTCGCGGGATTCCAGCATCTGCTGCTGCCCGGTCTGGCACTGGCCGTCGCCCCGGCGATCAGCATCGGCCGCATCCTGCGGGCCGGCCTGGAAAGCGCTTATGGCGCGGACTACGTGCGCACGGCGCGAGCCAAGGGAATCCGCGAGTTCGGCGTGTTGTGGCGGCACGTCGTGCGCAACTCGCTGGACGCCGCGTTGTCGATGTCCGGTCTGCAACTGGGCTTCATGTTCGCCGGCGTGGTGATCGTCGAGGACGTGTTCAGCTGGCCCGGCATCGGTTACTACCTCGCCCAGAGCATTCCGCAATCGGACTTCCCGGCGATCGCCGGGGTGACGCTACTGCTCGGTGGCGTCTACATCGTCGTCAACGCGGTCGTCGATGTGATTCAGGCAGTGGCCGATCCCCGTCTCACCGTGTGACCGGCCCACAGCCTCACCTACTCGTGTCCCGAATGGAGATCAGCATGTCCACAATCGACACCCGGCGTCCGCGGCGCCTCGCGGCGGTGGCGCTGGCGGCAGCCACCGCTCTCGCCACCGCCGCCTGTTCCAGTGGCGGCGGCTACGGCGCGGGCAGCAAGCCACCGACGAACGGAGTGCTCACCGTGGGCCTCCTCGGCGACATCGGCCAGCCCCCGGACCCCGACATCTACTACGCCAACAACGGCACCGCGATCATGATCAACGTGTACGAAGGTCTGGTCCAGTACCAGAATGACACGAATCAGGTGAAGATCGCGCCGCGCCTGGCGACGTCGTGGACGGTCAGCCCGGACAACACCGTCTACACGTTCCACCTGCGCCAGGGCGTCACGTTCCACGACGGCACCCCGTTCACCTCGGCCGCGATCGCCCCGTCGTTCCAACGGCGGGTGGACGTCAAGGGTGGCGCGGCCTACATGGTCGAGGGCATCAAGAGCATCCAGACCCCGGACCCCTACACCGCGGTCATCACCCTCGACCAGCCGAACTCGGCGTTCCTGGACTACCTCGCGTCGCCGTTCGGCCCGAAGATGGAGTCGCCCACCGCGCTCGCGGACCACGCCGGCACCGACCACGACCAGACCTATCTGGAAACGCACGATGTCGGTACCGGACCGTACGAGCTGACCTCGGCGGTGCCCGGCACGAAGTACGTGCTCACCCAGTACAAGAACTACTGGGGACCGAAGTCGCCGTTCACCACGGTGAACCTGCCCGTCTACAGCGATGCGGCACCGTTGCAGCTGGCCCTGGACAACGGTGATGTGTCCGCGGTCGCCGCCGCACTGCCCTCGTCGAGCCTGTCGCATTACACATCCGACCCGAATGTGAACAACTATTTCCTCCCGACGCTGCAGGCTTCACTGCTGACGCTGAACCCCAGCAAGAGCTTCTTCAACACCGTCCAGGCGCGGATGGCGTTCCTGCAGTCGGTGAACCAGCAGCAGCTGGTGTCGCAGGTGATGGGCCAGCGATCCTCGGTCGCGACCAACCTGTACGCGCAGGGCACGGTCCCGGGCGGGGCGGACAAGCAGAACATCAAGTACGACCCGTCGGTGATGGCCGCCTACGCCAAGCATCTGCCCGCGGGCACCACGATGACCATCGGCTACGCGAACGGGAACCCCAACGCGCAGAACATGGCGCAGATCATGGTCGCGCAGCTGCAGGCCGACGGGGTCCAGGCCACCGCGCAGGGCTACGACACCTCGACCGTGTTCTCCTGGGCGCAGCAGCCGACCGCCGGTCCGGACGCGTTCGTCGACGGCAACAACGGCCCCGACGGCGGTAACCCGTACATGTGGGGCCATGTCTTCTGGGACGCCTCAGGGGGAATCGACTACTTCTCCTGTGACATGCCGCAGGTCGACTCCGAGCTGGACCAGGCACTGAAGACGGGCGACACCGCGCTCTACGTCCAGGCGGGCGAACAGTACTCGGCCAACGGCTGCTTCATGAACCTGTCGTACAACAAGGACTGGGTCGTGGCGCAGAAGTGGCTGACCGGGGTGCCGCAGTCGCAGAACCTCGGTGCGAACGAGCTGAACTTCAACCTGCTCGGCATCGGCGGGTAGGCCCGGCGGGTGGTGGCGCCACCCCGTCCTGCCACCGCCGGGTCCCGCCACCACCCGCTCACGCGCTGTCCTGGATGCCGCGATGGCTGGCCAGCACGGCCATCGATTCGGCCCGGTCCCGTTCGATGTGCATGTACGCGACCGACTCGGCTAGCCGTTCGTTTCCCGATCCGATGGCCTCCAGCAGTTCCTCGTGCCCCGCCAACGCGTCCATCGCGTCCAGCTCGGAGGTCAGGTAGAACAACCACATCATCCGGCCGGACACCGACCGCATGAGCGAGCGCATCAGGTCGTTGCCGGTGAGTTCGACGATCGTCTCGTGGAACAGGGTGCTGTCGCCCGCGATCCGGTACGGGTCGTTCGTGGTGACGCCCTGCCGCGAACGTTCCAGCGCGCCGCGCAGCGGACTGGGTGACGCGCCGAGGGCGATCTGGCGGGCGGCGAACCGCGCGGCGCCCACTTCGAGGCACAGGCGCAGGTCGAACAGGTCGTGCGCGGACCGGACCGTCCACTGTGTCACGACGGCTCCGCGGCGCGGCAGCGTGCGCACGAACCCGTCCACCTCCAGCAGCGGCACCGCCTCCCGCAATGGCACCCGGGACACCTCCAGTTCCGCGGCGAGCCGTTGCTCCGCGAGCCGGCTGCCCTGCGGGTAGCGGCCACGAATGATCCCTTCGCGCAGCCGGTCGTAAATCTGCCGCGACAACGAGTCGGCCCTGCGTTGCGGTTCCGCCGCCTCCACCATGTTCCTCCGTCCGCGGCACCGTAGCGGTGGCGCACCGCCATTTTCCCACGAACATGCCGGATCCGGCCGACGCGACAACCGGGGATGTCCCGTCACTCCGGGACCGTCCCGGCTCGGTCGGCGCAGGTGGCCGAGCGCTTCGGCCCGTGCCCGAGGACATCGGCCGGCGCGGATCCCGTGGATTCGCTGTCGTCGCCGCTGTGCCACGGCTCGAAGGTCGTCTACCATGGCGAAACCGGGGCCGTGGCTTGACTCCCCGGTGGATCTCACCGCCGCAGCCGGTCGAGAGGCACAGGAGTCCGATGACCCTGCTCATCTGCCGCACCTGCCCCCGCTACGAACCCCGGTGCAGCGGCGACTTCGGCCGCGCGCTCACCTCGGCGATCGCGGAGGCCGGGGCCGCCGTCGAGATCCGCAACGTGCAGTGCCTCGGCGGCTGTCCGCGCGATGGCGTGGTGGCGGTCGACGGGCCCGGCAAGGCGCGCGTGCGGTTCGCCGCGCTGGACGCCGGCGACGTCGAAGCGGTCCTCGAAGCGGCGGCGGCACACGAGGCCAGTGCCACCGGCGTTCCCGGTGACTGGCGGGTCCCCGAACAGCTCGCGGACCGGGTGAGTTCCGTGACCCTGAAACGGGAGCCCCGGCCGGGCTGAGCGGGTCCTCGCGGTCGCCGGAAATGGCCGCGAAATCCGGTAGCGGGGGACTGCCGGTCCAGGACAGCCGACCCCGCCCGGGAACGTAGTGATCATCGCTGGCCGAAGGCGTCGAGCTGTGGTGGCAGGCCACATAGGAATGGCGTGGTCCACGGCTTACCGTCGGTCGCTATGAGTTCCTCTTCCGATCGGCTGGACGGGCGGATCGCGCTGGTCACCGGTGCCGGCCGTGGGATCGGTCTGGCCTGTGTCCAGGCCCTGACCGACGCCGGGGCCAAGGTGCACGTGGTGGACATCGACGGCGCCGCCGCCGCACGGGTCGTGGCCGAGACCGGCGGCTGGGCGCACGCCACCGACCTCGCCGACCCGGCCGCGATCGAGGCCTTGCCCGCCGAGGTCGACATTCTCGTCAACAACGCCGGGTTCCAGCACATCGCCCCGCTGCCGGAGTTTCCGCCGGAGATCTTCACCAGGATCCAGCAGGTCATGGTCACCGCGCCGTTCCTGCTGATCCGCAAGGTGTTGCCGCACATGTACGCGCGGGGCTGGGGCCGCGTCGTCAACATCTCCAGCGTGCACGGCCTGCGGGCCAGCGCGTTCAAATCCGCTTACGTGGCAGCGAAGCACGGCCTGGAAGGACTGTCCAAAGTGGCCGCACTGGAAGGTGCGCCGCACGGGGTCACGAGCAACTGCGTGAATCCGGGCTATGTGGACACCCCCTTGGTGCGCGACCAGATCAGCGCGCAGGCGGCCGCGCACGGACTGGAGCCCGAACAGGTCGTCGACCAGGTGCTGTTGCAGCGGGCCGCGATCAAACGACTGATCGATCCGGCCGAGGTCGCCGGGCTCGTGCGGTGGCTGTGCGGTGCCCACGCGGGGCACCTGACCGGGGCCTCGCTGACCATGGACGGCGGGTGGACCGCCGGCTGACTTCCCCAGGACCGCCACGACCAAGCTCGAAGACCCAGCGACTCGAAGACACCGTGACACAAAGGAGTGTTGACAGTGCACCCCGACCCGCCCGCGCGTTCCCCGCGCCGTTCGATCGTCAAGATCGTCGCCGCCGGCCTCATCGGGACCACCATCGAGTGGTACGACTTCTTCCTCTACACCTCCGCGGCCGCGCTCGTGTTCAACAAGCTGTTCTTCCCCACGGCCGACCCGCTCACCGGGACGTTGCTGTCCTTCGCCAGTTACGCCATCGGGTTTCTCGCCCGGCCGCTGGGCGGTCTGGTGTTCGGGCACTTCGGTGACCGGCTGGGCCGCAAGACGCTGCTGGTCTTCAGCCTGGTGCTGATGGGCGCGTCGACCTGCTTGATGGGCCTGCTGCCGACCTACGCGACGGTGGGGGCGGCCGCTCCGGTGTTGCTCACCCTCCTGCGGCTGATCCAGGGGTTCGCGCTGGGCGGCGAGTGGGGTGGCGCCGTGCTGATCGTCTCCGAGCACGGTGACGACGCCCGCCGGGGGTTCTGGGCGTCGTGGCCGCAATGCGGTGCTCCGGGCGGCAACCTGCTGGCGACCGCGGTACTGGCGGTCCTCGCCGCAGTGCAGTCCGACGCCACGTTCGTCGCGTGGGGGTGGCGGATCCCGTTCCTGATCTCCGGTGTCCTGATGATCATCGGGCTGTGGATCCGGTTGTCGGTGAGCGAGTCGCCGGTGTTCCTCGCCGCGCGCGAAAAGGCCGCGCTCCGGGGCGACGCACGCCACGTCCCCGTGGTGGAGGTGTTCCGCGACTGCTGGCGGCAGGTGCTGGTCACGATCGGCGCGCGCATGGCCGAGAACGTCGCCTACTACGTGCTGACCGCGTTCATCCTCGTCTACGTCACGACCGGGCTGGGGCTGAGCAAAACGGTCGGTCTCGACGCGGTCCTGATCGCCTCGGCGGTGCACTTCGTGACGATCCCGTTGTGGGGCGCCTTGTCCGACCGGGTCGGCCGCAAGCCGGTCTACCTGTTCGGCGCCGTCGGCATGGTCGGCTGGGCGTTCGGGTTCTTCGCGCTCATGAACACGCGGTCCCCGGCCCTTGTCGTGCTGTCGGCCACGATCGGCCTGCTGTTGCACGGCGCGATGTACGGTCCGCAGGCCGCGTTCTTCGCCGAACAGTTCACCACCCGCGTCCGCTATACCGGGCTTTCGGTGGGCGGTCAGCTGTCGTCCATCGTCGCGGGGGCGCCGGCGCCGATCGTCGCGGTCGCGTTGTTCGAGGGCTTCGGCGGCACGGTACCGGTTTCGCTCTACCTGGTCGCGATGTGCGTGATCACGCTGATCGCGGTGGCCGCCGCGCGGGAGACCACCAGGACTTCGCTGCACGAGGACGCGGTTTCGGCCGAACCGGCCGCCGCGCGCTGAGCTCGCCCGGTGGGAGACTGGGCCGGTGGATGACCTGGTGCGGCTGCTCGACCTGCTCGCGGGCGGGGCGAGCAGCGAGCAGCTCGCCGAGGCGGGTGCCGCGAACCCGAGCCTGGGCAAGGCGACCGAACTGGCGCTGCGCATCCACGCGACGCTGAGCGCGCACCGTCGCCGGGAGGCCGAACTGACCGCGTTGTTCGACACGGCCAGCGATCTCGCGCGCCTCCGGGACCCGGACGCGGTGTTGCGCTCGATCGTGCGGCGGGCGCGCACCCTGCTGGCCGCCGACGTTTCGTATCTGAGCCTCAACGACGAGGCCGCGGGGCGGACGTACATGCGGGTGACCGACGGCTGCGTGTCGCAGTTGTTCAAGGAGGTCGTGCTCGGGATGGGTGAGGGGATCGGCGGTCTGGTGGCGCAGACCGCGCGTCCCTACGCCAGCTCGGACTACTTCCCCGACGACCGGTTCCAGCACACCGGCCCGATCGACGACGCGGTTCGCGACGAGGGGCTCGCCGCGATCCTGGGGGTGCCGCTGTCGCTGGGCGGCGGCGCCGTGATCGGGGTGCTCTACGCCTCGCATCGCACCCCGCGGGAGTTCACGCCGGACGAGGTCGCGCTGCTGTCCTCCTTGGCCGACCATGCCGCCATCGCGCTGGACAACGCGCGGTTGCTGGACGAGATCAGTTCGCACAGCTCGGCCATGCACCGGGCGGAGGAGGCGCACGACCGGCTGATGGAACTGGTCCTGCGTGGCGGTGACGTGCCGGAGGTGGCGGCCGCGGTGGCCGATGTCCTGCACGGTGCGATCGGTCTCTACGACGCCGAAGGCGCTGAGCTGGCCCACGCGGGACAGGCCCCGCCCGCTCCGGGCGCGGAGGTGGTCGCCGCTTCCCGTGCCACGGGCCGTTCCGTTGCCACGGAAGGGTTCTGGGTGTGCGCCGTGCAGGCCGGAGGTGAACCGCTCGGCAGCATCGTGCTGGCCGGCCGTGAAGATCTCCTGGACGCCGACCGGCGGTTGTTCGAACGGGCGGCGGTGGTCACCGCCCTGCTGCTGATGCTGCGGCGTTCCGTCGCGAAGGCCGAGGACGAGGTGCGCGGCGAACTGCTGACCGACCTGCTCACCGCGCCCGACCGGAATCCGGCGGCGCTGCTCGCCCGCGCCGCCCGGCTGGGGGTGGACCTCGCGGAGCCCCATGTCGTGCTGGTCGCGCATGCCGAGGCGGTGCCGAGGACGCGGCTGGCGATGCTCGCCGCCCGCCACGCCGTGCTCGCCGGGCTGCATGCGGACGAGGTCGTGCTGCTCGCCCGCGCCGAAGATCCGGAAGCGCTTTCCCGCCGGGTCGCCGCGGAACTGGGTTCCACTGTGGACAATCCGGTGACGGTCGGTGCGGCGGGCCCGGCGGGCGGGCCGTCCGCGATCGCCGTGGCGCATGGCGAGGCGGTGCGCTGCCTGCGTGCGCTGCTGGCTTTGGGCCGCTCCGGCGAGGGCGCCTCGGCCGGGGGCCTGGGTTTTCTCGGGGTGTTGCTGGCCGACCGGTCCGACCTGGCCGGGTTCGTGCGCGGCGAGCTGGGCCCGGTGCTGGACTACGACAGCCGTCGTGGCACGGAGCTGACCCGGACCCTGGACGCCTATTTCGCCGCGGGCGGCAACCTGACCCGGGCCAAGGATGCCCTCCATGTCCACGTCAACACCGTCGTGCAGCGGCTGGAGCGGATCGGTTCCCTGCTGGGCGAGGACTGGCAGCTCCCGGCGAGAGCGCTGGAGATCCAGCTCGCCCTGCGACTGCACCGGCTGCGGCACTGATCGCCGCCCGGCCTCACGAGAGCGTGCAGGAGGCGGCCAGTTCCGCGGGCGACGCACCGGCTGGGCGCGCGATCGTCGCCGACCGTGGGGGTTGCCGGCCGTTCAGCCAGCCTTCCAGCGCCGCGAACGCGCTGCGGAAACACGGTGCGAGCGGGCGAAGGAGGTCGGGGTAGGTGTCGACGAGCCCGTCGACGTGATTGCCGTCTTCGATGCGGTAGTAGCG
Source organism: Amycolatopsis sp. (assembly GCA_035685725.1). GTDB lineage: Bacteria > Actinomycetota > Actinomycetes > Mycobacteriales > Pseudonocardiaceae > Amycolatopsis_E. The sequence continues at coordinate 15,617 of DASSAD010000125.1, read as the reverse complement.
GTGCAGCGACCCCCGTCCGGCGGCCTGGATCATCCGGTCGTAGATGTCGGAGTCCCGGGAGATGGGCAGCAGGCTGTCCAGGGTGCCCTGCAGGGTGATCAGCGGCTTGCCGATCCGGCCGGTCAGCGCGATCTTCTCGACCGCGCGGTGCACCGCCGGTGGACGGGCGGCGTAGTCGTAGTCGGCGTCGCAATACGGGGTACCACTGGTGCAGAACGGGATTCCGGCGGCGAGGTCGCCGTCGTAGCCGGGATCGAACTCCGCACGGTAGATGCGTTGCGTGAGATCCCAGTAGACCTGGTAGTGGTAGGCCCACAGGAACTCCGATCCCGGCGCGAACCCGGCGTCCACAATGGATTGTGGATCATCCGGATAGCCGCGCAGCGCCGGGGGAAGGAAGGTCAGCGGATTGTCCTGCTGGGTCCACAGCGTCCCTTCCCAGTCGACACCTCCGTCGTAGAGCTCGGGCCGGTTCTCCAGTTGCCAGCGCACCAGGTAGCCGCCGTTGGACAGGCCCGCGGCGAGGGTGCGTACGGGCGGACGCCCGTAGTAGCGGGTCAGGGTGGCCTTGGCCGCGATGGTGAGCTGGGTGACCCGGAAGTTCCACTCCGCCATGGCGTCGCCGGGCTGCTTTCCGTCGGTGAAGAAATCCGAGCCGGTGTTTCCCTTGTCGGTCGCGGCGAAGGCATACCCTTCGGCCAGAACCTGGTCGGCGATGGCACGGTCGTTCGCGTACTGCCGGCGGTTGCCCGGTGAGCCGGTGACGACCAGCCCGCCGTTCCAGTTCCGCGGCAGCCGCAGCACGAACTGCGCGTCGTGGTTCCAGCCGTGGTTGGTGTTCGTGGTGGAGTCGTCCGGAAAGTACCCGTCGATCTGCAGTCCCGGCACCGGGCCGGGCACCGGCAGCCCGGCCGAGGTGAGACCGGCCCAGTCCGCGGCCACCGTGTGCCCGGTGGCCAGCGTGCCCGTCGTGGTCAGGTCGGCGAGACACGCGGACTCCTGGTACGCGGCTCCGGGGACGGTGACGGCCCGGGCGCCGCAGCCCGATCCGGTGGCGGCCGCGGCGGCGGGCACGACCAGCGCGACGGCCAGGGTGACGGCCAGGGTGACAGCCAGCGCGAATCTGCTCGGCACGGCAAACCTCCTTGTCGCCTCGGGAAAAGGTAGGCCGGGAGCGCGACCGGGGGCCATGGTTGGCGTCTACACAAACCCGGACGCGAGTGTGGTGGTCCAGACCGTCGAACCGCCCTGCGGGGAGGACCTACCCTCGGTGCATACCTGATCACAAGGAGGTGATCGGCATGCGCCGACTCCTGTTGTTGTTCCTGATGCTGGGGGCGATGCTCGCCATCGGCGTGACCCCCGCCTCGGCCGCCACCATCCGGCAGGTCACCGGGTTCGGGAGCAATCCCGGCGCGCTGCAGATGTTCGAGTATCGTCCGGACGGGCTCGCCGCGGGTCGTCCGGTGGTGGTGGCGCTGCACGGCTGCACCCAGAACGCCACCGGCTACGGGCAGGGTTCCGGCTGGGTGGAAATGGCGCAGCGGGACGGTTTCACGCTCGTCCTGCCCCAGCAGACCGCGATGAACAACATCAGCCAGTGCTTCAACTGGTTTTCTCAGCCCGACATCACCCGCGGGCAGGGTGAGGTGGAGTCGATCGCGCAGATGGTGCAGTGGGCGATCAACGATTCGGGGGCCGACCCGAAGCAGGTCTACGTCACCGGACTGTCCGCTGGTGGCGGCATGGCCGCGGCCATGCTGGCCACCTACCCGGATCTGTTCGCCGGCGGCGGCATCGTGGCCGGACTGCCCTATGGGTGCGCGACCAGCTCGCTCGACGCCTATTCCTGCATGTATCCGGGGAAGGACCTGACACCCGCCCAGTGGGCGGCCAAGGTACGCGCGGCCTCGTCCTACTCCGGGCCGTGGCCGACGGTGAGCATCTGGCAGGGCACCGCCGACTACACCGTCGCGCCGGTCAACCAGCGTGAACTGATGGAACAGTGGACAGCCGTGCAGGGCATTTCCACGACGCCGTCGGCGACCGACACCGTGGCCGGTTACCCCCACGCCGTCTACCGCGACGGCTCCGGGCGCACCGTGGTCGAGACCTACACGATCACCGGCATGGGGCACGGGCAACCGGTCGACCCGGGCACCGGTGCGACCCAGTGCGGCCAGGCCGGGCCCTACATCCTCGACGTCAACCTGTGCGCGGCGTGGGCGATGTCCAGCACGTGGGGACTTTCCGCGAGCTGAGGCCGATCCCGGAGTCGTCGCCGCGGTTCGACCTCGGTCACGGCGGGTATCTCGGTCACCGCGGCAACTGCTGCGAGAAGCCCCGGCCGGTTCCGGCCGGGGCTTGTCCGCGTGCCGCGGATCAGCAGATGCTGTCGGTGGGAACCGGGTTGCCCAGACCGAACAGCGGGCGGATCTTCAGTCCGATCCAGGTGCCGCCGAGCGCGAACAGGCCCCAGAGCCAGCCGTACAGGTTACCGGTGGAGACCCCGGCGAGGTAGGCGCCGATGTTGCACCCTCCGGCGAGCCGGGCACCGATGCCCATCAGGATGCCGCCCAGCACGGCCGCCACCGCGGTCCGCCAGGGGATCTCGGCCCGGATCTTCCACGTCCCCGCCGCCGCGGCGGCCACCGCGGCGCCGATCATGATGCCGATGTCGGTCAGGCTGGTCTTGTCCGTCCAGATCGGAGCGGCCAGCGACTTGGCGTTGGCCGACGCACGCCAGTAGTCCCAGGTTTCGGGGTGAAGGCCCAGCAGCTGCAGGAGCTTCGCGCCCCACAGGGCGAAAGCGGAGGTGACTCCCCACGGGCCACCCGACACCAGCACGACCGCCGCGGCCAGCACCGCCAGCACGATGGCGCCGGTCAGCAGCGGCCAGGAACCCCGGAACAACCGCGCGAAACCGCGCGCGGTGGGCACGGGGGCGACCGGCGGCGGGGTGCGGCGGGCCTGGATGACGCGGCTGACCGCCGCGACCGCCAGCAGCGCGACGATGGTGATCGCCCACGAACCCCACCAGCCGACGTGATCGGCCAGCACGAGCCCGGGAACCTGGGGCCAGCCGGTGAAGGCCGGGTACGCCCACGTGTAGATCACGGACCCGGTGATGAACCCGCCGAGGGTCAGCACGATCGTCGACTGCCCGGCCCCGACCGCGAACAGCGTGCCGGACGCGCACGCTCCGCCCAGCTGCATACCGATCGCGAACAGCGTCGCGCCCACGAAGAGCGCGAGGCCGATCGGCGACGGGGTGAATTTCGGTGTCGCGCCGAACAATCCGGTACCCGTCCCGGCGATCAGCGCGATCAGAGTCGCCGTGGTGCCCAGCAGGACGGCATGGGCACGCACCCCGGTGCCGTTGCCGACGGCGACCAGTTGCCGCCAGGCCGAGGTGAACCCGAACCGGGAGTGGAACAGCGCCAGCCCGAGGAACAGGCCGATCACCAGCAAGGACCCGAACTTGCCGCCGAAGGAGGACCACACGTACCAGCTCAATGCGACAGCGAGGACACCGGCGACGACCAGCGGCACCACGCGGACGGGTTCCTCCGGTGCGGGCACCGGCGCGGCACACGAGGTGGGGGCTGGAGAGAAGAACCCTCCGCCGGGTGACCGGTCGGTGGTCGCGGACATTTGAACGCTCCAAAGAAGATCACAGTGACTGTCGAAATCACTGTATTGGTCCGGTGAAGCAAAGGCGAAACCGTTCCACTCCTTGATCCGGCGTGACCCGTTTCACCCGTTGAGAGCAACGTCACGGCACCGACGAACGCGCCCGCCGTGCCGGGCCGGCACATTACCCCGGCCCATTTCCGGCGCCCGGGAAAACCGTTCCGGCGGAGTTCTCGAAAAATTCCCGAAGTAGCGCGGATCACGACCTCCGCCCCGACACCCCGGCCGTGTCCCCTCCTCCCGCCCCCCGTGTCCCCCGTTCCGGTCGGCGAGTTCTCCCGTCCGGTGGCTGTGCCCGCTGTTCCGGTTGCCGAGTTCTCCCGTCCGGTCGGTGAGGTCTCCGGTGCGGCACGCTACGGTGGCGGCGGGCGAGGTCGGCCAGGCGGCGCGGCCGGCGGCGCAGAAGGACAGGACGACGGGAGACACGCCGGGGAACGGGCCGGGGTGAGGACGGAGCGGGCGGTATCGCGATCGCGATCGCGATCGCGATGGGAGTGTGGACGCTGGCAGCCCGCTCCAGCACCTCAGGCAACGCTCGCCGCCGCGCGCTCGGCGCCGGTTCGCCGCCGGCGATCGTTGTTCCCGGCCCGCGGATCCCCTGTGCACCGCGGCGCACCCTCACTCCGGCCCGCTCATCCTCGCTTCCTGCGCCCTCCGTTGTTCACTTCCTGCACTTTCTCTTACTCGCTTGCTGTGCCCTCTCATCCTCGGTTGTAGAGGCCCGCGCATCACCCGTTTGCCGCTACCCTGTGGATCCCGCCGTGCACTGCCACCGCCGGTCCCCGTGCATCGCCGGTCTCCGTGCACCGCTGGATCCCCTGTGCACCAACGGATCCGCCGTATGACCGCCGCGGTGAATCCACCGGCCTCGCCCGAAGGATCCCCGTGCACTGCCGCTGTCGATCCCCGGCCACTGTCGATCCCGGTGCCCTCGAGTGGGGATCCGGCCACTGCCGATCCCGGTGCCCCCCACTGTGGATCCCCGGCCATCCGCCGCTGCAGACCCCGGTGCCCTCCACTCCGGATCCCCGGCTACCGCGGCTGTCGATCCCGGTGCACCGCCACTGCGGATCCCCGGTTGCCGCGGCCCGCGCGTCCGACACGGGTCATGGTCGGGGTGGGTCCAGCCAGAATTCCGGCGGCGCGGCCAGCGGTTCCAGCTCTTCCCACACCTCCTCCGGAACTGGCCAGGCCGCGGAGCGAACGGTCTCGTCGACCCGTTCCGGTCGGGAGAAGCCGACGATCGTGGCGGCGATCCGCGGGTCCCGAACCGAGAACTGCAGTGCCGCGGCGGCGAGCGGCACGTCGAACCGCGCGCAGATCTGTTCCATCCGCTGGATGCGTTCGACGATCTCCGGCGGAGCCTGTCGGTAGGCGTACTTCTTCAGCGCCCCGGCACCTCGCGCCAGCACCCCGCCGCCGAAGACGGCCGCGTTGACGACGGCGACCCCGTGTTGCCCGGCGAGGTCGATCAGGCCGCCCGCGGACCGGTCGACCAGCGTCCAGCGGTTATGCGTGATCAGTACCTCGAACACGCCGGTCTCCACGTACCGGCGCAGCAACGGCACCGGGCCTCCGGCCACCCCGATGTGCTCCGCCAGGCCCTGTCGGCGCAACTCCACCAGGGCGTCGACCGGTCCGCCCGGGGCCATGGCGTAGTCGAACTCCATCCGTTCCGGGTCGTGCAGGTACAGCAGCTGAACCCGGGACAGGCCAAGGTGTTCCAGGCTTTCTTCCAGGGAGGCCCGCACCCGGTCGCCCGAGAAGTCACCGTCCGGGGACGGGTCGACTTTCGTGGCGAGGACGAAGTCCGTCGGCAGCCCGCCGGCGGCCGACAACGCCGCCCCGATCCGCCGCTCGCTCTCACCAGCCGAATAGCCGTTCGAGGTGTCGAGGAAGGTGATGGGGCCGGTCAGCACTCGCCGTACCGTGGCGATTCCCTGCTCGCGCGGCACCTCGTAGCCGAAGGTCTCGGGCATGCTGCCGATCAGGCTGCCGCCCGCGCAGACCGCCGATACGGTCAGCCCGGTGTCGCCCAGCGGGCGCAGCCAATTCTGCGGAACGGAGACGTTCATCGGGCGGTCCGCAGGGTGAGGGGAATCCCGTCCGGATCCAGGAACCGTTGCCACGAACGGTCGAAAGCCGTTGCGGAGGACTGTGCGCCCGCTTCCTTCAGCCGCGCCGCGGACGCTTCCCCTTCGTCGGTATCGAATCCGATCGTGGAAAAGCCGAACTCGTCGTCTCCAGGCCGGGAAGGGCCGGATTTCGCGGCGTCGTAGGTGAAAAGCTCGAGCACGGTGTCACCGGCCCGAAGGTAGGTGATCACGAAACCACGTGGGTCCTGCTCGTGGAACAGTTGGCCGATCACGTCGAATCCCAAGGTCTCCCAATAGAACCGCAGCGCGCGGTCCAGGTCCTGCACCGTCACCGCGACGTGGTCGAAGCGCGGCGTGTCGGGCACCGGCATGTCCCGTTCGGCCGAGCGCAGCCGTTCGCTCCACACCTTGTGGTAGGTCAGGGTGCCCTGGATGAACTCCAGCATCAGCCCGTCGGGGTCCTGGAAGAACGCGATCCGCACACCGCCCACCGCGTCTGTCGGCTCCAGGTGGAACGGCACGCCTGCGGCCCGCACGCGGTCTGCCCGCGCATCCAGGTCACTCACCTTGAAACCGATGTGCCGGAAGCCTTTCTGCAGGTCGTCGGTGATCCAGTCGCCGGCCGCCCCGTCCGGCCCGACCTCGGTGAGCCGCAACACGGCGGGGCCCGCCGACAGCTCCGCCCGCCGTCGCCCACCCGTATCCTCGGAGATGCCGGGCGAGGGCAGGTCGAACAGGCCGCGGTAGAAGTCCACCGAGCGGTCGAGATCCGCGACGTTGGCGTCGACGAAGGACATGGGATGACTGTGCACGCGGTTTCCCTCCTGGATGCGGATCGGACTCGGGTCAGTGCTGGACGGCGCCCAGCGTCATGCCCGCGACGAACCGTCGTTGCATGCGGACGTAGACGGCGATGATCGGGACGACGGACATGGTCAGCGCGGCGGTCAGCACCGGCCAGTTGGTCGAGTACTGGCCCACCAGCGAGTAGAGCATCGGTTGCAGGGGCAGGTTCTCCGGTGTCTGGATGATCGTATTGGCAAACAGGAACTCGTTCCAGGTCTGCAGGAACTGGAAGATCACCACGGTGGCCAGCCCCGGCCACGCCAGCGGGAGCATCACCTGCCAGAACAACCGCAGTTCGCCGGCACCGTCGACGCGCGCGGCGTCGATGAGTTCGTCCGGCAGCGTCGAGAAGAAAGCGCGCATCAGGAATACGGCGAACGGCAGCGACGTGGCCACGTAGACCAGCACCAGCCCGAACCGGGTGTCGACAAGGTGGAGGGTCCGAAGCATCTGGAACACCGGGATGATCAGCGCCGGTGCGGGCATCATCAGCGTGGTGAGCAATCCGAAGAAGATGACCTGCCGGAAGCGGAACCGCAGCTTCGCGAACGCGTAACCGGCGACCGCGGACAGCGCGACGACCACCGCCACCGTGACCGCGGTGATGCCGAGACTGTTGAGGAAGTGCGTGCCGAAGGAGATCTCCTGCCAGGCCCGCCGGTAGGCCGCACCGGTGACCGAAGACGGGATGAGGGGCCCGTCGAAGACCGTGTTTCCAGGGCGAAGCGAGGTGAGCACCATCCACACCAGCGGGGCCACCATCGCCACACACAGCACGACGAGCACCGACACGGTCGACACCCGCCCCAACGCCGCAGCGGCCCCGGCCTCGTGGCGACGACGTCGCGGGGTCCGGATTACCGCGTCGCGGCGTGCGGGTTCCAGCACCGGATCGTCAAGCATCGGCGTTCCTCCGGTTGACTGCGAACTGCACCAGCACGGCGATCGCGCACAGCGCCACGACGACGATGCTGACCGCCGTTCCGTACCCGATCTGGGGAACGGAACCGCCCAGCGTCCCGAACGCCAGGCTGTACAGGTACGTGCCGAGCACGTCCGACGCGTGGTGCGGGCCACCCTGCGTCATCACGAAGATCAGATCGAAGGTCTTCATGCCGTTGATGACGTTGAGCGTGATGACCAGACCGGTGATGGTGCGCAGGTTCGGCACCGTGATCCGGACGAGACGCTGCCAGGCGTTCGCGCCGTCGATGCGCGCCGCCTCGTACAGGGTCGGGTCGATGCCCTGCAGGCCGGCGAAGAAGATCAGCATGTACAGGCCCAGCGACTGCCACAACGAAACGACGATGATGGCCGGAAGCACGGTGGCGGGGTTGCCCAGCCATTGTTCCGTGAGACCGGACAGGCCGAGGCTCGTCAGCATCCGGTTGAGCACGCCCAGGTTCGGGTCGTAGATCAGTTGCCACAGGATGGCCGTGACGACGAAGGAGATCACGCTGGGAAGGAACAGGATCGTGCGCACGATGACGCCGCTTCTGCGCCACAGCGTGGCGACCAGGACCGCCACCGCCATCGGGAAGACGGTCTGCAGGATCGTGGTGGCCGCCGTGAAGACGAGGGTGGCGATCAGGGCGTCGCGGAACACCGGGTCCTGGCCGAGCCGGGCGAAGTTGTCGAGCCCGGCGAATCTCGGTGTCCCGTAGCCACTGTAGATGGTGAAGCTGTAGTAGACCGCCCGCACCATCGGCCAGGCGACGAAGGCGAGGAACAGCACGACGGTCGGGAGGACGAACAGGTATCCGGCCCAGGATCGGCCGCCCGGCCTGCCGCGCTGTTTGGCGCGTCTCGGGGCACGCGCCGGCTCGTCGTCGTTCGGCAACACCGTTGTCGCCGTCATTTTCGTGCCCTTTCCACTGTTTCCTGCATCTGCTGCGCTGTCTGTCGTGGACTCGACTGTCCCCCGATCAGTGCCGCGAGTGGATCGGCGGTCCCCGCCGAGCCCTCACCGAAGGGAATGTGCGGCGCGCCGTTCCCGGCGAGCAGCCAGGACGTCATCTGCTGGAGCGTGGGGTCCGAGACCCGTTCCGCGGCCGATTTCGTCGAGGGCATGCTGAACGAGTCGTTCATCACCTGGACGTAGCGTTCGGTCTGGTACAGGAACTGGAGGAACTCCAGTGCGGCTGCCTTGTTGCCGCTCGTGTCGCTGACCGCGAGTCCCGCACCCGCCTGGTTGGCGCACCAGTGTTTCCCGCCCGCGCGCAGGGAAGGCGTCTGTGTCACCCGGTAGAGCTGGGCGAACTCGGGAGACGCTTGTTGCCTGATGTCCTGGGGAAGCCACGAGCCCATGAAGAGCATGGCCGCGCGGCCGGTGTAGAACAGTTGCTCGGCCTGCGCCGTCTGGGTGGCGTTGATCCCGTTCTGGAAGGTGCCGCCGCGAACGAGCCGGTCCACCAGCTGGAGTGCGGCGATGACCGGAGGGTCCGTCCATCGTGCTCCGCCTTCCAGACGGTCGAGGCGGAGCACGTAGCCAGGGTCGTCGGTGACCTGTGTGATGAGCGGCCAGAAGAAGTCGATCCCGTTGGTGCCCGGATTGTTGGTGAGCACGCAGGGCAGGGACGCGGTCCTGGTCTTGATCGCGGACGCGGCCGCCATCAGCTCGTCCCAGGTTTCGGGTGGGTCGACGCCGGCGGCGGAGAGGAGTCGGGGGTTGTAGAAGATGCCGAAGGTCTGTGCCATCCAGCCCACCGCGTACTGGCTGCCCGCGTCGGTGTACTGCTGGTTGGCGGAGTCGATGAAATCGGTGAGAAAGCCCGGTCCTAGTTCCTTGTTCAGATCGGCCGAGATGCCCGCTTTGCCGTATTCGAGCGCGAGGACGTGTGGCGCGAAGATCTCCGGGGGATTCCCGCCCGCCACGGCCGCCTGAAGGGCCGGCAGGTAGGCATCGGTGCTGCCGAACAGCCGGTGCTCCACCGTGATGGTGGGGTGGCCGCGCTCGAACTCCTCGATCAGCCGTGGCCACTGCTCGCGCTGGTAGGTGTACCAGGTCCACAGCCGCACCTTGGCCTTGCCGTCTCCCGGGGAACCGCCGCAGGCGGCCAGCGCGGGCGCGACGGCAAGGCCGGCCGCGCCGCCGAGGCCGGCTCGCAACAGTTTCCGGCGCGTGATCGGCCGTGCCCCGGCCTCGGCCGGAGCGGGCCGCGACGGGGGATCGCCCGGGGCAATGGGGCGGTGGGATCCGGAAGCCGAGATGGACACGCCGATCTCCTTTCAGCACACCCCGCCGCCCGTCCGTGTCCGGCGATTCCGGGCCCACGGGCCGTGCCGCCGGTGCGGCAATGCGGTGTACCGACCCACTGCGGCGGAGGTGATTTCTCGGATGTTGCCCGGAAAACGACGGCGCTGTCAAGGCCGATTTCCCTCGGGCGGTCGGCTTTTTCGAGCTGACCTCGGGAAGCGCTTCCAGACATCCGTCTTGTCGGGTGCGCAACGCGGCTTTACGAGTGGTGGCTGATGCCCGTTCTGTTGCTCAGGGGTCACTCTTGTCGGGCGCGAAACCCCTGCCGGGCACCTCAACACCTTGCCGGATCTCGGATTTCGACACCCAGTGGGGGATCGGATGTCGTCAAGATCGGCGTGGAACGCGCTCTGCGTGTTCGCCTCTTCCCTGAGACTGAGTGTTGATCGTGATGACTTCACTCTTTCGAATTAAATCGCCAAATTATGACGCTCACGGTTTTTGGGAGAAAATTCGTAGGTGACATACGCTCAAGTGTTCGCTATGGTGGTGGCATGTCCGATAGATCCGAGTTCGTCAGCTGGGTGCTGAGATGGACACCCCTCGGCCTGGCGAACGCAATGTTGGGAGTTCGCATGTCGCCCCTGTCGCCCTTTGCGGGATCCGGGAGGGAGTCGGTCGTGGTTGCAGTCGCCATCCCGGCATCCCTGGTCGGGGTCCCTGCCCTCTCGCTGGAGCCGCCGGGTTGCCGACTTCGTGGTGATGTCCGTCGTCTGCTCGGTTCCCTGTATCCGGCCTGGTCCGCTCGTCCGCCGCCGTACCCGGCATTGCGGCTCTCCCGGTCTGCGCCCGGGCTTCACCTTGGTCGAGGAAAGGGACCTTGACCACTGTCGACCGGTCGGTTTCTTCTCAGGCGGTGCGGGCGACCATAAGGCCGGTCCGCGCTACATCTTCGCGGAACAAGTGAGGCGTGCGCGGATCGTGGACCGCATGATCGATCTGATGGCCGAGCGTGAAGTGTCCGCACGCGTCCGACGACACCATGGCGCCTTGGGCCAAAGGTGTTGTGCCGCACCACTTCGCGAAAAGGATCCGATCGCCGGCGCTGTCACCGTGGCTACCTCACCGGCATCGTCTGGACGAACGGTGGGGCAGTGACTACCGGGCGATCGTGTGCATGGCTCGATCCTGTTGATTATCCACTATGGACACTGAGCGGCGAGTTCAGCGTGTTGCCGCTGCCGGACACGGCACTGCACAAGTCCGCTGGAGGCCGGAGCTGATCGCGTGCGCCCCCATTCGATGTGCTCGGCCATCGCGCCGGGTGGGTGACGCGGTTCGAACTGGCAAGAAGGCGGAGAGAATGAAGACCATCATCGCGTCCGGATCGGATGTTCGTAGCCCATGGGAACGCCATGCGGCAAGGAGACCCTCATGACGATCTCGATCGCCCGGTGTCGCGACCTCGAACTGGCCTACGAGACCTTCGGTTCCCGTGAAGGCGCCACTGCTCCCGGTCTCGGGAATCAGCAAGATGATCGCGTGGTGCGACGATCTGCGGGGGAGGGGGCCGGCGTGTGGGCGACTGTCGCCGAGCCGTCCTACCGGGAGTGTGACCGCGGGCTCGCCAACAGATCGAGGTGGAGGACGGTGCCGCGCACGTCGTCGCAAGAAAACTCGGAGGTGCCGTGTGAACTCGATCGTGCCGCCTGAAACCGGTGTTGTCCGGTGACCCGGGCGATGTTCGGGACCCGGGCGAACCCGGTGGTGGGGATTCCGGTGATTCGGTGGCGGGATCCCGGTGAAACTCGGTGGTGGGGATCCTGGGGCACTCGGCGGTGTCCGTGAACTCGTTGCGCCGGGTACCGGCGCCCACGCCGGAGCGTGGCCGCCGGGTCAGTGCCTCGGCGGCCACGCGGACAGAGTGCCCCAAATAGTGCCCAAGCAGTGGGCCTCAGGCGGTGGCGGTGGCAGTGCTCGTCGACGGTGACCGCAGTGCGCGGGCCCGCAGGCGGCCGTACCACAGGAGGGCGAAACCACCGATGACCGCGACGACGCCCAGCACCGCGAACCCCGGCAGGTACGAACCCGTCGCGGCGCGTAGCTGGCCCACGACAAGTCCGGCGACGATTCCGCCGCCACCGGCGCCGAAGCCGTTGATGATGCCGGTTGCCGGTCCGATCACCCGCGGCGGTAGGTCGTTCACCGCGATGGCCCACAGATTGGAGGTGTAGGTCGCGGTGAAGTAGCCCATGCCGATGCAGATCATCACCAGTTTCGCGGCCGGACTGGAAACCAGCGGAAGACAGCCGACGAACGCACCACCGACGAGCAATCCTGAGGAGGCGATCAGCACCCGCTTTCCGGTACGGTCGCTCAACGCCATCATCGGCACGGTCAGCACCAGGGAAAGCAGATAGGGCAGCGCGGCGAACAGCCCGCGGGACCCACCGGTGAAGCCGAGCGACTGCAGCACCAGCGGAATCCACAGCGTGATACCCCAGAACAACATGCCGTTGGCGAAGTAGCTGAACACCAGCAACCCGAACTTGCTGCCGCCGAAGGCCTTGAGCCCCTTCGTGGCCCCGGAACCGGCCGGGGAGTCGGCCATGGAATCCAGACCGGAACCGGAAGCGGCCTGGGAGTCGGCGGCGGAACTGGGCCGGGAATCGGGACTGGAGTCGGGCCTGGGGTCGGCGCCGGAATCTGCCTGGCCTCGTGTCACCGCCGGTTCGGCGTCCTCCGCCTGGCCGGCCGGACGTGACCTGAGGAAAACCGCGTAGAGCGGGACCACCAGGCCGAGCCCGGCCAGCCCCGAAATAATGAACAGCGCTCGCCAGCCGAGCCCATCGTAGAGCGGGGTGAACAGGAAGAAACCCAGTGCCAGCGCCAGGTACTGCCCGTAGTACTGGATTACGGCGGTGCCCTTGCTCATCTCCTGGTCGCTGAACCACGCCTTGGCCAGCCGGAACTGTTGCGGCCAGTAGATGCCTTCGGCGAAACCGAGCACCACGCGCAGGAAGATGAGCCACCCGACCGAGGAGACGATGCTGGTCAGGAGAGTGGCCGCGGAGAACACCGCGACCGCGCTGAGCAGCGCCAGCTTCGGGTCGAGTCGGGTGGTGAGGAAACCGCCGCACAGGTTGGCGGCGAGATAGCCAAACAGGAAGGCGGTCAGTGTCCAGCTCGACGTGTCGGCGAAGCTCGGCCCCGCGAAGCCGAGATCCTTGGACAGGCCCGGCAGGGCGATGGACAGGTTCGACCTGTCCAGGTAGGCGATGAACAATCCGAACATCAGGACGGCGCCGATGCGCCACCATTTGGCGGTTCCCACGATGGTTTCCTTCGTTGGAAATGGGGAGGGAGTGGTCAGTACCGGTGTTCCTCTAGCACCGAACGGTCGATTTCGATGCCGAGCCCGGGCGCCTCGGGCACCCGCATCCGCGGACCGCAGTCCAAAGAGGACAGCTGCTCGCGGAAGATGTTCGGTGACTGGTCGAGCTCCAGCCAGGGCAGTTCCCGGGCCGTTGAGGGCACGACGGCGGGCAACGCCGCCACGATGTGCAGCGCGGCCGCCACCGTGATCGAGGAACCCCAGACGTGCGGATAGGTCGGGATTCCGTGTGCGCTGGCCATACCGGCGATGAGCAGCGTTTCGCGGATTCCACCGCAGGCGGTGGCGTCGGGTTGCAGGAAGTCCACGCTGCGGCGCTGGAGGATATCGCGGAAACCCCACCGGGTGAACTCTGATTCCCCGCCGGCGAGGGGAATGTCCAGCTTCGCGCGGACCTCCTGGTAGGCGGAGAGGTCCTCGGGCAGCACGGGCTCCTCGAAGAACCAGATGTCACAGTCCTGGACGCCTCTGCCCAGGCGCACCGCCTCCGCCGCGGTCAGCGCCCGGTTGGCGTCGATCGCCAAGCGGGCGCCGGGTCCGATCGCTGCCCGGACCCGGCGCACCCGCTGGATGTCCTCGTCGACGGTCAGCCCGCCGACCTTCATCTTGAACGCGCTGAATCCCAGACCGAGGAGGTGTTCGGCTTCCGCCTCGAAATCGTCGTTCCACGGGCCCGCGTAGTAGAAGCTCGACGCGTACGCCGAGATCGACTCCGGTGCTTTCCCGCCGAAGAGCCGGTAAACCGGCAGTTCCGCCGCCTTGCCGGTGAGGTCCAGTAGTGCGATTTCCAGCCCGGAGATCGCGGTGATGGACACGCCCTTGCGGCCCCACTCCCGGTTCCGGTTGTACATCGCCTCCCACAGCGCGACATGCTCACGCGGGTCGCGGCCGATGAGCAGCGGTGCGTAAACGGACTCGATGAGGGCACGGTTGGCCTCAGCCGGGCCGAAGCATTCGCCCCAGCCGATCAGCCCTTCGTCGGTGATGATCTCGACGAGGCAGCTGGTGCGCACGTCCCACAGCCACTGCGACATACCGAAGGGCTGGTCGAGCCGCTGCACGACGACATGCGGCACGACGGCGGTGATCTTCATGCGGGGTTCCTTCAGCCGATCTTGACGCCGTGGCGGGCGAGCGTGTCCAGCACGCCCGGGATCCCGCCGGTGGGCCGCACCTCCAGCACCTCATAGCGTGCGACGCCGCCCACTGCGAACGGGTCGGTGGCGGCGATCCGTTCGAGTTCGGCGCGGTCCCCATCGGCGGCGAGGATGAAGCCGCCCTCTCGGGGTTCCCGCCGGCCGGCGAACAGGAAGCGTCCCGCGGAGTACTGCTCTTCGAGCCATTCGCGGTGTTCGGTGAGCAGGGCGTCGACCTGTTCGATCGGGGCGATGTAGGTGGGCAGCAAAACGAACACGAGATGCCTTTCTTTGCGGTTATTCAGTTGTCGAACACGGTGACGGGAAAGCCCGTCCCGGCATCGACCCGGGGGCCGGGCCGGTCGGCCCGGCCCCCGGTGGTCGGTCAGGCGTTTTCCAGGTGGCCGTCGACCCGGCGGACAAGCCCGGCGGGGCCTTCTTCACGGAGCTCGGCGGGCAGCAGGGCACGAGGCACGTTCTGGTACGTCACGCCTCGGAGCCAGCGGCGGATCGCGCTCGCGCCGACCGAGGTGTGCTCGGCCGAGGTGCTGGCGGGGTAGGGGCCGCCGTGATGCATCGCCCAGGTCACCGCCACGCCGGTGGGGTAGCCGTTCCACAGGATTCGGCCGACCCGGTCCCGCAGGGGAGCGAACAGCTCGCCAGCGAGGTCCACTTCGGACTCTTCGGCGTGCAGGGTGGCGGTCAGCGCGGCCGGCAGCTTCGCCAGCGCCGCGGGCAGGTCCGCGGTGTCGTGGTAGCGCACCACCACCGCGAACGGGCCGAACTGCTCTTCGAACAGGTCCTCGTCGATCCGGCCGGCCTCGACCTGGACCAGCACGGGACCGGTCGGCCCGTCCTCGCCCGCGCGCGAGCAGAGCACGTCGACGCCGGGCAGCGCGGTCACCTGTCCGGTGCCGGTGCGGAACGCGGCGGCGATCCCGCCGGTCAGCAGCGTGCCCGGCGCGGCCGCGGCGAGGGTCTCCTCGAGTGCTGCGACCACCCCGTCGCCGTCCGCGCCGGAGGGAACGAACAGCATGCCGGGCTTGGTGCAGAACTGCCCCATGCCCAGGAGCACGCTTTCCGCCGCGCCGCGCCCGATCTCCGCGCCGCGGGCAGCCGCGGCGCCCGGTGTGACGACGAGGGGGTTGACGCTGCCCAGCTCACCGTAGAAGGGGATGGGCTCGGGACGCGCGGCGGCGAGGTCGAACAGCGCCCGGCCACCGCGGGTGGAGCCGGTGAAGCCGACGGCGCGGATC